>JADYYY010000005.1 GCA_020853395.1 Acidobacteriota bacterium
CCGCGCAGTGTAGTACGGCCGATCCGATCTCGCCAGCCCGACACGCGACGTTTGGACACCAGACGGCCGGCCGGATCCTGCAGAATCAACTACATGGATCGGGATTTCTTCACCGGAAAGTAGCTAGCCTCGCTGGTTCCATGGTCCATGGCCAGACCATCGCACCGATCCCGTCAACCGTGGAAGCCGCTGAGGCCGAAGGGGCCAAACACCCAAGAGGCGGTGGCGCCGAGCAGGCGATGTACGCCGACGCATGTGGACCGACGGATCGGCGCTGCGTTGATGCGGATGCATCGGCGACGAACCGAACCGCTCGTTCCGGAGAGTTTGTCGCCGGCCCGTTCAACCCGAGGGTGTTGATGGGTGACCCGCGCGGGCCGCAGGGTGCTCAGCGCAAAGTCTGGTGGACTCCCAGGCAAGGTACCGCGATGCCGCCGCTGCAACTTCGAGCCGCCAAGATCGACGACCCAACAGTCACCATCAGCTGGACGTTGCCGTCAATCGCGCGCGGCAACCAAGAAGACTTCTACAACACGCTGTTTCGGTTTTCGGCGGTTGGCAAATGGCTGGTAGTGGTTACAGCTGGAAACAACTGGGGTTGCTTTCTTCTCGACGAGATTGAACTCAAACCCTGAGTCACGCAGACTCACTCAAACTGAGACACTAACCGGCCGGTCAAACTGAGACACTTCTAACGGTGGCCAAGCCTGTCGCGCGATTCACGTGTGAGTGTTGCGGTCGCCCGTTCATGGTCTGGTATGAATCAGAAGCACCAACGTCTCAGGTCCGCTGCCCCTATTGGCGCTGCCCAGTTCGTCCCAGCGTTGAAGTGCCCGGCCAGTTCTTGATCGTGGCGAGAGGCCACCGCACGCCGGATCAGTCAAACTGAAACACTACCCCTGCGTCGCGCCGGAGCTGGTCGTCAACCCAAACTAGTGTAGAAACGGCCCTCGTCCGGTCAGTCGGAACCACACGTCAATCCAAGCGAGGACAGCGATGGTGCCCGCCATCAACCGGAGTACCCACTGCTGTCAGGGTTTCGGGACGTGCCAAGGGGCATGCCTCGGGCTAAGAGGACGAAAGCGGACCGGTCGCATCAAGGCGACGACAGAAAAGAAGGCGGCGAAGAACACAGAGCCAATCGTGTCTGGCGGCGGCGCTCAACCAGGCGCTAGGAACCCCCGTAAAGTAGGACGTGCCGAGCGCACGAATCAGATGACCGTCGGCCGGCTCATTTCGTGAAAGACGCCCGGGGGCGACGACACTCGAAGAAGTAACGGTCTGGCGGTACACTCAGACCACACCAACGCCACGCCGAGGCTGTCTCGAGGGAACGCTTAGCCCGCTTTCCAATGGGGAGGCACGACCATGAGAACCATCGTTATCCGTTTGGCAATTGCTGCCGCTATCGCACTCGTGGGGTGGTCTGTCGGCAAAGCACAGACGCAGATCGCGGATTTCGAGATGACGATTACCGCTCCACCCGGAAGGACGGTGGTTGAGTGCGCGAAGGGCTGTGACTTCCGCTTTGATATGGGCGATACCAGCGCCCTACCCAGACCAAATACTCGGTTCACGTTCGAGTGCGGCGGACCATCCGCAGCTCAGTGCTCAGCCACGATCAACGGCCGAGGTCACGCCGGCATGGCGCGACGGTAAGTCGATAGACCGATCCTCCCGTTCGCCGTGCCCGGGACGCTGGTACGGCCACTCCGCCTGTTGACCCTATGCAATCAGGGCAGGAAATCGACCGGTCAGTCGTTGATCGAAACAGCAATGACACGCGGCCGCACTACCGCCACGTGGTTGGCTTGAGAAACCAGGGACGGCGGACATCCGTAGAGGCGCATCGGATCTTTCTAAGTGCCGAGTTCCAGCACCATGTAGTGCTCACTTGCGTCGACCGTTCCGATTCGGATGGCTGCAGGTTCGACGCCCCATGTCTTGAAACCGAGAGATACGTACAGGGCCATCGCGGCCGGGGCCCTGTCGCTCACGCTCAGGTGAACGTGCGCCACGTGGGGAAGTGACCGAGCAAACCTGATCGCTTCAGTGACCAAGGCGCGTGCGGCGCCTTGTCTTCTTGCGGATGGCACGACGTAGAGGCCCCAGACGTCGCACTTATGCGAACCCTTCATCTTCTGTTCACGCGCAATGCCGATGATACCGACGAGATCGCCGTCGAAAGCGCCAAACAGGGCGCTCTCGTCCCCATCGAGAGCCTCCCGTACCCACTCAAGGGAGCCGGCTCTGTCATCCTCCGGCGACGAGCCGAACGAGAACGGTGACTCCTGCAGGGCCCTACGTCGCAACGGGAGGTACACTTCTGCGTCTGCCGGAACGAGCCTGCGAATGAGCATGTCTTGCGGGCATGCTACCCGAGTTTTCCGGCCCCATACCCAGCTCGTGTCTCGTGGGATAACCGTGGGAGGGAGCGCTGCTACTGCCGCGCGCGATCCTCTGCAATGAGCCGTGCCACACGCGACTCGGCGGTCACAGGCTCCACAAAGACGACGTGACGGGAGTCGATGATCATCCGATCCGGCGCATGCCATTCACGCCCGCGACGGATGAGCACGCTGTTCGGTTCCTTCGTCTCGGGCTTCACCGTTGTCTGGACGTAGTAGACGTTCCTGAGAACCAGGTACGGCCCACCGAACTGTTCTACTCTCCCGAAATAGACGGCGTTGTTGTCGAGAACCACCGCATGGAATTCGTTTGCCAGGGTTACGGCTTGAGGCGCTCCTTCCGCACGGTCACAGGCCAGCGCGGCGATCAAGGCCGTCACCGTCACGGCACCCTTTGCCCATGCCGACCGCCGTGCGCTCACTCGTACTACGCCGACGCCCCCCGTCACGAACGCACCTTTCGCAGCAGCAGCCTGGCTCTTGCCGCGGCCAGCGCGACGCCGCTTCCGAGCAGTATCAAGGTCCCCGGCTCCGGAACCGGCTCGGCTGAGACGACATTAACCGCACCGGCCGTTGTGAACGTCTGCTGGTAAAAGTTCGGCTCCGCCAGCACGCGATCCAGCGCAAGGACGTCTTCGGCCGTTTGCGGGGGAGTGAACGTGGAGAGGTTGGAGAAGAACAACGTCCCGACGTTGTCGGTCAGCGCGGGATTTGTCGGGAGAAAGTAGGAGCTGATGTCGGAACAGACGACGCAGAGGTCGCCGAGGCTCATCCCATACAGCGGGTGCGACGGATTCGTGACCACGAACCCGTCGTCCACGTCGAGCACGCTCTGCTGTTCGGGATGGTCGGGGCGGTCGAGTCGGGACACCATCCGCTCGAAGCCGACGGCCCGGCCGGCATAGAGGCCCGCGATGTCGACGTCGTACACACTCTCCCCCGTGTCCTCGTCGTCGAATACGTGATGCATTGTCAACAAGCCGCCGAAGTCGATGTCACGAGCGAGCGTCAGCGTGTCGGTCGTGATCGGAGGCACATTGACGGAAAAGCTCTCGTTGAAGAGTGGCGGCAGCGTCAACGTGAACAGATCGAGGTTCGTCCTGAACGCTGGTCCGAGTTCGACGGGATCCTCGAGCTTCAGCGCTTCGACCAGCATCGACCCGTTGATGAAGACGCCGGTCTCGTTGTGGAACGTGTTCTCCAAATAGAACGTCGGCTTGATGCTCATCTGCGTCGAGTAGCTGGTCGTCGGCGACACGGTGATCGACTCGCCAACGCCGAAGCTGACCTGGTTCGTCGCCCGGCCATCGAAGATTACCGGCTCGCTGAACTCAAGGGCGACCTGGACGGACGGTTCGAACGAGAACCGCTGGTAGACACCCAGGGTCGCGTGTGGCTCCAACTTGAGCAGCTCATAGCCGAACCCGGCGAACTCACGGTGTAGAAACTGGCCGATGAACGGAATGAGCTGTTCGACGTTGAACCCGAAGTCGAACACCGGCTGCGAGTCGCTGCCTGCGAGCGTGCGGTCCGGCTGAAGATCCCCAGTGACGCTGAGATCAAGGGCGTGTACCGTCAACTCGGCCCACCCGTTGAGGCTCAGCGGCTCGCCGAACTCGAACACCGGCTGTCCCATCACGTAGAGGCCCTTGAGCGTGCTGACCTCCAAGATTTCCTGGTCGTGATGGACGCTCGGCAGATCCACGCTGCCGAGGTCAAAACAAGTCAATATGCAACCTTCGAGGTTGATGCTGGCGCTCGCATCGACGTTGACATCGAGCCGGGCCTCGGCGAACGGAAATGTGGTCGTGAATCCCGCCGCGGGCCGGAACGCGAACTGCGACGCCATCATGGGACTGCCGACGAACAACCCGTACCCCGCGCCCGCGACGCTCGTGACGGTCGCGATCGGGAACTGCCGCGGCGGCGTGACGCCCGTAGCGAAGCTCGCCGAAATGGTGAATGGATCGGCCGGAATGCGATCCGGCAAGTTCAGTTCCAGATCCCGCGGATAGTTCACGTTGAGCTCACCGCCGTTGACGTGATAGTGCGCGGTCAGCCCCGCGTCGAATGTCGCCGACGGGTGGATCTTGAGCGAGCCGATATCGAGGGAGATCCCCAGGATATCCAGCAGCGCGTCGATGGGACTCGTCTCGATCGTCGGATCGACGTGTCCGCTGAAATGGGGATCCGGAATCTGCAGCGTCTTGTCGAGGACGAAGGCCTTGGCCGCAGCCCAGGGGCTCTGACTGACAGCGGCAAAATTGAGCTGAATCGGCTCGGCGCCGGCGGCAGTCGCCGTCCCGAGCAGGATCAGAAGGCCTCCGACGACGATTGTTGGGCGGGAAGAATACTGGACCGTCACCATACAGCCTCGCGTGTGCGCTCAGGGATTGTGGAGACGGACGCGGAGGCGAACAAGGAGATTATGGTAACGACCGGTAAAATCTGGTAAAGCACTGGGGCCGATGAGCGTTCCGGTCCTGACATTCGCGGAATTCACGCTCGATGCCGCCGAGAGCGCCCTGTTTGTCGGGGACACACGGATTCCGCTCTCGCCCAAAGACTGTGCCCTGCTCCATCACCTCGTGACTCATGCGGGGACCGTCATTTCCCATCGCGAGCTGCTGGAGGTTGCCTGGAAGGACCAGGCGGTCACGCCTGATGTGCTCAAGGTGCGAATCTCTCGGCTTCGGCGCCTGCTCGGCGACGACGCGGCGTCACCGCGGTTCATCGCGAACGTACATGGCGACGGCTACTGCTTCCTGAGCCGGCTGGATCAGGTGCGCGTTGGCGGGCCCGAGATGGCGGAGCGCAGGTCGCGGAGCGTCGTCGGACGTGCGCGCGAGCTCGCGAGGCTTGGTGCCGCCCTCGAGGACGCGGGTCGCGGCCGACGGCGCGTGGTGTTTGTCACAGGCGAGGCCGGCATCGGCAAAACGGCGCTGATCGACCAGTTCCTCTCTCGATTCGCGCCTGTCCCCGACTCGTCGTCGGGGCCCGGACACGCGCGTTGGGTCGGCCGCGGGCAGTGCATCGCCCACTACGGCAGCGGTGAACCATATCTCCCCGTCATGGAGGCGCTGAGCCGAATCGCTCAGACGTCGGCACGAGACCGTCTGATACGTGCGCTGCGGCAATACGCGCCGACATGGTTGATGCAGTTGCCCGCCCTGACGACCGAGGACGAACGACAGGTCCTGCAAGCGCGGGCGGCTGGTTCCGAGGACGCGCGCCAGCGGATGCTGCGTGAGTTGGCCGAGGCCCTCGAGTCGCTGGGCGACCCTGACCACGGTCCGTCGCCGATGTTGGTCCTGGTCATCGAGGATCTGCAGTGGGCCGACGTCTCGACCCTTGACCTGCTCAGCATGCTTGCGCGCCGCCGCGAATCCGCATGTCTGCTCATCGTCGCCAGCTGTCGATCCCGTGATCTCGTGAACGAGCCGTCGCTCGGGCCGCTTCTCCTGGAACTGCGGGTACAGGACACGGTCTCGGAAATCCGCCTCGGTCCACTCGACCGAGGCGACGTGGCGGCGTATCTGGCGGCATACTGTGGGCCGGACGCCCCTCCCCCCGGACTCGACGACATCCTCTACGCACGAACGGCCGGGAATCCTCTCTTTCTCAAGGAGGTGCTTCGAGACCTGCGAAGCCGCGGCCTCCTCGTGAACGGCGACAATGGCTGGACGTTGCAAGGCGATATGTCGACGCTCGCCCGTTTGATGCCGGAGAGCCTGCGTCAACTGGTATCCGAACAGGCGTCCAGACTGGGCGCGGAGGACCAGCGCGTGATCGAAGCGGCGAGCGTGGCCGGCGTGGAGTGCTCGACGACCGAGATTGCGGCCGCTCTCGGCGCCGACCTCGCCGACACCGAAGACCGCTGCCTCCGGCTGAGCGAGCGGCAGGAATTCCTGCAGGCATCGGCCACCGCCGAGTGGCCCGACGGAACTCCGTCGATGACGTTCCGTTTCCTCCACGCGTTGTACCAGGAGTTGTGGCAGCAGCGTGTCGGGGCGAAACGGCTGCAGGAATGGCACCTGCGCATCGCCGAACGGAAGGAGGCAGGGTACGGAAACCGAGCAGCGGAGATTGCGCCGGAGCTTGCCATCCATTTTGAGCACGGCGGCGACTTCATTCGCGCGATTGCGTACCGCGAGCACGCCAGCCAGCTTGCACTGCAGCGAGCGGCCCACGTCGAGGCCCGCTCGCATCTCGACCGCGCGTTCGCGGTTCTGCCGAAACTCCCGGACACGCCGGCGCGATGGCGCGTCGAACTGCGGCTGCAGATCGTGGCTGGCACGTGGTACGCGTTGACCGCCGGCTACGGTTCTCCGGACGCTGCGGCGTCCTTCGAACGCGCCCATCAACTCTGCCGTCAGATTGGCGATCGGCCCGAGCTCATCGAGTCCGCGTTCGGACTCTGCCGGTTCTTCTGGAGCAAAGGCGACTTTTCGCGAGCGCGCGATCTGATCGACCAGATGTCGATGCTCATCGGCGCCGGCGCGAATCCGATCCAGTCGATGGCGGCGCACGCCGCTATCGGCTCGGTGCTGCTGGGCCAGGGTGAGTTGTCCGGTGCGGCTCACCACTTGAAGGCCGGCCTCGAACTGGCGCAAGTTCACTGGACGGACGGGCTGCTCGGACTCTACGCCAGCGACCTCGAGATCGTGTGTGCCGGATCACTGGCGAACACGCTCTTGATCACCGGCTTCGGCATGCAAGCGGATCGTCTCCACTCGGAGGCGCTTCGCATCGGCCGCTCCCGATCTCATCCGGTTGCAACCGCCGGCGCGCTCGGCGGCGCGGTTCTGTACCATTGTTTTGGCGACCAGCCGGAAAAGGTGCTCCCGTTCCTCCACGAGTTGTCGGGACTGCCGCCGATCTTCCCGTTCGTCGAGGCGCTTCGCGGATGGGCCTTCGTCGCCACAGGACGTGGAAACGAAGGCCTCGAGATTCTCGAACGAGGCACGACGACGTTCCTCTCCTCCGGCGTCGGGCTCTACGAACCGCTCGTCCTGGGGATGCTGGCAGATGGCTACAGGCGGATGGGCCAACAATCGGCTTCCCGACAAACCCTGGCAGACGCGCTGCGGGCGTCGGCACGCAACGGGCCAAACCTCTTCGAGGCAGAGTTGCATCGTCTCGACGGCGAGCTACACGCTGACGCCGTCGCGGACGTTCGCTCTGGCGCGGCCGGTGGATCGGAACGGACCGGTGCCGCCGTCGGCGCCGCCGCGGCCAGAGCTGAACAGTCGTTCGCGCGTGCTGCCGCACGCGCCCGCGAGCAAGGCGCGACGCTGTGGGAACTGCGAGCAACCCTGAGCCTCGCGCGACTGCGACAGCGCCTGGGCACGCATCGCGACGAAGATCTGCGCGCGCTCGTGTTCGACGTGTACGCGCGGCTTCCCGAGGCCTTCGAGACGCCGGACGTGATCGCGGCCCGGAGATTTGTAGGCGACGAGCGACGTTCGCCGTCATCTGTGTGTCAAGCGGAAGGTACCGCGAAGGGCTGATAGCCCCGTTCTGTCGCCTCCCGTTCCCCGCTCCCTATGTCCTCTCGGCCGCGATAGACGAGTTCCGTCAGCGCCAACTGCCGAATGAATCTCAACCGCTGAAACAGCGGTTGGTTCAGAATCCGTCGTTCATGATCGGAGTAATGGATGCCCGGAGGCGATTGGCCTGGGGACTCGGGCCTCGTGGCAGAGACAACTAAAGAGGTGCCCGGTCCGCTGAGCGTTGCCACGCATCGCCGGCATCGTCGTACGGTCCCCCGCGGTTGTCGATCCCCTCGAGAGGGACTTTTTGAGCAGCCTGCTAAGCCACGGCGGGGCTGTGTTACGGTGTCCGTCCAGGTGTTCAGATTGCTACGGTGTCCAGCTTCTCTGAACCGAAGTAACGCGACCCTATGTTTCGCGTTGCTTCTCGGCGCCGTGATCGCCGCGTGCGGGCCTGACTCAAAGGTTCCCGCCGTTCCCAACACTCCGCCGGCTCAAGGCCTCGAGGTCCTGTCAGTCCCAAGCTCGTTGCTGGTTCAAGAAAGTGCCCTGCTGACCGTCAGGATGCGAAACGCTGACGGCACCCAGGCTGAGCTCCCGCCGGATGTCCAGTGGAAGTCAAGCGATGAGACGGTGATACGTGTTCAGCCGGGTGACGGCTCGGCCGAGCGGGTCGTAACTGCACTTCGGCGCGGAACGTCACACTCACGGTCACCGCGGGAGGCGTCGCGACGTCGGTCGTGCTGACTGTCAAGGCGCGTGTGGGCATCGTGCCTGATGTGGCGACGCCTTGCGAATTCCCGCCGACCGTTTGTGTTGCGATCGGCGAAACCCATTCGTTCCGGGTCATCTTCGTCGATGTCGACGGGGAAGAACTGACCGAACCGACAAGCGGGGACGCGACCTGGACCTCGAGTGCGCCCGATGTTGCGAGCGTGACCTCGCCCTTGGTCGGTCGCGTGACTGCCCTCAGGGCCGGTCGCGCGAAGATCACCGCTTCGACGTCTGACGGCGTAGGCGCTCTGGATGCGATTGTGACCGACGTGGTCCAAGGCCTGCCCGCCCGGGTCCGCTTTGCGCACGCTGCTCATGGCCGCGGTCCCCTCACGTTCGTCCCCAGCCGGGGTGCGCCCGTCACCCTCACCTTCGGGGAATCTGTTGACGTGCCCATCGTCTCGGGGACATTGAGTGTTCAGGTCGACGGCTTCGGTTCTAGGCGTCCTGCCAGGGGAAGCGCAGGAACGCGATCGCGCCGAAGAGCGCGGCGAACCCGAGCAGCATCGCGGACGGCACGAGGGCGCTTCCGAACCCGAGGCCGCGCCAGGTCATCGCGTCGAGCCCATCCACCGCCCAGCGTGCCGGAACGACGACGGTCGCGGTCTGCAGCCAGGCGGGGAAGACGAACGTCGGCACCCACGCGCCGCCGAGCATCACCATCATCAGCACGGCCAGCGTCGTCACGCCGCGGGCGCTGCCGGGCGTGCGGCCGAGCGCCGCGACGAGCAGCCCGAAGGTCGCCGCCATCAGCGCACAGGTCACGGCGACGAGCGCGAAGCCGGCGACGCTGCCGGCAATCCGCACGCGGAAGACGACCATCGCGAAGCCGAACGACACGAGCAGCGTGAGCAGCGACACGATCGCGATGCTCGCCACCTTGGCGCCCAGGATCGTCGATCGGCCGAGCGGCGCGCTCCGCAGCCGTTTCCAGAGGCCGCGCTGCCGCTCGATCAGGACCTCGACGCCGAGGTTCGCCGCCGCGAACAGCAGGAACTGGATGCCCATGCCGGCGAACGAGTGCGCGTAGCCGTTGTACTGGACGTTCGTGCCCGACGTGACGGCCTGCTCGCGCACGGCATAGGGCAGCGTCAGCCCGGGCGCGCCGCCGGCTGCCGGCAACCCGGCCGGCGCCGCGGGCGTCCGGTCGTAGAACCGCTGCACCGATCGCAGCAGCTCGGAGAGCCGCTGCTTCTCGTCGACCGGCATGTCGCTCCGATCCAGATCGGCGATCGAGCGGTCGACCAGTTGCCGTCCCGACGCTCCGCCGAACACGGCCTGGCTCACGGCCGCCATGACGTGCTCGGTCAGCACGCCGCGCACGAGGGCCAGCTCGCTTCGCTTCGACGGATCGAACAGCAAGTCCAGCGGCGGCTTGCCGCCGATGCTGAACAACGCCGACCCGGCGGCGTCGCCGAACCCCTTCGGCAGGATCACGCCCACGGCATCGTCTCCCCGGCGCACCCGCTCGCGCAGCTGCGGAGAGGCGGCGAGCGTCACGCGCAGGTTGCGGTCGGCCTGCGCGCGCGCGACGATCGCGCGCGACACGGCGCTTCCGTCTTCGTCGGCGATCGCCACGGCGATCCTCGCCGGCTCGCCGCCCGACGACGGTCCGGCGAAGATCGATCCGAAGAACGACGCGATCGCGATCGGCACGGCGAAGCTCATCAGCACGGCGCGGCGATCGCTGAAGAAGAGCAGCAGGTCCTTGCGAACGAGCGCGACGAAGGGCGCCAGCATCAGTCCCGCAGCCTCCGTCCGGTCAGCGCGAGGAACAGCGACTCCAGCGTCGCCTCGCCGCCGGCGGCGCCCGCGCGCGCCCGCAGCCCCGCGATCGTGTCGTCGGCGACGACCTTGCCGTGGTCCACGACGACGACGCGGTCGGCGAGCCGCTCGGCTTCCTCCATGTAGTGCGTCGTGTAGAGCACGGCCTTGCCGGCGCGCTTCAAGGCCTCGACGTTCTCGAAGATCGCGTGGCGGCTCTGGGGATCGACGCCGACCGTCGGCTCGTCGAGCAGGAGGATCTCGGGATCGTGCAGCAGCCCGGCGGCGAGGTTGAGCCGCCGCTTCATCCCGCCGCTGAACGTGCCCACGCGGTGCCCGGCGCGATCGGTCAGCGCGACGACCGCGAGCGCGCGCGCGATCGCCTCGTCGAGCCGCGATCCAGACAATCCGAAGAGCGCGCCGAAGAACCTGAGGTTCTCGCGTCCGGTCAGCTCATCGTAGAGCGCCAGATCCTGCGGCACGAGCCCGATGCGGCGCTTGGCGGGATGCGCGTCGCCGGCGAGACGCGCGCCGTCGATCGTCACCTCGCCGGCGTCGGGCGTCGTCAGGCCCGCGATCATCGCGAGGGTCGTCGTCTTGCCGGCGCCGTTGGGCCCGAGCAGCCCCACCACCTCGCCGGGCGCCACGCTGAACGACACGCCGTCCACGGCCACGAGCGGGCCGAACGACTTCCGCAGCGCGCGGGCGGTCAGCATGGCCGAGGGCCCGGCCATGGTAGCCCGACTCGGTCCCTTTGCTACAATTCAAAGGTTGTGCTCGTGCGCGCGGGCCCCGCCGTGCGCATGGAGCGCCGCCTGCGACCTTCCGATGATTTCAGTGCAGAACGTCTCGATGCGGTTCGGCTCGAAGATCCTCTTCGAGGAGGTGACCGCCACCTTCTCGCCGGGCCGCCGCTACGGCCTCACCGGGCCGAACGGCGCCGGCAAGTCCACGTTCATGAAGCTGCTGACGGGCGAGATGCTGCCGCAGAAAGGCACGGTCGTCCGCCCGCAGAAGCTCGGCGTGCTCCGGCAGGACCAGTTCGCGTTCGATCGGTTCACCGTGCTCGACACCGTGATCCAGGGCAACACGCGGCTGTGGGACGCGCTCCAGGCGCGCGACCTGCTCTACGCCAAGACCGACCTGACCGACGAGGACGGCATGCGCCTCGGCGAGCTCGAGGGCATCGTCGGCGAAGAGGACGGGTACTCGGCCGAGAGCGACGCGGCGATCCTCCTGCAGGGCCTCGACATCCCGCACGAGCTGCACACGCGGACGATGGGCGAGCTGCAGGGCGGCCAGAAGGTGCGCGTGCTGCTCGCGCAGGCGCTGTTCGGCCATCCCGACGCGCTGCTGCTCGACGAGCCCACGAACCACCTCGACCTCGACTCGATCCACTGGCTGCGCGAGTTCCTCGTGCGCTACGACGGCACGCTCATCGTGATCTCGCACGACCGCCACTTCCTGAACGCGGTGTGCACGCACACGGCGGACATCGACTACCAGACGATCATCATCTACACCGGCGGCTACGACGAGATGGTGCTCGCGAAGACGCAGATCCGATCGCGCATCGAGACCGAGAACGCGCAGCGCGAGAAGAAGATCGCGCAGCTCAACGACTTCATCGCGCGGTTCTCGGCCGGCACGCGATCGAGCCAGGTGCAGTCGCGGCGCAAGGAAGTGGAGCGGCTGCAGACCACCGAGCTCGCCCGCTCGAACATCCAGCGTCCCTACATCAGGTTCCAGATGAACCGCCCGTCCGGCAAGGTCGTGCTCGAGTGCGCCGGCGTGTCGAAGGCCTACGGCGCGCACGAGATCGTCGACGATTTCAGCGCCGTCGTCAATCGCGGCGAGAAGATCGTGCTCGTCGGCCGCAACGGCGTCGGCAAGACGACGCTGCTGAAGGCGCTGCTGTCGGACGCGCCGGGCTTCGCCCGGTCGCCGGAGGACCTCGACGCGGGGCGGCTGCGCTGGGGTCACGAGGTGTCGATCGGCTACTTCGCGCAGGACAACACCGGCGTCATCCAGAAGGGCATGACGGCGGTCGAGTGGCTGCACCAGTTCGATCCCGACGCGTCGCGCCAGGACATCCACGGCCTGCTCGGCCAGATGCTCTTCAGCGGCGAGGAAGGGCTGAAGCCGACCGAGGCGCTCTCGGGCGGCGAAACCGCGCGGCTGCTCTTCTGCCGCATCATGCTGCAGAAGCCGAACGTGCTGGTGTTCGACGAGCCGACGAACCACCTCGACCTCGAATCGATCAACGCGCTGAACATCGCGCTCCAGAAGTACGAGGGCACGGTCCTGCTCGTCACGCACGACGAGGATCTGATCGAAGAGGTCGGCACGCGCGTGTGGCACTTCCAGCCGGATGGCATCCGCGACTTCAAGGGCACCTACGAGGAGTACGCGGCCGGCGTGAAGTAGCGCCGGCCCGCCTCGAGGGCACCTGGCCCCGCCGGGTCCGTTCGGCGCGCCTACTCGCCTCAGCGCAACTCGGCCACGAACGCGCGCACCCCGACGTGCCGGTTCCGCGTGTTGAAGAAGCCGTCGCCGCTGCCGCGGCTCTCGCGGACGCGGTGACGTGTCGCGGTCACCGACATTTCACCTCGACCCGCCGGTTCAGCGAGCGCCCGGCTTCGTCCTGGTTGCCCGCCAGCGGCCGCCGCTCGCCGATGCCCGCGGCCGACAGCCGGCTGGCCGCGATGCCGCGCCGCACGAGATCGGCCACCACGGCCTGGGCGCGTCGCTCGGACAGGCGCTGGTTGTACTCGTCGCTCCCCTCGCTCGACGTGTGCCCTTCGATGAGGATCGTCGCGCTCCGGTCGGCGGCGAGGCCGCGAAAGAGCTCGCCGAGCACGCCGGCTGAATCGGCACGGATCTCGGCGGAGTCGAAGGCGAACGTGATGCCGTGGATCACCGAACCGCAGCCGAGCGCGGGCGGCGCGGGCTCCGCGCACTCCACGCGCGTGCCCGCCGGCGCGGGGGCGACGTTGAACAGGCGGAACGGCGCGCCGTTGGAGGACCGCACGCCGCGCAGCGACCCGTCCGCCGCCACGCTCAGGATGAACTGGCTCGTCGTCTTGTCCGCGCGGCTGATGCCCGTGGCACGAAGGATGTTGCCCGTGACGGTGCCGGCGAGCTCACCCGACGAGTCGTAGCACCCCGAGACGATCGGGCCCTTCTGGATCAGCCGGATCCGATTGGCTTGCGCACGCCACGCGCCCGTGAAGGCCGGCGACAGCTCGGGCGTCGCCTGCGTGCCGTTGCCGATAATCTCGCTGAACTCGAACGACGACTGCGGGCGCATCACGTCGATGCCGCCGGCGAGCCGCAGCTTCACCCAGCGGACGGGCCGCGTCGCCGCCATCGTCAGCTCGGTGACCTGCCCGCGCGCCGCGTGCGTTCGCAGCGTCGCCGACGCAAGCAGCGCGAAGCCTTCGCTCGCGCTCGTCGTCGATCCATGGACTTCCACGGTGCGCGTGAAGGTGGCCGACGGGCTCGGCGTTTCGACGACGTTCGGCACGGCCAGCCGGTCGAACGTGGTCAGCGCCGGAAGCTCGTACACGAACTCCGTCTCGGCGTCGGCCGAGGCGCCGTTCACGACGGTGAACGGCGTCGGGTCGCCGTCGGTGGCGCGCACGGCGTGCTCGAAACCGGCGCCGGCCTTCGAGCCCGTTCCGCCGATGCTCACCGGCACCGCGCCCTGAGCGAAGGTCAGATAGTCGATGCGATCGGGCGCCGCGTCAGCCGCCGGCGCGCCGGCACGGCCGGCCTGTGCTCCCGCCGCGCCCGACAGGCCAAGACAGATGACGACCACGGCCATCCAGCGAAGGACCGGTGCTGCCACGACTCCCTCCTTTGCAGAGACGTATCGTACTCGCAGGCCGATGAACCGTCGCGATCGAACGAACACGCGCGCGCCGTCACCGGGGTAACGACGACCTCATCGAGGCCGACGGCGCCGAACCCTGGGGGTGGAAGCGCATCATCCTTTGCCGGGTGTGGCCGCGAGACCCTGCACCGTGCCCGCCAGTTGACGGGCCGCCGGCGGACCGTGCTGACTCGGTATTCGGTTTGCACCGTTCCTGCGCGGAGGTTCGTATGAATGCGTTTCGCGTCACGCTCGTGGCGCTGATCGCGGTGATGCTCAGCGGCTGCGAGGCGATTGCGGGGATCTTCAAGGCCGGCGTCTGGACCGGCGTCATCATGGTCGTGATCGTCCTCGCGATCATCGCCTTCGCCGCGGCGAAGATGAGGCAGTAGGCTTGAGCAACGCGTACGGCGCAAGCCGCAAGGCGTGAGCCTGCAGGGCATGAGCCGCAAAGCATCGGCCGTGGAACTTCAAGGATTGCGCGGGGGGCGACGGGCGGCGAAGAACTGTTGCAGGCGCTCCCGGGACTCGGCGGCGAGCACGCCCGAGATGACGACCATGCGATGGTGGAGCGACGGGTGTTCGTGCGCGCGGCCGGTCGACTCGAGGGCGCCGCTCCTCGGCTCCGGGGCTCCGTAGATCACGGTCGCGATGCGGGCGTGCGCCATGGCCCCGACGCACATGAGACACGGCTCGACCGTGACGTAGAGCGCGGCGCCGGGCAGCCGGTAGTTGCCGGTGCGCCGCGCCGCGTCGCGCATCGCGACGATCTCCGCGTGCGCCGTCGGATCCGACGACGCGATCGGCTGATTCCGCCCGCGCCCGATGACCTCGTCGCCGAGCACGACGACGGCGCCGACGGGGACTTCACCGGCGGCGGCCGCCTCGTCGGCGAGCGCGAGCGCCTCTCGCATGAACGACGCGTGCGTCACTTCCGGATTCCAATCAGGGCTCTCGCGGTCACGCCGCCGAGATCCCGTTCGTTGAAGGCTCTCGACGCCCCGCCATCGCCGAGCGCGTCCGGCACCGACCGGAACTGGATCTCGGCGCCGGCGACAATCCACTTCCACACCGATACGTCGACCCCGGCGAAGGCGGCGTAGCCGGTGAACGTCTCGTCCGAGTCCTCGCCCGTGTCCGCGAAGGGCGAGCGCTCGACGTAACGGAGACGCAACAACCCGGCGCCCGCGTATGGAACGAGGCGCGCGCCCCGCCGCTCCTGGCGCCATCCGCCGCCGACCTCGAGGTGCCGCAGCTCCAGCGTGAGCGGGATGTCGAGCGGCACCGCCGTCCCGTCGAACACGACGACGCGCGATCCAGACGCGGAGGACGTCGAGAGCGCGGCGCGCACGAACAGGCCGCGCCGCAGGCGGATCACCTCCACGCCACCGCCACGGCTCGTGAGCCTGGACGATCCGAACACGCCGGCGAACGTGTCGGCCGCGGCCATGCTCGTCACGTCCGCGATCGCGAACACGCGAACCCCGATCGGCTGGGGCGGCGGTGCCGGCCGGCGATACGGAAACCCCTGTCCCTCGCCGAACCTCGCTTGCGCCCAGGCCGACGACGCACCGAGCGACAGCCCGGCGCAGGCGAGCAGCACCGCGCAACGCCGGGCCCTCATCGGCGGACGCCCGATCCGAAGATCGCCAGCCGCGCCTGGATCAGCCCGAAGCCGAACTCGCCGTCCACGCCCGGCGCGCCGAGATCGCGGACGGTGGCCTTGATTGCCGCCTCGACGGCGCGCGGGTCCCGCAGGGCGCCCTGCGACATGAGCAGCGCCGCCACGCCCGCCACGTGCGGCGCCGCCATCGACGTCCCCTCGTAGCCGACGACCACGTACCGATCGAAGCGCGGCACGGTCGTCACGGAAGGATCCTGGTCGGGCGGGTACAACGTGCTCTGCCAGATGTAGCCCTTGTCGGCGCCGCCGCCGTCGCGATCGTTGCCGCCGGGCGCCACGATCTCGATGTTGCGCGTCGACGAGTAGTACGAGCGCGTCTGCGACTTGCCGATGGCGCCCACCGACATCACGCCGCTCATCTGCGGAGCGTAGGCCGCCGGATACTCGATCGGGTTGCCTTGGTCGAACGCGTTGCCGGCCGCGACGGCGACGAACGCGCCGCGCTCGACGGCGTACGCGATGGCCTCCCGCTGCACGGGTGACGGCTCGGGCCCGCCGAGGCTCAGGTTGATCACGGACGCACCGTGGTCCGCCGCGTACCGGATCGCTTCCGCCACGACGTCGTCCGGGCATCCGCCGGCCGTCGGCGGGATGAAGCCGGTGATGCCGCGCCGCGCGCGGTCGAGCATGAGATCCCAGTAGCTGTAGCAGGCCTTCAACGGCATCAGGCGCGCGGCGTACGCGACACCGAGGGGACCGAGATCGTTTGACTCCTCCGCGATCGTCGATGCGACGTGCGTGCCGTGGCCTTCCGTGTCCGCAATCGCCCCGCCGGCCGCGTCGAAGGCGACGAAGTCGCGCGCGTCGACGATCCGCGCCAGCGAGAGATCGGGCGTCGGCGCGTAGCGCAGCGCCACGCTCTCGAATCGCTGCCCCGTCCACAACGGCGCCGTCGTCGTGCGCGGTGCCGCCGTGAAGCCGGTGTCGACGACCGCGACCGTCACGCCGCTGCCGCCGGGGTTGATCGCCCACGCTCCCGGCATGCCGATGAGCGAGAGGTTCCACTGCAGGACGGGGAAATCGGGATCCTGGGGCTGCCGCGCCGGCGCCGCGTCGATCGTCATCGCGCGGTACTGATCCGACACGATCGCCGGCACGCGGCGTATGTAGTTCGGCTGCGCGTACTCCACGTCCGGCTGCCCCGCCAGGCGACGGGCAGCCGCCTCGGCGTCCGGCTCGAGCGGATCGTCGACGACCGCGGCGTCGCCGACGCGCCGCAGGCCGAGGGCGGACGGCCGGCTGCGCAGCACGGACAGCGCGCGCTGCTGCCGCACGAGCGTCGTGCCGGACTTGAACTTGATCAGGACCTGGCCCGGCAGGTAGCGCGTGCCGCGCTGGGAAGCGCCCACCAGCGCGTCGATGCGTTCGCGCGCGATGGCCCGCGCGGCCGCCGTGCCGGCCGATTGATCGCGCGGGCCGGTGCGCTGAGCGTCGGGCCGCGCGCCCAGCAGCACGAACGCCGCCACGATGACGCCGGCGCCGAGCACGATGCGCGGAGCCGCGACGATCATCGGCGCGCAGATCCCATCGTGGCGCAGCCCTGCGCGACGCTGCACCGCTCGGGACGACGATCGTGATTCGAGAACACGGCGCCATCGGATGATAGTCCACAACGCGCCGGCACACAGAACCCGCGGGATGATGCCGATAACCCCGGCATGACGATCGCGGCACGGCTCCGGGCCGGCATGAACGCGAGCGGCGGATGGGGCTACTACGCGGGGCACGCGAGCCGCGTCGAGCCGACCGCGTGGGCGCTGCTCGCGCTCGGCGCGGACGTCGATCTCGCGCCGCATCGCGTCTTCTTCGCCCGCTGCCGGGTCTCGCCGGGCTGGCTGGCCGAGGATCCGGCGCTCCCGATCAACATCGGATTCAACGCGCTCGCGGCGTTCGCCTGTCACGTGCTGCCCGGTCTCGCTACCGGATCGGAACAACACCACCTGCTGACGGCGCTCGCGGCGTCGTCAGGCACGACCGCGCCGCAGACGCCCGAGACGCCGCAGAACAACAGCCTTCGAGGCTGGGCCTGGATCGACGGCACGTTCAGTTGGGTCGAACCGACCGCGCTCGCGGTCATCGCGCTCAAGCGCGCGCTCCACGACGGCTGGGACGTCCCCGGCGCGCCGGCACGCGTCGAGGAAGCCGAACGGCTCCTGCTCGATCGCGTCTGCGACGGGGGCGGATGGAACTTCGGCAACGCCACGATGATGGGTCAGGATCTTCGCCCCTACGTGCCGACGACGGCGCTGGGGCTGATCGCGATGCAGGATCGGCGCGACCACCCGGCCGTGTCGCAGAGCCTGCGCTATCTCGAAGCGCACTGGCAGGACGAACCCTCGGTGACGGCCGCGGCGCTGTCGCTCATCTCTCTTGCGACGCTCGGACGTCCGGTGGCGGCGTTGCGCGTCGACCTCGAGCGCCGCGCGGCCGACGCCGTCGCGGCCGGCCACCTCCACGCGCTCGCGCTCGCGTCGCTGGCCCTCGACGATCCAGCCCGTACGTTCCGGATCTAGCCGACGAGCCGCCGTGATCTCCGACGCCACGCTCGAGCGCGTTCTCCGTTCGCGGCCGGCGGTCCTGCTGACCGGCGATCTCGTGCGCGCCTGCGTGGTGGCGGCGCTCCTCGTGGCCATCGCGGCGGGCGTGCTGTACAACGCCGCGCTCGCCAGGTTCATGGTCGACGACCTCCACATGAACGATTTCGGCAAGTTCTACCACTCGGCGCACGCGTTCCTCGCCGGCGCCGACATGTACGGATCGAGCGCCGCGACGGCCGTCACGATCGCGCCGGACGTGACACGAGAGTTCTGGAACATGAACCCGCCGCACTTCCACCTGCTCGTCCTGCCGCTGGCCGGGCTCGAGCCCGTGCCGGCGCTCGTCGCGTGGGCCGTGCTCAGCAGCGTCGCGATGCTGACGACGCTGTGGATCGTCGTTCGCGAGATGAAGACATCGCTCACGCTCGCGGGCGTGCTCTGGGCCGCCGCCGGCATCGCGATCTGCTCGGCGACCGGCATGCTGGTCGTCACCGGCCAGGTCACGTGGGTGCTGGCGCTGCCGGTCACGCTGGCCTGGCGCGCGGCCCGCCGCGGCGCGTGGCGATCGTTCGGCGCGTGGATGGGAGCCTGCGCCAGCGTCAAGCCGTTCCTCGGCGTGTTCCTCCTCTACGCGCTGCTCCGCCGGCGCGGCGCGCTGTCGATGATCGTTTCCGGCACCGTGTGCGTCGGCGCAGGATTGGCCATCTTCGGCACCGGTCCGTACGCCGCATGGATGCGCGTCGTCAACGCCGTGGACTGGACGTGGGCGCCGATGAACGCGTCGATCGCGGGAGGGCTCGCGCGCAACCTCTCGGCGAGCCCGATGTTCGTGCCCTGGACGGACGCCCCCGTCCTCGTCCGCGTGCTGACGATCGTCGTCGCCGTCGTCTTCGCCGCCGGATCGGCCTGGTGGTTCGCGCGGGATACGTCGCCGGGCGCCGTCGATCGCGCGTGCCTCGGCCTGCTGCTCACCGCGATGATCGCGTCGCCGCTCGGCTGGTTCTACTACGTCTGGCTGATCGTGGGACCGGCGGCGCTCTTGTGCCGCACGCTCGGGGACCGGCCATCCCGCCTGCGCACGGCGTGTCTGCTCATCGCGCTGCCCGGCCTCGTTCTGCCGCTGCCGCTCGTCGGCCTGCGCCACGATCCGATCGGGGCGCTCACGCTCGGCTCCATCTACGGCTGGTCGGCGCTCGCGTTGTGGTTGGCCGTGGTGCTCGACGCGCGAACGCAGCCCGTCGCCGCTGCTGTCGCGTGGAGGGCCTCGCACCGATGAGCGTCAGGATCAGCCGGCGCGATCTGCTGCGTGCGCTTCCGCTCGCGCTGGCCTGGCAAGGCTGCCGCCGGGCGCCATATCGCCGCGGCGACTTCGTCCGCCCGCCCGGTTCCGCCGTCGCGCTCCTGGCGGCGAGCGGATATGACGTCGATCTCGCCGACGTCATCCGCCGCGGCCTTCGCGAGTTGCCGATCGCCGTCGCCGGCCGCCGCGTGCTCGTCAAGCCGAACCTCGTCGAGTACCGCGACGGCGCGCCGGTCAACACGCATCCGCACGTCGTCGCCGGCGCCGTCGACGCCCTGTTCTCGGCGGGCGCGTCCGAGATCGTCGTCGCAGAAGGGCCGGGCCATCGCCGCGACGTCGAGTACCTGCTCCACGCATCAGGGCTCGGCCGGCAGCTCGCCGACCTGCGCGTGCGGTTCGTCGATCTGAACCACGACGACGTGCGCGTGGTGCCGCTGCGAAGCCGGTTCATGGGTCTCGAGGCCCTCGCGCTGCCGGTCGAAGTGCTTCGCGCCGATCTCGTGGTGTCGATCCCGAAGCTCAAGACACACCACTGGGCGGGGATGACGGCCGGGCTCAAGAACCTCTTCGGCACGGTGCCGGGCGCCGTCTACGGGTGGCCGAAGAACTTCCTCCACTTCCACGGCATCGAGAACGCCATCGTCGATCTCGCCGCGACGATTCGGCCCGGCCTGACGATCGTGGACGGCATCACGGCGATGGAAGGCGACGGGCCGATCATGGGGCAGCCGAGGGATCTCGGCGTGCTCGCGATGGGAACCGATCCCGTCGCGGTCGATGCGACCTGCGCGCGGCTCATCGGCTTCGATCCGTCGAAGCTGCCGTACCTCGCGATCGCGGGCGCGTTCCTCGGTCATGCCGACGAGGCGCGGATCGCACAGCGGGCCGAGCGCGTCGATCGGTTCCGCACGCGGTTCGCCGTGCTGCCGCAGTTCGCGCCGTTGATGGAGGCGCGGCGCGGATGACGGGATCGCGCACGGACACGCCGCCGTCACGCGCGTTGTGGCCGGTGCTCGCCAGCGCCGCCGGGCTGCTCGTGCTGACGACCGCGCTCGTCACGCCGGCCGACGCCGACCTCTGGGGTCATCTCAGGTTCGGCCTCGACATCCTCGCATCGGGCGACGCACGCCAACGCGACCAGTATTCGTTCGCGAGCGATCGGCCCTGGGTCAACCACGAGTGGTTGACCGAGCTCGCGATCGCCGCGGTGTATCGCGCCGGCGGCCCGGGTGCGCTCATCGCGATGAAGCTCGCGATCGTCGGCGCCTGCCTCTGGATGGTCTGGCATCACTACCGGCGCGCGGGCGCCTCCGTGGACATCGCCGTCTTCGCCATGGCGCTCGCGTTCACCGGCACGTACTGGCGCACGCACACGATTCGGCCGCAGTTGTTCTCGGTCCTGCTGATGAGCGTGCTGCTCGCGCTGATGCGGCGAGCCGAGCGCGGGCGCTCGACGTCGCTTCTGCTGGTCCCGCCGCTGATGGCGCTGTGGGCGAACCTCCATGGCGGGTGGATCGTCGGCGCGGGCGTCTTCGGCGTCTGGGCGTCGCTCGGCATCGTCGATTCCACGCTGCCCCTCCGGTCGCGCGCCGCACGCGCCGCGGCTGCGCTCCTCGCCGTGACGGCGACGCTCGCCACGCCGGAGGGCGTCGAGCTCTGGCGCTTCCTCGCGACGACGGTGCGGCTCGGCCGCGACGACATCCAGGAGTGGAGCAGCACGCTCTCGTCGCCGATCGCGCTCGGCGTGCCCTGGCTCGCGGCGGCCGGCACGGCCGCGTGGGCCGCGTATCGCACGCGGACGCGCCGTCTCGATCGCCTCGTGCTCGCCGTGCTGCTCGCCATCGCGTCGTTCCGCGTGAGCCGGCTCGACGCCTTCTTCGCGCTGGCGATCGTGTTCCTCTGGTCGGACGAGATCGTCGCGGCGTGGCCGAGGCGGCGGCTCGCGTGGCCGCGCCTCGCGGCACCGCAGATCGCGGTGGCGATGGCCGCGGTGGGCGTGATGGCGATGCCGGTCGCCGGCATCGCGCGCCCGTTCGCAGGGTGTCTCACGATGGCGGGCGACTGGCTGCCGGAGCCCGACGCCGTGCGCTTCGCGCACGCGAACCGCCTGCGGGGGCGCATGCTCACCTGGTTCGACTGGGGCGAGTACGCCATCTGGCACCTCGGGCCGGATCTCAAGGTCTCCTTCGACGGCCGGCGCGAGACCGTGTTCTCCGCCGACACGATCGCGAGCCACCGGCGGTTCTACGCGGGCGACGACAAGGGCTGGGATCTGCTCGATCGTCTCCAGCCCGACTATATCTGGCTCCCGCGCCACCTGCCGGTCGTGCCGCAGCTCGAGCGCCGCGGCTGGGTCGCCATCTTCACCGGCTCGTCGTCGACGATGCTGGCGAGGGCAGGCGCGGGTCCGTTCACGCCGATCACGACGACGCCGCCGGCCCGGCGGTGCTTCCCGGGACCCTGAGGCCGTCATGGCGCTTCCGTTGATCCGGACGCTGCGCCTCGACCACGGCGCCGCGCGACGGCATCTCTGGCTGCTCCCGGTGTTCGTGTGGGGCGTCGTCTGCTGGACGACGTACGTCGCCGAGATGAGCCCGCAGGGACACCTCGACCGTTCGGGCCACCTGAAGGGGCACGACTTCCTTCACTTCTACGTGCTCGGAGAGATCGGCCGCGCGCGCGCCACGACCGAGCTGTACGACTTCGACGCGCAGGCGCGACGAACGGACCGCCTCGTGCCCGAGTATCCGCACCGGTTCCTGCCCGTCCACGCGCCGCAGGTCGCGATGTTCTTCGCGCCGCTCGCCGGCCTCCCCTACCTCGGCGCGTTGACCGTCTGGCTGCTCGCTTCGGTCGTCGCCTATGCCGCGAGCGTCGCGGCGATGACGCGGTCGCTGCCCGCGCTCGTCCGGTACAGATCGACGGTGGCGATCGCGGCCGCGGCGGCGCCGGCGGCCTACTCGCTCGTCGCGTCCGGCCAGACGTCGGCGTTCACGCTCGCCTGGTTCACCGCCGCGTACTTCGCCGCGCGATCGCGCCGATCGTTCCTGATGGGACTCTGTCTCGGATCGCTGGCGTACAAGCCCACGTTCGGCGTCGTGCTACCGGCGATCTGGATCGCGGCGCGCGACTGGCGCGCGCTGGCCGGTGCCGCGCTCGCGGCCGCCATCCAGGTCGCAGCGGCCGCGGCGTACTTCGGTCCCCACGTTCTCGTCGACTACGCGATCAACTTCCGCGTAGTGTCGCGCGATCTGCCGCTGCTCGAGGCGCAGCCGTGGCTCATGCACACGTTCTCGGCGTTCGTCGCGCTGCTCGGGATGCCGACGACGATCGCGAGAGCGATCACGGCGTTCGGGGCGATCGTCGTCGCCGTCGCGACGGCCCGGATCTGGACGAGCACGGCGCCGCTGTCGCTGCGGTTCAGCGCCGTGCTGCTCGCGACCGTGCTCCTCAGCCCTCATCTCTACGCCTACGATCTCGTCGTCCTCACGCCGGCGCTCCTCTTGACGGTGGCCTGGGCGCTCGACCGTCCATCGCCCGACACACCGCTGCTCGTGGCCGGCTACGCCACCTACCTGCTCCCGGCGTTCGACGGCCTCACGCGCGCGACGCACGTGCAGTGGTCGATCGTCGCGATGGCCGCGTGGCTCGTGATGATCTGGCGGCGCAGGCACCGCGACAGCGTTGCGCACGCTGGCACCGCGCCCGCGGGTCGTGACGACGATGCCTCGCGGGCGGTACGGGTCGGACTGCACTCGGTTGCCCACCGCGGACCGCTCGCGAGCGCCGCGGCGGTGGTCCACCCTGTGCGCCCCCTCAATCAGGCCGATATGTCGGACGAGCCTGGCTCGTCGGAGCCGGGCGGTAGCGCGGCCGCCGGGCGGCGTGCTGCCCAATCTCAGTCCCATGAAGGAGCAGTCATGAAGAGCCTGTTGCAGCGTTTCGTCCGCGAGGAGGAAGGTCAGGACCTGATCGAGTACGCGTTCCTGGCCGTGTTCATCGCGCTCGCGGTGATCGTCGGAATCCAGGCGGTCGCGTCCGGTCTGAACACGCAGTTCTCGAACATCGGCACGCAGGTGTCGTCGTCGTAGGTCGACGCGGAGGGACCGTGGAGCGGGCGCACGTCGCACCGTTCCACGGGACACCTCGTGTCGAGGCCAGGTCATGTTGACGACCGCGCAGGCTGCGGTGCTCGTCGTCGCCGGCCTCGCGGCGGGCATCGACGTGGCCACGCGGCGTGTCCCGAACGTGCTCACGTTCGGCAGCGCCGCCGCGGCGCTCGTGTACCACGCGGCGACCGCGGGATCGGCCGGCGCGCTGCAGAGCGGGTCCGGCTGGATCGTCGGCGTCGCGCTCTTCGCGCCGCTGTTCATCGTCGGCGGCCTCGGCGCCGGCGACGTGAAGCTGCTCGGCGCCGTGGGCGCCTGGCTGGGGCCGCAGGGCGTCCTCGAATCCGCGTGGCTGTCGGTGCTGGCGGGCGGCGTGCTCGCGCTCGCGGTTGCGCTGCGCCGCCGGTACCTTCGCACCGCCGCCGCGAATCTCGTCGCCATCTTCGCGTGCTGGCGCGCCACCGGCTTAAGAAGAGTGCCGGGGTTGACGATAGAGGATTCGTCAGGTCCGCGGCTCGCCTATGCAACCGCCATCGCCGCCGGCACGTGGGCGGCCGTGTGGCGGGCCTGATCGACAGAAGAGAGAAGACCTCATGAACCGTTCCGCTCGCACCATCACGGTCGTCGGGATCTCGCTGGTCATGGCGCTCGCCGCCAGCTTCCTCGTGTATCGCACCATCAAGGCGATGCCGGCGCGCGAAGTCGAAGTCGCGCACGTCTTCGCGGTGGTGGCGGCCCGGCCGCTCACGGTCGGCACGCTCGTCGCCGAGCAGGACGTGAAGCTCGTCGCCTGGCCGGCGTCGAATCCCGTCGGAGGCGGCTTCGACAAGATCGCGGACGTCGTCTCGCGCGGGATCGTCAGCCCGGTCGCCGAGAACCAGCCGCTCACGTCGGCGACGCTCGCGCCGCGCGAAGCCGGCGCCGGCCTGCCGCCGACGATTCCGACCGGCATGCGCGCGATCTCCGTCAAGGTCAACGAGGTGATCGGCGTCGCCGGCTTCGTCGTGCCCGGCACACGCGTCGACGTGCTCGTCGTGCTCGGACAGGTGCAGGCCTCCGGGAGCCTCGCGCGCGTCGTCGTCAGCAACGTCCAGGTGCTGGCAGCCGGCACGAAGTACGACCAGGACGTCGTCAAGGACGGCGAAGCGATCCCGTCGTCGGTCGTGACGCTGATGGTGACGCCCGAGGACGCGGAGCGGATCGCGCTCGCCTCGACCGAGGGGCAGATCCTGCTGACGCTGCGCAACCCGCTCGACAACGCGCCGACGAGCTCGCCCGGCGTGCGCACGACGAATCTCATCACCGGCCAGTCGGCCACGACGCCGCCCGCCGCCGCGCCGGCGCCGGCACCGGTCGTGCGCCGCGCGCCAGCGCCGAAACCCGCCGCCGCGGCGCCGGCGGCCGCGCCGCCGCCTCCGCCGCCGCCGATCTACACGGTCGAAACGATCCGCGCGGCCCAGCGGTCACAGGAGACGCTCAAGTAATGGCTATGCACGGCCAGTTTCGTCGGCTGGCGACCTTCGGTCTCGCCCTGGCCTTCACGGCCGTGGGCCGGGCCCAGGCGCCGGCGCCTCAGGCCGCCGGATCGCGCGTCGTGCTGACCGCGGGCCGCTCGGTGGTGCTCGCCACGCCGTTCGACGTCACGCGGATCGCCGTCACGAATCCCGCCGTCGCCGATGCGGTCGTCGTCCAGCCGAGGGAAATCCTCGTGGACGGCAAGGCCGCCGGCACCGTGAGCCTGATCGTCTGGGGCGGCACGCAGCGCGCCGAGTACGACGTCATCGTCGATCCCGGCGTGTCGCCGCTGCAGCAGCAGCTCAACCTCATCTTCCCGGGCGAAGACATCCGGGCGAACCAGACCGCCGACGCCGTCATCCTGACCGGCCGCGTCTCGAACACGAGCGTCATGCTGCGCGCCGGCGAAGTGGCCGAAGCCGTGGCGCCGAAGAGCAAAGTGCTCAACATGCTCCAACTGCCGAGCCCGATCGACAGCGCGCAGGTCATGCTGCAGGTGCGCGTGGCCGAAGTGAACCGCCGCGCGCTCACCGAGCTGGGCGTCTCGCTCTTCACCGGCGCGACCGGCTACAAGGACTACATCGCGCGCAGCACCACGCAGCAGTTCTCCGCGCCGGGCTTCGAGAACCTCCAGCGGACCACCACCGACGGCGAGGTGACGAACCTCTCGGGCGACCTCACGTTCAGCGACTTCCTCAACCTGTTCGTGATGAACACGAAGTACAACGTCGGCGCGCTGATCAAGGCGCTGCAGACGTCGGGTCACTTCCAGAGCCTGGCCGAGCCGAACCTCATCGCCTACAACGGCCAGGAGGCGAGCTTCCTGGCCGGCGGCGAAGTGCCGATCCCCGTCGTGCAGGGCGTCGCGGGATCGATCTCCGTGCAGTACAAGGAGTTCGGGATCCGCCTGGTGTTCCGTCCGACGATCGCCGGCGACGTCATCCGGCTGCGGGTGGCGCCGGAAGTCAGCACGCTCGACTTCACCAACGGCCTGTCGCTCGGCGGCTACCGCATCCCGGCGATCACCACGCGCCGGGCGGCCACCGACGTGGAGCTCAGGGACGGCCAGTCGTTCGCGATCGCCGGCCTCATGAACAACCTCGCGCAGGACACGCGGCAGGCGGTGCCCTGGCTGAGCAAGGTGCCGATCCTCGGGACGTTCTTCAAGAGCAAGGCCACGGCGCAGGAGCAGACGGAGCTGATGGTGATCGTCACGCCGCACCTCGTGCGCGCGCTGAACCCGGACGAAGTGCCACCGCTGCCGACGTCGATGGATCGGTTCATGCCCGAGGTGGGCGCCCCGGCGCCGTCCCGGTAGCTCGACGGAAAAGGACGCACGCTGCCATGACAGTCACACTGGTCGGTGCCCAGGATCGCGCGCTCGACGAACGGCTGCGCGCCACGGGCGTACAACCGGCGCACCTGCCGCTCGGCGAGCTCGCGGCGCTCGCGCAGCCGGTGGCCGCCGTGCCGGACGTGCTGGTGCTCGATCTGCGCGGCCAGGCGCAGGTGCCGCCGGTGCTCGCCGCCATCCGCCGCCACCATCCGGACACGAACCTGGTGGTCGTCACGGCGACGCTCGAACCCGCGTTCATGCTGGACGCGATGCGCGCGGGCGTCACCGAGTGCGTGACCGACCTCGCGAAGGGCGACCTCGAAGCCGCGCTCGCGCGGCTCGCGAGCGAGCGCACCGCGCCCGACACGGGCGAGGTGTTCGTGCTGCTCGGCGCCAAGGGCGGCGTCGGCACGACGACCGCCGCGGTGAACCTCGCGACGGCGCTCGGCAAGGTGGCGGGCGCGGCGACGCTGCTGCTCGATCTGCACCTGTCGAGCGGCGATGCCGCGCTCTACCTGGGCGTCGAGCCGCGGTTCTCGGTCATCGACGCGCTCGAGAACACGCACCGGCTCGACGTCGCGTACTTCCGCAGCCTGGTCGAGCGGACGAAGTTCGGCGTCGACCTGCTCGCCTCGTCCGATCGCTCGTCCGCCTCGCCGATCGACGCGCCGCGCATCCGCACGCTGATCGATTTCGCGGCGCGCCACTACCGGTACACCGTCGTCGACGTGCCGCGTTCCGACACGGTGGTCCTCGACGCCCTCGAGGGCGCCAACCGGATCGTCGTCGTCGCCAACCAGGAGCTCGCGACCGTGCGCGGGGCGGCGCGCGCCGTCAACACCCTACGCCAGCGCTACGGCCGCGACAAGGTCACGGTCGTGCTCAGCCGGTCGGACCGCCGCGCGGAGATCGGCACCGAGGATCTCGAGCGCGCCATCGGCGCGACCGTCTCGCACGTGCTGCCGAGCGACTACCGGCTGGCGCTCGACGCGCTCAACCGGGGCCGGCCGCTCGTCATGGAGTCGCAGTCGGCGCTCGCCGCGGCGTTCGTCGCCTACGCGCGCGATCTGTCCGGCGTCAAGACCGACGCGGGCGCCACATCCGGGTTCCTCGGCCTGCTCAGGCGGCGGGCCTGATCCGCCGAGGCCGAGACAGAGGCTGCCATGAGAACCAGCACGCTCAGCGTCGCCCCGATGAGCCGGTCCGCCGACCTGCGGAATCCCCGATACCAGGAGGTCAAGAGCCGGATCCACGCCGAGCTGCTCAACCGGCTGAACCTGGAGCGGCTCACGAGCATGCGCCGGGAGGATGCGGAGCCGGAGATCCGCAGCCTGATCACCGGCATGCTCGACTTCGAGGCGCACACGACGCCGCTCAGCCAGGCCGAGCGGGAGCAGCTCGTCACCGACATCCTGAACGAGCTGTTCGGCCTCGGCCCGCTCGAAGCGCTGCTGGGCGATCCGGCCATCTCCGACATCCTGGTCAACAACCCGCACCAGGTGTACGTCGAGCGGAACGGGATCCTCGAAGAGACGCCGATCGTCTTCAAGGACGAGCGCCATCTGCTGCGGATCATCGAGCGCATCGTGAGCACCGTCGGCCGGCGCATCGACGAGTCGAGCCCGATGGTGGACGCGCGGCTCGCCGACGGCTCGCGCGTCAACGCCGTGATCCCGCCGCTCGCGCTCGACGGCCCGGTGCTGTCGATCCGCCGCTTCCGCACGGACCGGCTCGGCGCCGCGGATCTCGTCACGCGCGAATCGCTGACGCAGCCGATGCTCGACCTCCTGCAGGCGGCGGTCGCGAGCCGCCTGAACGTCATCGTCTCGGGCGGTACCGGCGCCGGCAAGACCACGCTGCTCAACGTGCTCTCGAGCTTCATCTCCGCGCGGGAGCGCATCGTCACGATCGAGGACGCGGCGGAGCTGACGCTGCGCCAGCGCCACGTCGTGCGGCTGGAGACGCGGCCGCCGAACATCGAGGGCAAGGGCGCCGTCCGCCAGCGCGAGCTGGTGATCAACGCGCTGCGCATGCGCCCGGACCGCATCATCGTCGGCGAGGTCCGCGGCGACGAAGCGCTGGACATGCTGCAGGCGATGAACACGGGCCACGACGGCAGCCTCACGACGGTCCACGCGAACACGCCGCGCGACGCGCTGTACCGGCTCGACACGATGGTCGCGATGGCCAATCTCAATCTGCCCGAGCGGGCCATCCGGCAGCAGATCGCGTCGGCGATCAACCTGATCGTGCAGGTCACGCGGCTGTCGGACGGCACGCGGAAGATCTCCCACGTCTCCGAGATCACCGGGATGGAGGGCGAGGTCATCACGCTGCAGGACATCTTCCTCTTCGAGCGCACGGGGCTGCGGCAGGACGGCAAGGTCTGCGGCCGGTTCCGCGCCACGGGCATCCGTCCGAAGTGCTCGGATCACATCGCGCAGTCCGGCATCGGCCTGCCGCCGAACCTGTTCGATCACGTCCAGGCGGTGCAGTGAGATGAACCCGCTGCCGCTCGCCGTCCTCGTCTTCGTCGTGGTCGCCGCGCTGGCGATCGTGCCGTACTACGTCCTCGTCGTCCGCAACGAGGAGGCGGAGCGGCGCACGCTGCGCAAGCGGCTGCGCGGCGCGGTCCCGCGCGCGGCCGGCCAGGCCGGCACGGGCGGCGTGCTCAAGGACGAGGAGCGCCTCAGCGCCATCGCGCCGCTGCACCGCATGCTCGCCGGCGGAACGGTCGTCGCCGGCTGGCTGCGGACGATGGTCAGCCAGTCGGGCGCGCGCGTCACGGTCGGCCAGCTCGTCCTCGGATCCGCCTGTCTCGTGCTGCTCGTCGATCTGTTCGTCACCGCGCGCACGGGCCTCTGGTGGTTGGGCGCGATCCTGGGGCTCGCCGCCGGCTTCGTCCCGTTCATCGTGCTGCGCGTCCTGCGCGCGCGCCGGCTGTCGGCGTTCGAGGAGCACTTCCCCGAGGCCATCGACCTCATCGCCCGCACGCTGCGCGCGGGCCACGCGTTCTCCACGGGCCTGCGGCTGGCCGCCGACGAGCTGCCGGATCCGGTCCGCAGCGAGTTCCAACTGCTGCACGATCAGCAGAACTACGGGCTGCCGATCACGGACGGGCTGAAGGACTTCGCGCGGCGCGTCCCGATCATCGACGCGCGCTTCTTCGTGACGGCGGTCCTCACGCAGCGCGAGGCGGGCGGCAACCTCGCCGAGGTGCTCGACAACCTCGCCACGGTCATTCGCGAGCGCTTCCGCATCAAGCGCCAGTTGCAGGTGATGACCGCGCGCGGCCGCCTGACCGGCTGGATCCTCGCGGCGCTGCCGCCGGCTCTCGGCGGCTTCTTCCTGATCCGCATGCCCGAGCACTTCCGGATCCTGATCGAGGAGCCGCTCGGCCTCCGCATGATTCTCGTGGCCGTGGTCCTCCAGCTCATCGGCGCCGTGATGATCCACAAGATCACCGCGGTGGAGTACTGATCGTGCCTCCCCTGCTCCTGGCGACGCTCGCGGCCGTGTTCCTGTCGGTGGCGCTCGTCACCGGCAGCGTGACGTGGATCGTGCTGACGCGGGCGGCCCCGGGCCGCCGCCGGCTCGAGACGCTGACGCAGCCGCGGGTCTCGTCGCTGCTCGTCCTCGACGCCGGCCAACTGACCGCCGCGCCCGATCCGCTGTGGGACAAGGTGGCCGCGATGCTGCCGACGTCGCGCGGCACGGTCAAACGGCTCCGCCGCGAGCTGTCGCTGGCCGGCTACGACTCGGCAAAGGCGGCCGGCCTGTTCTCGCTCGCCGAGCTGACGCTCCCGCTCGTGCTCGGCAGCATCCCGCTGCTCGCGCTGGGCGATTCGCGCCGGTGGATGGCGGCGGCGCTCGGCGCGATCGCCGGCTACATGCTGCCGGGCGTGGTGCTGCGGCGCCGGTTGCGGCAACGCCAGAAGGAAATCCAGAACGGCCTCGCCGACGCCCTCGATCTGCTCGTCCTCTGCCTCGAAGCGGGATCGGGCCTCGACCAGGCGATCGTCAAGGCGAGCGACGAGCTGTCCGTGGCGTATCCGGCCCTCGGCGATCAGCTCCGGCTGGTCGTGAGCGAAACGCGCGCCGGCAAGTCGCGGCTCGATGCGTTCCGGGCCCTCGCGACCCGCACACAGGTGGACGAGGTGCGGGCGCTCGTCACGATGCTGGTGCAGACCGATCGCTTCGGCACCAGCGTCGCCCAGGCGCTTCGCACGCACGCCGACGTCTGCCGGACCAAGCGCCGGCAGCGGGCCGAAGAGAAGGCGGAGAAGGTCGCCGTCAAGCTGGTCTTCCCGCTCGTGTTCTGTCTGTTTCCCGCGCTGTACGTGGTGATGCTGGGCCCGGCGTTCCTCCAGTTCATGAGGACGTTCGGGTCGAACTAGCCGGCATGGTGCCGGCACACAAGGAGGAAGCTATGCCGTCGTCCACGATCGTGCTCATGGGAGTTGCCGGAGTGTTCCTGATGCTCTACCTCGCGCGCCGGCGCAGCCGGCTGAAGCGCGACGACGCGTGATCGCGTCGCGGGGCCTGGCTCCCGGATCGCCGTGCCCGATCATCCGCTGACCCTCGTCCCGCCGAAGCCGCCTCGAGCGCAGGCCATGGTGCCGGATCTGCCGGCCCCCAGCACGCTCGAGGCGTCCGGCCTCACACGCGATCTGCTGATGCAGCTCGCGCTGAAGACGCTGCACTTCGCCGGCGAGCTGTCGGGAGCCGATCTCGCGCGGCGCCTCGGCGTGCTCTTCGCCGTGGTCGAACCCGCCATCGAGTTCCTCCGCAGCCAGCGGCACGTGGAGGTCGTCGGCGCGGCGATCGTCGGCGGCGCATCCTACCGCTACCGCATCACGACCGAAGGCCGGGCCGCCGCCGGCGCGATGCTCGAGCACGACCAGTACGTCGGGGTCGCGCCCGTCCCGCTCGCCCAGTACGCGCGCTACATGGCAACGGTCGCGGCCACGCGGAGCGAGCCGGTGACGCGCCAGCGCGTCGCCCAGACTTTCTCGCATCTCGTGCTGAGCGATCGGGTGCTCGAGGAGATCGGACCGGCGGTCAACAGCGGGCACTCGCTGTTCATCTACGGCCCGCCGGGCAACGGCAAGACCATGATTGCCCAAGGCCTGCGCAGCCTGCTCGGCGGCCAGGTCGCCGTGCCGCATGCGCTCGAGGTCGACGGGAGCATCATCACGGTCTTCGACCGCGTGACGCACGAGCCCGCGCCCGGCCTGCTCGACTTTCCGGAGGAGACGATCGCGGTCGACAAGGCGCAGGACCAGCGATGGGTCGTGTGCCGCCGGCCGCTCGTCGGCGTCGGCGGCGAGCTGTCGGTCGAGAGCTTCGACCTGACGCACCACGATCGGCTGGGCTTCTATCGCGCGCCGCTCCAGCTCGTGTCGAACGGCGGCGTGCTGCTCATCGACGATTTCGGCCGGCAGCGCTGCCGGCCGGACGATCTGCTGAACCGGTGGATGGTGCCGCTCGAGAGCGGGGTGGACTACCTGACGCTGCGCACCGGCCTGAAGTTCGCGGTGCCGTTCCACGTGTTCGTCGCGTTCGCGACGAACCTCAATCCGCGCGACCTGGTCGACGAGGCGTTCCTGCGCCGGGTGCAATACAAGGTCTTCGCGTCCGATCCGACCGACGAGCAGTTCGTGCGCATCTTCGAGAAGCACTGCGAGGCGGCGGGCGCGACCGCGCGGCGCGGACTCGCCGAATGGCTGCTCCGCGAGTACTACACGCCGCGCGGCATCGTGCCGCGAGGCTGTCATCCCCGCGATCTGATCAACCACGCGCTGCTGCTCGCCCGCTATCGCGGCGACCCGCCCGTGCTCACCCCCGAGCTGATGGTGGAAGCCTGCGACGGCTACTTCGTCGGCGAGACGCCCTGATCGAACCGGTCGCGGAGCGCCTGCGCATGTCGTCGCTCATCCGATCCCACGGCATGCGGCTGCTCGTCGCCGGCACCTGGCTGGCCTGCGGCGCGTACGCCGCCCGCTTCGTCGATCGCGGCTGGGTGCCGCACGACGAAGGCACGATCGGCCAGAGCGCGATGCGCGTGCTCGCCCACGAGGTGCCGCACCGCGACTTCGACGACATGTACACCGGCGGCCTGACGTACCTCAACGCCGCCGCGATGGCGGTCTTCGGCGAGAACCTGCGCGCGCCTCGGCTGGTCCTCCTGGCCGTGTTCATGGCGTTTCTCGCCGCCGTCTACGCGATTGGCCGGCGGGTCGCGCCAGCCGGCGCGGCCCTCGTGCTGATGATCCTCTGCGCCGTGTGGACGGTGCCGAACTACTTCGTGAGCCTGCCGTCCTGGTACAACCTGTTCTTCGCGACGTTCGGCACGCTCGCCTTCATGAAGTACTTCGACACGCGGCGCCGGCGCTGGCTGGCCGTCGCGGGTGCCCTCGGCGGCTGCTCGGTCCTCATGAAGATCTCCGGCGTCTTCTACCTGGCCGGAGGCCTCCTCGCGCTCGCGGCCACGGCCCGGGAGGATGGGCCACCCGGCCGGCACGCCAGCCCGCGGGTGCTCGTCTCAGTGCTGGCCGGGCTCGTGATGCTGGCGCAGGCCGCGCTCGTCGCCAACCACCAGCTCACGCCGGCGCTCTTGCAGATCCTGCTGCCCGCGACGGCCGTCGTGCTCTTTCACGCGTGGACGGAATGGCGGGCCGGCGGGCCGGATCTGCGCGCGCGCGCCGCCCGATTCCACGCCGACGCGTGGCCGTTCGTCGCGGGGGCCGTCGTGCCGATGGCGCTCTTCGCGGCGTGGTTCGCCGCACACGGCGCCCTGGCCGACCTGCTGCGCGGCGTCTTCATCCTGCCGCAGCGCAGGCTGAGCGAGGCGGCGGCCGATCCGCCGGGCGCGGCCACGCTCGTGCTCGGCATCCCCTGTCTCGCCATGATCCTGGCGGGCGCCACGCGGCGCGTGCCGTACGCCGGCGGGCTGGCGGCGCTCGCCGCGGCAGCGCTCGGCTGGCTGCTGCGGGATGCGGACCATCCGGTGATCTACAGCGCCGTGTGGTCGCTCGTCCGCACGCTGCCGCTCGTCGCCGTCGTCGCCTGCGCCTGGGTCCTGAGCACGCCGTCGTGGCGCGCGGAGCGAGACGCGCCGAGCCGCGCGCACGTGCACCTCTTGATGAGCCTGGCCGCGACGGTCTCGCTGATTCAACTTCCCTACGCGACCGGAATCTACTTCTGCTACGGCGTGCCGCTGTCGTTCCTGGCGCTCCTCGCCGTGGCGCGCACGCGCACGTGGGCGCCGCGATCGATTCACGCCGTGTCGGCGGCGTTCCTCATCGGGTTCGCGATGCTGTACATGAACACGGCGTACGTCTGGGCGCTCGGCCGCCGCTACGAGCCGTACGCCGTGAGCGCCGATCTCGGTCCGCGCGCGTCGCTTCGCGTGCGGCCCGCGGAAGCCGCGCTCTATCGCCAGCTCATCGAGGCGATCCAGGCGCACGCGCCGGCCGGCAGCACCATCTGGGCGGGTCCGGACTGCCCCGAGGTGTATTTCCTCGGCGGCTACGTCAATCCGACACGGGCCTTCTTCGACTTTCTCACGCCGGCACCGCTCACGGCCGAGCGAATGGAGTCCATGCTCGCGCGCTCGGCGATCCAGGCGGCGGTCCTGAACACGACGCCGCTCTTCTCGCCGCCGGTCGATCCCGCGATCGTCGCCGTGCTGCGCCGTCACTTCCCGGAGGTGCAGCGCGTCGGCCCGTTCGAAGTGTTCGGAACGGGACTCTCGCCGTAGTGCGCCGGCGCGACGCTGCGTGTCGAAGTGTGATCGGCATGGCCCGTACGTGCCATCGACCGAGGCCAACGGATGCCGACAACAGGATTGAAGGACCAGATCGAAGGATGACGATGACGTTCCGATCAGCAGGGAGACCGCACTGGCGCGACGACTCCGGACAGGCCCTCGTCGAGATCGCCCTGTCGTTGCCGCTGCTCCTCGCCGTGGTGTTCGGCATCGCCCAGTTCGGCATCACGTACAACAACTACATCATGCTGACCGACGCCGTGCGGGCGGGCGCCCGCCAACTGTCGATCAGCCGCGGGCAGACCAACGCGTGCACGAAGGCGCGCGACCGAATCTACGGATCGGCCGCGTCGCTGAGCTCCGGCAGCCTCTCGATCACGATGACGGTGGCCGGCGGCACCTACGGCTATCCCGGCACGTCGTGCCCGTCGAACATCGGCACGTCGATGACCGGCGGTGCCGACGTGACCATCAGCGCCACGTATCCGTGCGGCCTCACGATCTTCGGGGTGAACTACGCACCCGGCTGCACGCTCTCCTCCCAGTCGACGGTGCGAATCGAATGACCCGCCGCGTCTTCGCCCACACCCGCGCTCGGCACCCGCTCGGCGACGACACCGGCCAGGCGGCCGTGATGATCGCCGTCGCGCTCATCGCGCTGATCGGCCTGGCGGCGTTCACGATCGACGTCGGCTACGTGCTGAACGCGCGCAAGCAGCTCCAAGCGTCCACCGATGCCGCCGCGGCCGCCGCGGCCCAGGAGCTGGGATCGGCCTCGCGCACGGCCGTGACCGCGAAGGCGCGCGAGTACAGCGCCGAGTCCGGACGGAAGAACGCGTACGGCAACCTGCCGAACGTGTCGACCGCGACCTCGTTCAAGTGCCTCACGACCATCGGGCTGCCGACGCCGTGCACGAACCCCGCCACGGCCAACGCCGTGACCGTCACCTCGACCGCAACGGTGCCCCTGTTCCTCGCCCGGGTGCTCGGCTTCAACACCATGAACATCCAGGCGGTGGCCACGGGCGTGATGAAAGGCGGCGGCCCACCGCCGCTGGACGTGATGATCATCGTCGACACGACGGCGTCGATGAACAGCAACTGCAGCGGCAGCGTGCCGGGCGTCTCGAACCCCCGCAAGCTCGACTGCGCGAAGTACGGCGTGCGGATCCTGCTCAACTCGCTGTGGCCGTGCCCCTACAGCCAGGGGAACTGCGGCGCGGCCAACGCCGGGGGCCACGTGTCCAATCCGTACGACGAAGTCGGCCTGATGATCTTCCCCGGCCTGAAGACCTCGTCGTCGATGTCGCAGGAGTGGGACTGCTCGACCAACGTGACGTCGTCGGGCAACTACTCCTCCTGGGACATCGCCCGCTACAACGACTCACCGCAGTACACGGTGCAGGGGCTGGTGAGCAACTACAAGACCTCCGCGACCGGCGCGCTGAACGGCGGAGGATCGAACCTCATCAAGGCGGTCGACTGGGCGGATGGCAACTCGTGTTCGTCGAGCACGTACGGGCTGGAGTCGCCCGGCGGCGTCGGCACCTACTTCGCCACGGTGATCACCGCGGCGCAGTCGGCGCTCGCGACGACCGGCCGTTCGACGGCGGGCAACGTGATCATCTTCGTGAGCGACGGCGACGCCGGCGCCGACTCGGCCGACGTGCCGTCCGGCGCCTACAACAACCAGTGCCAGCAGGCGATCACCGCCGCCGCCGCGGCCAAGGCGGCCGGCACGGCGGTGTACTCGGTGGCCTACGAGGCCTCCACGTCCGGCTCGAGCTGCAGCACGGATTCCTCCCTGTCGGCCTACCAGACGATGCAGCAGATCGCGTCGGACTCGACGAAGTTCTTCAGCCAGCCGACGGCCGGCGACCTGTCCGGTATCTTCCAGAAGATCGCCGCCGATCTGACGACGACCCGCTTGATCGACGACGACGCGCAATAGCGTCGCGCCCCCGTGCGCTCACCGGATATGCTTCGGCTGACGCGCTCGTCTCAGGCGCGCACATCCGCGACGGCTGCTGGACGACGATGCCCGAGATGACTGCCCCGGTGCGGATCGCCATCGCAGACGATCACCCGATCTTCCGCGATGGCCTCCGCGCGCTCCTCGAGCGCGAGCCGGACTTCACCGTCGTCGGCGACGCCGGCGATGGCCGCACGGCCCTCGCGCTCGTGGACGGGCTCTCGCCCGACCTGCTGCTCTTGGACGTCGCCATGCCGCATCTCACCGGGATGGCGGTGCTCGAACAGCTCGCCGAGCGAGGATCCGCCGTGAAGACGGTCCTGCTCACCGGCGCGGTGACGAGCGGCGACATCGTTCGCGCGCTGCAGCTCGGCGCGCGAGGCGTCGTGCTCAAGGAGTCGCCGACGGCGCTGCTGTTCGAGTGCATCCGCCGGGTGATGGCCGGACAGTACTGGGTTGGCCGCGACGGCGTCGCCGATCTGGTGCAGGTGCTCCGGAGCCTCACGTCGGAGATTGCGGAACAGCAGCAGCGTCAGTTCGGGCTGACCAAGCGGGAGCTGACGATCGTGGGCGCGATCGTGTCGGGCCTCTCGAACAAAGAGATCGCGAGCCGGCTCTCGATCAGCGAGGACACCGTCAAGCACCATCTCAGCAACATCTTCAACAAGGCGGGCGTCTCGAGCCGGCTGGAGCTCGCGCTGTTCGCCGTGCACCACAAGCTCGTGGACGGGTTCTGAGCACGCCGCTCAGGGCTCGGACGCCCGCGGCGTGCCGAGGCGCGCGCGGATCGGATCGGCAGCGCGCCTGGCGACGTCCGGGAGGTTCGACGACGAGTCGATCCGCGTCCAGGCGATGGCGCCAGCACCGGTGTCCACCTGCCGGCGGATGACGTCCGCGGTGGCATCCGATGGATCCGGCCCTCGGCGCGCCGCGCGCTCGACCAGCGTCGATTCGGGCGCCTCGAGCCAGATGCCGACGAACGGCACACCCGCCGACGCCGCCACCTCCTCGATTCGGCGCCGATCCTCGGCCTTCGCGAACACCGCGTCGGCGATGACCGCGTGCCCTGCGCCGAGCAGCGCGCGAGCGCGCTCGGCGATCGTCTCGTACACGCGCGCCGAGACGTCCGCGCCGTAGCCCTCCGCCTCCAGGCGCGTGAGCGGCGAGACGCCGAGCAGCCGCTTGCGGATCTCGTCGCTGCGGAGCACGACCGCGCCAGGGACGCGCCCGACGTCCGGCCCGAGCTGCAGCGCGACGGTGGACTTGCCCGATCCGGAGAACCCGCCGATGGCCACGAGGACTGGCGCGGGCGCGCGGATCAGGTCGACCGCCATCCGCAGGTACGCGCGCGACAGCGTCCGATATCGCGCGGCTTCCGCGGGATCGGTCTGCAGACGCGCGGAGGAAGCGCTGGTCTTCGCGCGCACCGCCGCGCGGCACGAGAGGAACAACGGCAGCAGCGCAGTGCCGGCGAGGTCGCCGGCCGCCGCCAGGTACTCGTTGAGCACCGCGTGCGCCTGAGACCTGAGGTTCGCCCGCCAGAGATCCATGAGCAGGAACGCGAGGTCGTACCAGACGTCGATGCACGCGATCTCGTCGTTGAACTCGATGGCGTCGAACAGCGTCGGCTCGCCGGCGTAGATCACGATGTTGCGCAGGTGCAGGTCGCCGTGGCACTGGCGGACGAACCCGTTCGCGCGCCGATCGTCGAGCAGCGATTGGCGGCGGTCCAGTTCGGATCGCGCGGCCTGCGTCAAGACGTCGGCCTCGGCGGGCTCCAGAATCCCGTGCCCCTCCTCGGCGAACCCGCGCGCGTTGCCGTCGACGACCCAGCGCATGCCGGCGGCGCCGCCGTGATCGCGACGCGGCTCGGCGACCGCGTGGAACCGTGCGATCGCGACGGCAAGACGCCGCGCCAGGGCCACGTCGAGCGCGCCACGGCCGGCGAGCCGATCGACGAGCTGGTCCTGGTCGAATCGGCGCATCTCGACCAGCCAGTCCACGGGGCGGCCGGCGCCGTTGAGGGCCAACCGCCCGTCCGCTTCGAGGGTGACGGCGGCGACGCCCAGATAGAGATCCGGCGCGGTGCGCCGATTGACGCGCACTTCGGCGTCGCACATCGCCTTGCGCCGCTCGACCGTCGAGAAGTCCAGGTAGTCGTACTCGACCGCGCGCTTGAGCTTCCAGGCCCGATCGCGGGCCAGCACGACCACGGACGCGTGCGTGTCGATCCGCTCGACCGCCGCGCCGCCGTGGGTGCCGGGAGCGCTCAGGAAATCGATGACGTTGCGCTGGTCTTCGACGAGCATCGGGTCAACTTGCGGCTAGGGGATCGGGACATGGTCCCGGGTCCGGGGTCCCGGGTCCTGGGTTCGCGCGACTCGGTCCGATGGTCCAGGGTCCCGGGTCCTGGGTTCGCGCGACTCGGTCCGATGGTCCGGGGTCCCGGGTCCTGAGTTCGCGCGACTCGGTCCGATGGTCCGGGGTCCCGGGTCCTGGGTTCGCGCGACTCGGTCCGATGGTCCGGGGTCCCGGGTCCTGAGTTCGCGCGACTCGTCCGATGGTCCGGGGTGCATCAACGGCTTCCTCTGGTCGCCTTGGTCGTCGTCGCCTGACTTGACGGATCGTTTGGCCTTCTTCGGACGGTCAGCCTTCTGCGATCGCCGCGCATCGTCTGATTCCTTGAATCGGCCTTTCGCAGTGCGCTTCACGTACCGCGCATCTCCCTTCGGCTCGATCAACTCGCGCGTTCCGGCACTGCGCTTCTTCGCCACGTTCGCTCCACGACGAGGGGTGTTCTCAGTTTATCGACACGCGGAGCCCGCAGCGCGACGAACGCGACAACAGCGCCGCGGAAATGACGAACGCGACAGTGCCTTGGAAATGGAGTTGGGCACGGCTGATTGTGCACGCGCGAGCACGGGAACACCACGGCGCAAGAAACGCGACAGGAGGCCGCGGAAACGGAATCGGGTCGCGGCCGACTCTGAGCGAACGAGCGACGCGAGTGAGAGTCCCTTCACCGTGGTCGGGCGCGTTGCACAACGCGCGAGCAAGGCGAGCGCGCCGCCGGAGCGGAGCGCAGCCGGAAGGCAAGCGAGCGACGGCGATAGGGGGTCCGGCGGGACGAAGTCCCCCGGAAAAGAAAGAAAAATCAAATGCGCCCTGCTGCGTTGGCGCATTTTACCGTAACCGGGATGGTGACGTAGCGGGAGCTGTCCTTCATCGGCCGGTATCGGAGTCGGGGATCGGAGTGTTGATTGCCAAGGAAAGCCCGCGATCCGGGTGCTCCTTCTTCAGCCGCTCAGCCTCCGCGTGTGACACGGGGTGCAAGACCTGGAGCGGCCCATCACTATCAGGGACGACAACCAGCGGATACCGGCCCTTGAAGAACACGTCCGGGCAAACCGCCAATCGCTTGTGATAGACCACGGCACGCGGTCCCGCAAACGCATGGTGTTCCCCAAAGTCGACTCGGCCGAAGAGCTCCATCTTCGCGCCCTCCAGGGTATCCGTGGGCAGATCTTGATAGAAGTGCGGCCGGTCTGCTGGCGGAAACAACACCACTCGTTCCTCAATGCCCGCAAAGAGCGCCATTGCCCCGTTGATCGTACCAAACCCGATCCATGGCACTGCGGAACGTTGCGGAACCGCACCGCTGAATGATCTTGGCAAGACAGTCAACGTTTCGGTCCGAATCTGCTCGCGCACGACGTCCAAGTGCTTCTGCAGCGCCCACGAATATCCCAACGCCCTGAACCAGAGCAGGTATCCGGCTGTCAGAAACCCAAGCGTGACCAGATCCTTATGCTCGACGACGGGTGGCATCGGCAGCGTGACGGTAACAGACGGGCCGATCAAATCCGCTGGGTCCTGCGACAAGACTCTTGGACGCCTTGCGATTTTCGCCAGCGCGGCACGTCCCTCTGGCGAAGTGCGCCACTCGTGGACCAGTAGTTCGATCGTGCCCTTATCCGAGACTCCGAATGTTCCGCCAACGCGAACTCCGTTGATATGGAAGTGCCCGCGCTGCTCCTTGATGTGCAACGGCGTCACGTCGTCCTGGCGAAACAGGCGAATGTATTCACCGAACCACCTGTCGCGCCTTGTGCCAAAACCACTGTTGCAGGTTCGGCACAATAACGTGACGAGTCTGCCTCCGACTGCGTTCGGGATGATGTGGGCTTCTGTGATAGACCGCTCGTCCATCAAGGCCGACCATTTCAAACAGGTCGGGCAAAGAAACTGATCGACCCGCTCCGGGTAGAACAGGGCCGCGCTCTGGGCCATCCTCCTGGCCGCCTGCGCTCGTCGCTGTCCGGTTCTCGATGCCATCGCCTCTCTCAGTAGGCGAAAATAACACGAATCGGCCTAGTCGCTGGCCTGGCTGGCCGATAATCCTGCCGTGGCCAAGCGTCCGAGCCGAACGCCGCTGACCGCCGACGAACGTGACGGCATCGTGCTGGCCGTGAACTCGGCCTTCCGCAAGCTGAAGAATCTGTACGACAAGATCCTGCCCATCTTCGACAGCTACGGCTTTCGCGCGCCATCGGCCGGCGTGGTGGCCCGCGACTTATCCGAGAAGATCGAGGCCGAGATCGTTCGGCACTGCGCCACGTTCGAGCGCGGCAACGGACACTGCGACCTCGCCCGACTGGGCCGGGACTGGGAGGTGAAGATCTGCAAGGACTCCGGCCTCACGATCAACCAGTCGAAGGTCATCGCAGGCGAGAGCTACATCGTGATCAACTACAAGGCGAACTGGCTGGACTCGCCACGTGCGGCGAGTGCGGCGGCGGCATCGTGGTCGAGCAGAGCAATAATCGCAAGGGCCGATATGCCTACTACATCTGCCATCGGCGTCGGCATCACACGACGGCCTGCACCAACACAATGCGAGTGCGAGTCCCTGACACGAACGAGGCCATCCTCCAGGCGCTCGAAGAGCATGCGCTCACGCCGGAGGCCATCGAGCATGTGATTCGGCTGTCCGAGCGAGACGATCTCGCCGACCGCCGGAAGCTCCTCGACGCAGAACGCAAGGACATCGAGAAGCGCATCGCGCGCCTCGTCGATGCCATCGCCGACGGCAGCGAGGCGACGGCTCTGGTGGCCAAGGTCCGCGAACTCGAAGCCAGCAAGCGGGCCATCGGGCAGGAATTGGCCAATCTGCACCCGCTGCCCCGGCTCGCGCCGGAGGTCGTCGAAGGACGACTGGCGGAGTGGCGCACGTTGCTCCGGGGCTCCACCACGCAGAGCCGGGCTGTGCTTCAGCGAGTGCTGGCTGGCCGCATCACGTTCACGCCACGGGCCGACGCCGAGGGATACGACTTTTCGGCCCCGACGCGGTTCGACCGGCTCTTCACCGGCGTGCTAGCACCCCGGCCCGCGTGGCTGCCGGAGGGCGACAGCCGGGGCACCGGGCACATTGGCCCGGCGGACACGTTTGATGCGGATTACGGCCGTTTGCTCGAACGAGCGTTCAACGGTAAAGGGGTGGTGCGCCCTGCACGACTCGAACGTGCGACCTCCTGGTTCGTAGCCAGACGCTCTATCCAACTGAGCTAAGGGCGCGTAACCGAGCAAGTATATCAGCCTCGCGGTCACCCGGCAGACAGGGCCTCCCGTCGGCTAGGATCATGAGGTTGACCGAGATGCTCCTCCGCACCGACGACCTTCGCATCCGCCAGTTGCGCGCGGTAATCCCGCCGGCCGTGCTCATGGAAGCGCTGCCGATCTCCGAGCCGGTCGCCGACCTCGTGACCCGGGCCCGCGCCGGGATCGCACGCGTGGTCACCGGCCGCGATTCCCGCCTCCTCGTCGTCGTCGGCCCCTGTTCGATTCACGACCCGGCGGCCGGCGTGGAGTACGCGCGCCGGCTGGCGGCCCGCGCGGCCGCGCTTCGCGACGACCTGCTGATCGTGATGCGGGTGTACTTCGAGAAGCCCAGGACCACGGTCGGATGGAAGGGCCTGATCAACGACCCTCATCTCGACGCGACGTTCGCCATCAACGACGGGCTGCGGATCGCCCGGGAGTTCCTGCTGGACGTGAACGCGCTCGGCCTGCCGGCGGCCGCCGAGTTCCTCGATCCGATCACGCCGCAGTTCCTGGCCGACCTCGTCTCGTGGGGAGCCATCGGCGCGCGCACGACCGAGAGCCAGGTGCACCGCGAGCTGGCGTCCGGCCTGTCGATGCCGGTGGGGTTCAAGAACGGGACGGACGGCACCGTGCAGGTGGCGATCGACGCCGTGCGGTCGGCCGCGCACCCGCACCAGTTCGTCGGCGTGACGAAGGAAGGCGTGGCCGCGATCCTGGCCACGGGCGGCAACCCGGACTGCCACGTGATCCTGCGCGGCGGCACGCGCGGGCCGAACTACTCGGCGGATCACGTCACGACGATCGCCGGCGAGCTGGCCAGGGCCGCACTGCCGCCGTACCTGATGGTGGACTGCAGCCACGCGAACAGCGGCAAGGATCACCGCCGGCAGCCGGCCGTGCTCCGCGACGTCGCCGGACAGATCCGCGGCGGCACGCAGGCGGTCGCGGGCGTCATGCTCGAGAGCTTCCTCGTGGGCGGATGCCAATCGGTCCGGCCGGGCGCGCCGCTGGTCTTCGGCCAGAGCATCACCGACGCCTGCCTCGACTGGGACACGACGTCGGCGCTGCTCGACGAGCTGGCGGACGCCGTGCGCGCACGCCGATCCGGGGCCGCCGATCGGCTCGAGGCGGCCGCGAACGCACGGTGATGTCGGTCCAGCAACACCGCGCGACGTCGCCCTCGGACGTCACCTGCTTCGTCCTCACGGTCAGCGACTCGCGCACGCTCGACGGCGACCGCAGCGGAGACGCCATCGCGGCGCACCTCGTCGCCGCGGGCCACACGATCGTCGATCGCCGGCTCGTGCGCGACGATCCCGACGAGGTACGGGCCGCCGTCGACGACGCGATCCGTCGAGGCGACGCCAGCGTCGTGATCACGACCGGCGGCACCGGCATCACCAGCCGTGACTCGACGTACGAGGCGCTGACGGCGCGGTTCGACAAGACGCTCGACGGCTTCGGCGAGCTCTTCCGGATGCTGAGCTTCCAGGAGATCGGCGCCGCGGCGATGCTCTCGCGCGCGACGGCCGGGGTCGTCGGTCGAACGGCCGTGTTCATGCTGCCGGGCTCACCGGCAGCGGTCGATCTGGCGATGACGAAGCTCATCGTGCCCGAGCTCGGCCACGTCGTGCGCGAGCTGCGCCGCTGACATGCGACCGGCGCTCTTCTCGCGCGTGTTGTCGTTCGCGGAGGCGCGACGCCTGACGATCGAGGCCGCGACCGCGCAGCCCGTCGGCGGGATCGAGACGCTGCCGCTCGACGTCCTCGACGGCCGCGTCGCGGCCATCGACGTCGTGGCGGCCGACGACGTGCCGGGGTTCGACCGCGCCGCCATGGACGGCTACGCGGTCGTCGCCGAGGACACGCGCGGCGCCACGCCCGAGGCGCCGCGCGCGCTCGCCTGCGTGGGCGCGCTCTACACGGGCGAGTGGCCCGACATCACGCTCACGGCCGGGCGATGCGTGGAGATCGCGACCGGCGCGCCGCTGCCGCCCGGCGCGACGGCCGTCGTCATGGTCGAACAGACGACGCGCGCGGGCGAACAGGTGCTGGTGCACCAGCCCGTGGCGCCCGGCCAGCACGTCGGCCGGCGAGGCGCGGACATGCGCGCCGGGGCGCGCATCATCTCGGCCGGCGACCTGCTCACGCCGGGCCGCGTCGGCGTCGTCGCCGGCGCCGGGCTCACGTCGCTCGCGGTGTACGCGCAGCCGTCGGTCGCCGTGATCTCGACCGGCAACGAGGTCGTGCTCCCCGGCCAGCCGCTCGGTCCGGGCCAGGTCCACAACATCAATCGATTCACGCTCTCCGCGGTGATTCGCCGGCACGGCGGCGTGCCGGTGCCGCTACCGGTGGCCGCCGACTCGATCGAGGCGCTCGATCGCGCGATCGACGGCATCACCGCGCACGACGTGGCCGTGTTCTCCGGCGGCAGCTCGGTGGGACGCCGCGATCTGATGCTCGACGCGCTGCGCGCGCGCGGCGAGATCCTCTATCACGGCATCGCGGTGAAGCCGGGCAAGCCCACGCTGCTCGCGCGCATCGGCCGCACCCTCGTGATGGGCATGCCCGGCTATCCCACGTCGTGCCTGTCGAACGCGTATCTGCTGCTCGTCCCGCTCCTGCGCACGATCGCGCGCCTGCCGGAATGGATTCCGGAGACGCGGCGCGTGCGGCTCGCCGGACGCGCCGTGTCCACGCGCGACCGGCACCAGTTCTACCCAGTACGAATCGTGGGCGATCGCGCCGAGCCCGTGTTCAAGGGCTCGGGCGAGATCACCAGCCTGGCGAACGCGGACGGCTACGTCGAGATCCCCGAAGGCGTCGATGCCGTCGACGCGGGGACCGACGTGACCGTGACCCTGCTGGGCTGAGGCCGGCAGAGACGACGAGCCCGCACGCTTGCCGCTACTTCAGCCTCGCGTTGACCGCATCCCAGTTGATGACGTTCCACCAGGCGGCGAGGTAGTCGGCGCGGCGGTTTTGGTACTTCAGGTAGTAGGCGTGCTCCCACACGTCGACACCCAGGATCGGCGTCTTGCCTTCCATCAGCGGGTTGTCCTGGTTCGCCGTGCTCTCGATGGCCAGCGTGCCGTTGTGATCCACCAGCCAGGCCCAGCCGCTGCCGAACCGGCCGAGGCCGGCCTTGTTCAACTGCTCCTTGAACTTGTCGACGCCGCCGAAGGTGTGCTCGATGACGTCCGCGATCCGTCCGGTGGGCGCGCCGCCCTTGCCGGGCCCCATGATCTGCCAGAACATCGTGTGGTTCACGTGCCCGCCGCCGTTGTTGCGCACGGCGGTCCGGATGTCCTCCGGCACGCTGGACAGCGACTTGATGAGATCCTCGGCGCTCTTGTTCTGCAGCGCCGGGTGCTTCTCGAGCGCCGCGTTCAGGTTCGTGACGTACGCCCCATGGTGCTTGCCGTGGTGGATCTGCATCGTCTGCGCGTCGATGTGCGGCTCGAGCGCGGCGAAATCATAGGGAAGCGGCGGAAGCTGGTGCGACATGTGGACTCCTCGTTGTGAAATGCCGGGATGGCGGATGCATCAGGACATCAACGCCGCCGGGGCAGCAGCAACGACGTTGTAGAGCGTGTCGCGCTCGACCGGCTCGCGGCCGGCGGCGCGGATGAGACGTTGGATCGCCGCCGTGGACATCGCCTCCGGCGTCCGCGATCCGGCCATGTGGTAGATGCGCTCCTCCTGGACGGTGCCGTCGAGATCGTCGGCCCCGTACCAGAGCGCGAGCTGCGCGACGTCGACGCCGGTGGCGATCCAGAACGCCTTGACGTGCGGGATGTTGTCGAGCACGAGCCGGGCCGCGGCGTGCACGCGCAGCGTGTCGGCCGCCGTCGGCGCGGGCAGCTTGCGCATCCGGTTGTTGTCCGGATGGAACGCCAGCGGGATGAACGCCTGGAACCCGCCGGTCTCGTCCTGCAGCGCTCGCGCGCGCAGCATGTGATCGACGCGCTCCTCGTCGGTCTCGATGTGGCCGTACAGCATCGTGACGTTCGATCGCATGCCGAGGCCGTGTGCCGTCCGGTGGATGTCGAGGTACCGCGCGGCGTCGGCCTTGTCGGGCGCGATCCTGCGCCGCACCCGCTCGGCGAAGATCTCGGCGCCACCGCCCGGCAGCGAGTCGAGCCCGGCCGCCATCAGCTCACGCAGGACGCGCTCGTCGGTCATCCCGTAGAGATCCGCGAAGAACGCGATCTCGACGGCGGTGAAGCACTTCAGGTGAATCGACGGCCGGATCGCCTTCAGCCCGCGGAGCAGATCGGTGTAGTAGCTGAACGGCAGATCCGGGTGCAGCCCGTTCACCACGTGCACCTCGGTGAGCGGCTGATCCGCGCGCTGGCGCAGCTTGTCGAGGACCTGCTCCAGCGACATCGTGTAGGCTTCGCGGTCGCCGGGCTTCAGGCGCGCGAACGAGCAGAAGAGACAGCTCGCCACGCAGACGTTGGTCGCCTCGAGCCGCAGGTTGAAGTTGTAGTACGTGCGCGCGCCGTGGCGCCGTTCCCGCTCGCGGTTGGCGAGCCAGCCGACGGCGTGCAGATCGGGACACCGGAAGAGCCGGACGCCGTCCTCGAACGACAGCCGCTCTCCGGCGTCGAGCTTCGCGGCGATGTCGGACAACCCGAGGGACTGCAGGCGTGTCTGCACGAAAATCCTCGATATTTTGACATGCTATACTCCGGGCCGACAACCAGCGCTCACCCGCCCGTGGCGCCGGCACGTGCCCGGCCAGACGCAACGCCGCCACCGCAACCGTGCTGCTCGACGCTCGAGATCTCCATTTCGCGTACCGTTCGGACGTGACCGCTCGAGCCGCGGCACCGGACGGCCACGCCGCCGAGACGATCGCCGGCATCTCGTTGTCCGTTCCTGCCGGGGCGATCGTCGCCGTGCTCGGGCCCAACGGCTCCGGGAAGACGACGCTGATCCGGCTGCTCTCTGGCGCGCTCGCGCCGCGCTCCGGCGAGATCGCGATCGACGGCCAGCCGCTCGCGCGCTTCTCCCGCGCCGCGCTCGCCCGCCGCGTGGCCGTCGTCCCGCAGGAGACGCATCTCGCCTTCGACTACACGGTGCTCGAGATCGTGCTCATGGGCCGCTATCCGCGGCTGCGCGCCTTCCAGATCGAACGGCCCGAGGACATCGCGTCGGCGCTCGGCGCGCTCGCGGCGACGGGCACGCGGCCGCTCGCCGATCGGGCCTTCCCGACGCTCAGCGGCGGCGAGAAGCAGCGCGTGATCATCGCGTCGGCGCTCGCGCAGCTCGACAACGCGCAGCCGGGCGGCGCGGCGGCCACGGATCCGCCGGCGCTCCTCTTCCTCGACGAGCCCACCGCCTCGCTCGACCTGCGCTACCAGCTCGAGCTCGCCGGCCTGCTGACGGACCTCAACCGCCGCCGCGGCCTGACGATGCTGCTGTCGACGCACGATCTGGGGCTCGCTCGATCCATCGCGACGCACGCCGTGCTCTTGGCGCGCGGACGCGTTCTCGCCGAGGGGCCGCCTGCCGCGGTGCTGACGGCCGACCTGGTCGGCCGGCTGTACGACCTCGATCCGGCGCTCGTCGCGCCGGCGCTGCGATGATCGCCCGCTCGCCCGTCGCTCGCGGCCTACCGGTCGTCGCGGCCTGCGCCGCCGGGATGGCGGCGGCCGTGCTGGCCGCGCCGTTCATCGGCTCGGCGCCGCTGTCGTTCTCCCGCGTGTTCGACTCGACGCGGCCGTTCGCCGACAACGTCGACGCGCAGATCTTCTTCCTCGCGCGCCTGCCCCGCGCGCTCGCGGCGGCCGTGGTCGGCGCGACGCTGGCGGCGGCCGGCGTGGTGTTCCAGGGCCTGCTGCAGAACCCGCTCGCCACGCCGTACACGCTCGGCATCTCGGCCGGCGCGTCGCTCGGCGCGATGATCGCGATCTCGTTCGGCACCGCGCTTCCCCTCTTCGGCGTCGCCGGCGCGAGCCTCGCCGGCGCGCTCGTCGCGGTGCTCGTCGTCTACGCGCTCGCGAGCGCCCGGCACCGCGGCATCTCCACGACGGTGCTGCTGCTCTCGGGCGTCACGCTCAACGCGTTCTTCTCGGCGCTCATCCTCTTCGTGCAGTACATCAGCGGCTTCAACGAGACGTACCGCGCGCTGCGCTGGCTGATGGGCGATCTCGACGTCGGAAGCTACGAGCCCATCCTCGCCGCGCTCCCGCTCGTCGCCCTCTCGTTCGCCGCCTTCGCCTGGCTCGCGCGGCCGCTGAATCTGCTGAGCCTCGGCCGCGACGCCGCCGGCTTCCGCGGACTCGACGTGACCAGAGCGCAACGCGTGGCGTTCTTCAGCGGATCGCTCGCCACCGGCGCGGCGGTCTCGGTCGGCGGCCCGATCGGGTTCGTCGGCATCATCGTGCCGCACCTCGTGCGGCTGCTCGTCGGCGCGGATCATCGGCTCGTCCTGCCCGCCTCCGCCTGCTTCGGCGCGGCGTTCCTCGTGCTGTGCGACGCGCTCGCTCGCACGGTGCTCGCGCCGATGGAGCTGCCGGTCGGCATCATCACCGCTCTACTCGGCGGCCCCTACTTCCTGTGGCTGCTGCTCCGCCGCCGATGACGAGGGGCGCGCGACGCGTGCTGCTCGCCGCCGCGGTGTTGATGCTCGCGGCGTCGATCCGTGCCGGCGCGCAGCCAGCGCGGACCGCGCCGTCTCGAATCATCAGCATCGTGCCGGCCGTCACCGAGATGCTCTTCGCGATCGGAGCGGGCGATCGGGTGGTCGGCGTCTCCAGCTTCGATACGTACCCTCCGGAGGCCACGACGCGCCCGAGAGTCGGCGCCCTCGTGGATCCCGACTTCGAGCGCATCGTCCTGTTCCGTCCCGATCTCGTCGTCACCTATGCCTCCCAGACCGAGCTGATGGCGCGGCTCGCGCGTGTCGGCATCGCGGTGTTCGAGTACCGGCACAGCGGGCTGGCGGACGTGACGGCGACGATCCGGCAGATCGGCGCGCGGGCTGGTTCGGCTGAGGCGGCCGATCGGCTGGCGACACGGATCGAGGCGGATCTGGATCGGATCCGGCGCACGGCCGCGAGCCGGCCCAAGCGGCGGACGGCCCTGCTGTTCGGCCGCGAACCCGGAACGCTGCGAAGCCTGTACGCCAGCGGCGGCGTGGGCTTTCTGCACGATCTGCTGGAGCTGGCGGGCGGGATCGACGTCTTCGCCGACGTGCGCCGGGAGAACCTCCAGGTGTCGACCGAAACCCTGCTGCAGCGTGCGCCGGACGTCATCGTGGAGATCCACCCGTCCGCCGGCTGGGATGCGCAGAGGATTGCGCGGGAGCGCGGCGTGTGGCGTCAACTGCCGGCGCTGCCGGCGGTGCGGACCGGACGCGTCCACATCATCGCGGACGATCGGCTCGTGATTCCCGGTCCGCGGGTGGCCGAGAGCGCGCAGCTCATCGCCGACGCGCTGGCCAGATAGCGGGCGCGGCTCAGCGCTGCGCCGATCGATCGCCGACGAACTCGATCGGCACGCGGTTCGGGATCAGCCCCTGCTCGAACGCCTCACCGAAGAAGCGCTCGAGGGCGGCGCGGCCGCGCTCGCCGTAGTCGAGCGTGAGCTGGTTCACGTACATGCCGACGAACCTGTCGGTCGATTGCCGATCGAGGCCCCGGCCGTACTGCTGCGCGTACGCGACGGCGTCGGCGCGATGGCTGAGCGCGTGCGCGATGCTGTCGTGCAGCATTCTCGACACACGGACCATCGTCTCGTCGCCCAGATCGCGGCGAATGACGTTGCCGCCGAGCGGCAGCGGCAGGCCGTTGGTCCGCTCGAACCACCACTCCCCCAGATCGATGACCTTGTGCAGGCCCTCCTGCACGTACGTCAACTGGCCTTCGTGAATCAGCAGGCCGGCGTCCACCGTGCCGTCGAGCACGGCGCGATCGATCCGATCGAACGGCACGACGACGGCTTCGAAGGTGCGGTCGTACAACTGGAGCGTGAGAAACGCGGACGTGAGCCGGCCGGGCACCGCGATCCGGAGGCCGCGGAGCGGCACGCGGCCGCCCGATGGCGCGATCGGCCGGCTGGCCACGAGGATCGGGCCGTACTGGTCGCCCATGCTGGCGCCGTGGGGCAGCAGCGCGTACCGGTCGACGAGATGCGCGTACGCGTGGAACGAGACCGCCGTCACTTCGTAGCGGCCTTCGAACGCCGCGCGGTTCAGGGTCTCGATATCGGCAAGGACCTGATCGACCTCGATGCCCTCGACCTGGACGGCACCCGACGCCAGGCCGTAGAACATGAACGCGTCGTCGGAGTCCGGACTGTGAGCGACGGTGATCTTCATAGGCCCCGATAGTCTACATGGGCAGCCGGCGACGCCTCGCCGGCCGCGTGCCTGCGATCGGATCGTGCGGCCCGGCTGGCCGATCGGCCTTGCCCGTCATCCCGCGAGGAACTCGCCGCGACGCTGGCGCTCCAGACGATCGAGGATGTCGGAGGCCCAGGCGAGCACGTTGCGCCCCGACACTCGCCGCCTGAGCGCCTGCATCCTGCGCCGCCGCTCCCACTCCGGCATGTCGATGGCGCGCGCGATCGCTTCGGCGAATCCACGGTCGTCGTAGGGATTGATGAGCAGCGATTCGGCCAGCTCCTCGGAGGCGCCGGCGAGCTCGCTCAGGATGAGCACGCCGCCGAGATCCTCGCGCGCGGCCACGAACTCCTTCGCCACCAGGTTCATCCCGTCGTGCAGCGACGACACGATGCAGAAGTCGGCCAGCCGATAGAGCGCGACCAGATCCGGGAGCTGGAACGCGCGTTTGATGTAGAGGATCGGGCCGGGCCGGCCGGCCGCTCCGAGCTCCCGGTTCACGCGGGCCACCAGCTCGTCGATCTCGGCCGAGATCTCCGCGTAGCCGTGCACGTCGCTCCTGGACGGCACGCCGACCTGGACGAAGACGAACTGCTCGCGCACGTCCGGCCGCTCGCGCAGCACCCGCTCGATCGCGGCGATGCGCTCGGGAATCCCTTTCGTGTAGTCGAGCCGATCGACGCCCACGCCGACCGTGCGGCCCGCCAGGCAGAGCTCCTGCGAGAGCGCCGCCATCCGCGCCGCGAGCGACTCGTCGTCGGCCTGCAGCGCGCTGATGCGCTCGAAGTCGGCGCCGATCGGAATCGCGACGACCCGGACGACGCGGCTGCGGTGGTACACGGCGTCGCCCGAGATCGTGGCGCGCAGATCCTCGTTCACCGCCGACAGGAAGTGCCGCTGATCGCGCGGCAACTGAAACGCGACGAGATCGTTCGCGAGCAGCCCCTCGAGCAATTCGCGGCGCCAGGGACAGATGCGCAGCCGGTCGACGTCCGGCCATGGGATGTGCCAGAACAGCGCGGTCCTCAGCGACGGGCTGCGGCGCCTGAGCGTGAGCGCCGCCAGCGCCAGATGGTAGTCGTTCAGGAACACCGACGCGCCCGGCGGCGCTTCCTCGATCGCCGCTTCGGCGAAGAGACGATTCACCTGCTCGTACGCTTTCCAGTCCTCCTCGCGGAAGACCGGGCGCACGTGCGCTTGATGACAGAGCGGCCACAGCGCGCTGTTGGCGAAGCCCGCGTAGTAGTGCTCCTCCTGGTACGACGTGAACCAGACGCGCTTCAGCGTGTAGGCGGGCGCGTCGGGCGGCACGCGCACGCGGTCGTGCTTGTCCACGACGAGCCGGTCGGCGCTGCCGGCGCCGTGCGCGATCCACACGCCGCCCCGCTCGCGCATCAGCGCGTCGAGCGCCACCGACACGCCTCCGGGCGTCGGCCGCACGACGATCGATCCGTCCTCCGCGCGCTCGTGCATCCAGGGCTCGCGGTTCGACACCACCACGAGCTGGCCGCGCTCGGGGCCGATCTCGCGGGCCTGGACGAGCGTGGCGCGGAAGATGATCGGACCGATGAGCTGGTTGATGGCCACGACCGCGACGATGAGCGCCTGCAGGTTCGCGCTCCAGCCCGGAAGCTCGGTGGACGCGAGCGCCATCAGCCCGAGGCTCGTGCCGGCCGTGGGCACGAGCGCGCGCCACAACAGCGGGACCTCCGGCGCGTCGACGCCGGCCAGCCGCGCGCTGACCCGCGTGGCGGCGCGCATCGCGAGCAGCCGGAAGGCGACGACGGCCGCGGCCGACAGGCCGACGGCGGCGACCGCCTCGACGTGCATCGATGCGCCGCGCACCGCGAAGAACAGCACCAGGGCCGGCATCGCGCCGTGCTCGGCCGCGTCCCGCATGATCTCGCCCGCCGCCGGCCTCACGTTCTGAATGAGAATGCCGGCCGCCAACCCCGCCAGGAACGGCTCGAACCCGAACGGCGCGACCACGCCGGTCAGGCCGAGACAGAGAGCCAGGAACACGACCGTCAGCTCTCTGCCGACGTACATGAGGTAGAGCATGAAGATCGCGCCGGCGATGAGGCCGAAGGCGGCCGCGCCGCCCACCGACCAGATCCCGGCGATCAGCACGTCCGTCATGTGGGCCGACGGCGCCCCGAACATCGCGGGCAGGACGACCTGGTAGGCCGCGAACAAGAGCGCGCCGAGCAACTGCATCAGCACGGTCACCTGCGCCGCGAGCGTGGTGAGCGGCCCGCGCGAGCCGGCTTCGGCGATGACGGCGATCGTGACGGCCGGCGCGGGCGTCGTCACCAAGAGCGCCGTCAGCACGGCGGCCGTGGCGCGCTCGGCGGGGCCGAGATCCGGGAAGATCGGGAACCACGTCCAGATCAGCACGAACCCGAGCACCATCGCGGCCCACGTGGCCAGCATGGTCAGGATGCTCAAGCTGAAGACGCCCCGCCATGTCTCGCGATGCGCCCTGAAGTCGAGGTGCAGCCCGGCGATCACCGAGATCAGCACGAGCGTGAACGCGCTGACCGCCTGGAGATCGCGCGCCGTGGACGCCGTGATGAGGTTCGCGAGCGACGGCCCCGAGACCAGACCGAGTGCGAGGTACCCCGTGATGCGAGGCAGGCGGACGAACTCGCAGAGCCATCCGGCGATCACCGCCGAGAGCAGCGCGATTCCGAGGCCGAGCGTCACCGACGGGCCGACGGGCTCGCCGAACCGGCTGATCAGGATCCAGGCCAGCCCGATCGTGATGGCGAGCGCCGCGACCCGCCTCACGGCTGCGCCACCCGGCGCCAGCGCGGCAGGACGTAGAGCGAGAACAGCTCGAACGCAGCGGTGCCGATGGCGACGGCAGAGAGGAGCGCGTCGCCGGCGGGCGGCGCGAGCAGTTGCCGGAAGTTCAGCGCGAACGCCACCGCCAGCACGCCCGGCGGCATCAGGTAGGCCGCGAGATCCGCCGCCGCCGTATCGACGAACCCCGCCGTGGCCCAGGCGCCGAGCACCTTGCCGACGACGCGAAACAGCAGGTACGGCGTCAGCAGCCACACGGCGGCCGTCGACGGGATCGTCAACGCGCCCGCCGTGACGAGCAGCAGCACGAGCAGCGGATGCTGCACCTTGCGCAGATCGTCGAGAGCGATGCGGTCCACGCGGCCCGGCGCGATGCCCCAGACGAGCCCGGCGACCAGCCCCACCGGCAGCGGCGACACGCCGAGATGCGAGGCCGCGCCGCCGGCCAGGGCGAGCGTGCCCAGCACAAAGACGACGCGCTCCGCACCGGACTCGGCGCGATCGAACAGCAGCCAGCCGATCGCGCCGACCGCGAGCCCGATGAGCGGCGGCGCGATCACGTTCGCCGCGAGGCCGTGCTCCGATCGCCCCGTGAGCGGCACCACCAGCATCGCGATGACCATCGGCAGCGCGTCGTCCAGATCCGCGACGCGCGTCGCGACCGCCGCGGCCTCCTCCGAGTCCGGATCCGCGGACGTCGCCGACGATGCGGACGCAGAGAGGCCGAGCGCCATCGCGATCGCGGCGATCGGCCCGAGGCCCGGCATGCCGGTGGCCCAGACGAAGTACGCCGACGCGAGCGCGACCGACGCGATCGTGATCGCGCTCTCGAGGCTCGCGGCCGCGAACAGCCGCGGCGACGACGGCGCCTGACGCCCGAGCGCGATCCCCGCCGAGACGCCGAGGATCGAGAGGCCGAACGTGACGACCACGTCGAGCACGGGCATCACTTCGGGACCGATCACGCCCGAGACGCGCGGTCCGAGCACCATGCCGAGCGGCAGGAACACGACAGCCGGCGTCAGGCCGGGCGCGAGGCCGAGCGCCGAGCGCGTGCGCAGCAGCGACACCAGCCAGACGAGCAGCGGCGGCTGCGACAGGCCGAGGCGCTGGTCGATGGGATCGCGGCCGCCGATCTCGCGGTCGCTCAGATCGCTCGACCGCGGCGTCATTGCGTCGAGGCTCCGCCGGAGGCGAGCGCTGCGCCGGCCTCCTGCAGCGCCTGGGCGGGAACCAAGGTCGCCGTGCCGGCCGCCGGAATCAGCAGCCCGAGAAAGCGGCCGTCCAGGGAGAACATGGCGTACGCCGTGCCGGCGTCGAGACCCACGAGCGGGCCCAGATCGAGGGCGCCTGGCCAGCGGCCGCCTTCGAGCGGCGCCACGCGTCCGACGTACACGGGCTGCACGGTCGGGCCGCCGCGCATCGCCGCCACGAGCGCGACGTAGGCCATGCCGGTGAACGGCTCCGCCGGCTGAGACGCGGAGGTGTCGAGATTCGGCGGCACGTGCAGCAGTGCGAGCTCACGCGCCTCGTCGGCGGCCAGCACGTGGACGCCCGTGTCGGCGGCGGCGCGTGGATGGAGCCCGCGCGGCACGTGCACGACTGCAAGATCGGGCTTCACGCGAACGGCCGTGGCGAGCTGCGTCTGCACGTCCGCCGGACGCCGGCGCGCAGCCGGTGTTGCCGCGGGCTCCAGCTCGATCGTCAGCATGCGCGGCGAGACCGCCGCCAGAAGCGACGACAGCCGCTGGCCCAGATCGTCGAAGCCGCGCGGGGCGGTCAGGTCGACGAGCGGGACCTGCGTCGGCGCGATGACCGGCAGATCGGCCGCCGGGTAGCGCAGCCGCGCGAGCAGCAGGAGCAGCGCGATCGAGACGGCGACGATGAGCAGGAGGATCCGCGTCTCGCGTCCCTGAGATTCCGGCAGGCCCCTGGTTGGCACGGCACCTCGCGAAGATGGGGGTCAACGTGGTGGCGCCGGCCATGGCCAGCGCGCCGACGACGGAACCGCCGTCTGTCCTGGGGAGGCAGTCGAAGACGACCGGCACGGCCTTCGGCCGCGCGCTCAGGACGAGGCGCCGCTCAGTGCTGCCTGAGGTGACGCACGACCGCCGAGAACTTCGCGATCGTGTCGTCGATCTCGTCGTCCGTCGTGAAACGGCCCAGCCCGAAGCGGATCGCCGCCGAAGGCACGGGCGCGTCGCCCATGATCGCACTGAGCACGTGCGAGGGCAATCCTGAGGCCGACGTGCAGGCCGAGCCCGACGACACGGCGATGTCGCCGATACCGATGAGGAGCGCCTCGCCGTCCACGCCGTCGAAGCTCACGTGCAGATTGTGGGCAAGCCGGTGCTCACGCGACCCGTTGACCGTGACGCCGCCGAGCGCCGCGAGCCCATCGAGCAGGCGATCGCGAAGCCTCGCGAGCCGGCGCGCCTCTGCCGGCATCTCCTCGGCCGCCACCGCGCAGGCGCGGCCCAGGCCGACGATGCCGGGCACGTTCAGCGTGCCCGCACGCAGGCCGTGCTCATGGCCGCCGCCGACGAGCAGCGGGGCGATCGGCACGCGGCGGCGCACGTACAACGCGCCGCAGCCCTTGGGCCCGTACATCTTGTGCGCGGTGAGCGACAGCAGATCGATGCCGTCCGAGGCCACGGCGAGCGGCACTTTCCCGGCAGCCTGCGCCGCGTCGGTGTGCAGCAGCGCGCCGCGTTCGTGGACGATCCGCGCGATCTCGGCCAGCGGCTGCAGCACGCCGATCTCGTTGTTGGCCGCCATGACGCTCACGAGGGCCGTCCGTTCGGTCACGATCCGCGAGAGGGCGTCGAGATCCACGCGGCCGTCGGATCCGACCGGGAGCAGGGTGACGTCCCACCCCTCCCGTCCGAGCTGGGCGGCCACTTCGAGCACGGACTTGTGCTCGATTGCCGACACGGCGAGATGGCGGCGTTCGGCCGGCGCGCGGGCGGCGACGCCGCGGATGGCGAGATTATTGGATTCGGTGGCCCCGCTCGTGAAGATGACGTCGCGCGCCTGGGCGCCCACGACGGCCGCGACCTCGCGCCGCGCCCGCTCGACCGCCTCTTTCGCGCGCCAGCCCCACGCGTGCGTCGAGGACGCCGCGTTCCCGAAGTCGCGCGCGAAGTACGGCAGCATCGCGTCGAGCACGCGCGGATCGACGGGCGTTGTCGCGTGGGCATCGAGGTAGATCGGCGACCGGGTCACACACGTATTATGGCGTTTCGACGAGCCCATCATGGTTGACCCGGTTCACTCCAGGCGCAGCGCGATCGCGGCGAATCGAGCGAGCGGCGCGCTCGCCGACGATCCTCTCTGGTACCGCGACGCGGTCATCTACCAGGTGCACGTGCGCGCATTCCTCGACACGAGCGGCGACGGCGTCGGCGACTTCGCCGGCCTCACGCAGAAGCTCGACTACATCCAGTCGCTGGGCGTGTCGGCGATCTGGCTCTTACCGTTCTACCCGTCGCCGCTCAGGGACGACGGCTACGACATCGCCGACTACGAAGGCGTGCACCCGCAGTACGGCACCCGCCGCGACTTCCTCGCCTTCCTGAACGCCGCGCACGAGCGGGGCCTCCGCGTGATCACCGAGCTCGTGATCAACCACACGTCCGATCAGCACCCGTGGTTCCAGGCGGCGAGACGCGCCCCCGCCGGCAGCTCGAAGCGGAACTTCTACGTGTGGAGCGACACGGACCAGAAGTACGCGAACGTCCCGATCGTCTTCAAGGACACCGAGCCCTCGAACTGGAGCTGGGATCCGGTGGCCGGTCAGTACTACTGGCACCGGTTCTTCCGGCATCAGCCCGACCTGAACTTCGACAACCCCGTCGTCGCGCGCGCCGTCCTGAAGGTCATGCGCTTCTGGCTCGACATGGGCGTCGACGGCATGCGCCTCGACGCCGTGCCGTATCTGGTCGAGCGCGAGGGCACGCAGTGCGCCAACCTGCCGGAAACGCACGCGATCCTCAAGCTCTTCCGCCGGGAGATGGACGCACGCCATCGCAACCGGATGCTCCTCGCCGAAGCCAACCAGTGGCCGTCGGACGTGCGCGCGTACTTCGGCGACGGGGACGAATGCCACATGGCCTTCCACTTCCCGCTGATGCCGCGGCTCTACATGGCCCTGCGGCAGGAGGATCGCCATCCGCTGTCCGAGATCCTCTACCAGATGCCCGATCTGCCCGAGGGCTGCCAGTGGGCCATCTTCCTGCGCAACCACGACGAGCTGACGCTCGAGATGGTGAGCGACGAAGAGCGCGACTACATGTACGAGGCCTACGCGGCGGATCCGATGATGCGGCTGAACGCCGGCATTCGCCGGCGCCTCGCGCCGTTGATGGAGAACAGCCGGCCGCGCATCGAGCTGATGACCGGGCTGCTGCTGTCCATGCCCGGCACGCCGGTCATCTATTACGGCGACGAGCTCGGGATGGGCGACAACGTGTATCTCGGCGACCGCAACGGCGTGCGGACGCCGATGCAGTGGAGCGCCGATCGAAACGGCGGCTTCTCACGCGCGGATCCGGCCAGGCTGTACCTGCCGACGATCATGGATCCGGTGTACGGCTTCCAATCGGTGAACGTCGAGGCGCAGGAGCGATCGTCGCACTCGCTGTTGAACTGGATGCGCCGGATCATCACGCTCCGGCAGCGCCACGTGACGTTCGGGCGCGGCGCGATGGAGCTGCTCCGGCCGGAGAACCGCCGGATCTTCGCGTTCCTCCGGCGCCATCAGGCCGAGGATCCCATCCTCGTCGTCGCCAACCTGTCGCGGACGGTGCAGCCGGTCACGCTCGATCTCTCCTCGCTCGCGGGCCTGTTTCCGATCGAGATGTTCGGCGGCGTGGAGCTGCCGCGGATCGGGACGGCGCTCTACCCGCTCACGCTCGGGCCGCACGGGTTCTACTGGCTGCGGCTCCAGAAGGAGCCGCCGGTCGATCACACGAGCCGGCCGAGGCCCGTTCCGGAACCCGATCCCGACCAGGCGCCGCTGCTCCTCGGCCCGGAGTGGTACCGGATGCTCGACGGCAGCGTGCGCCAGACGCTCGAGCGCCGGCATCTCCGCCGGTTCCTGGCGCGCCAGCCGTGGTTCTTCACGCCAGCCGCGGAGCTGACGGCGATCGCGATCGACGACTGGGGCACGGTGCGTGCCGGCGACGAGCCGGTGCTGATCACCATGGTCTCGGCGATGTTCGGCGACGGCACCACCGCGCGCTACTGCCTGCCGCTCGCCGTCACGGGCGGCAGCCGCGCCGACGACATCCTGCGCGAGTCGCCGGAAGCGGTGCTGGTCCCGGTCGCGGGCGCGCGCAAGGGCGTGCTGCACGCGCGCGTCGACGGCCGGCTCGGCGCGGCGATGCTCGACGTCGTGCTCGGCGATCGCGTCGTGCGGCTGCGGCGCGGCAGCCTGCGCGGCCGGCGCCTGCCGGCCGCCGATCGGCTCGGCGTCCCGACGTCCGCCGATCAGTTGCCATCCGCGCCGCGCGATCAGGAACGGTTCCCCTCCTGCGCGTTCTTCGGCGAGCGGCTGACGATCAAGATCCTCCGCCGCGTCTGGAACGATGCGAGCCCCGAGGGCGAGCTGGAAGGTTTCGTCGCCGTCCATCCGCACTTCCCCCGCGTCCCGACGCCGCTCGCCGTCCTGGAATACGAGGACGACCACGGCCAAACCAGCCAGGCGGCGCTCGCCTTCGAGTTCGTGGCGCACCAGACGACCGCCTGGCGCCACACGCTCGATGAGCTGTCTCGCACCGCCGATCAGGCCGCGACGCACGTCCCGCCCCCGGGCGGGCCCGAGCGCGTCGACACGCTCTGGGCGTGGGCGCTCCCGCCGGACGTCGAGCAGATGGTCGGCGCCTACGCGCGCGTCGCGGCGCGTCTCGGCCAACGCGTCGCGGATCTGCACCGCGCGCTGACGAGCCCGGATGCGCGTGCGGCGTTCGGCAGCGACCGCTGGGACAGCGAGCAGGTCGCGGCGCTCGAAGCCCGCATCCTCGGCCACTGGCAGCGGCTCCTCCGAGACTGGCCCCGCCAAAGCGCACTCCGGGATGGCGCCCGCGCCGCGCTCGCCCGTCTGGAAGCGAAGCAGGAGCTCGTCGCCACGCTCGTGCGCGCCGCGCGCGAGCAGGCGCCGCCGACCGTCGACGTGGCCCGCACCCACGGCAACCTCGACCTCACGCAGGTGCTCATCTACGAAAGCGACGTGTCCTTCATCGGGTTCGAAGGGGACGCGCGCGTTCCGCCGAAGGATCGCCGCCGGCTGCGATCGGTGGTGGAAGACGTCGCCGGCATGGTGTGGTCGATTCAGAATGCCGGCGAACACGCGCTCGCCAGCCGGCGAGCGGGCTCGCCGCAGGACCAGGACCGTGTCGAACGCTGGGTTCGGTGGTGGGTCGCCGGCAGCGTCGGTACGTTCCTGCGGGCCTACGCCGATGCGATGACCGACAGCCCGTTCCTGCCCGCGCCCGCGCCGAGCCGCGTCGCGCTGCTCAGGCTGTTCCTCCTCGAACGGGCGTTTCGCGAGCTGGCCGACGCCGTGACGTCTGCGGGGGGATGGGTGGAGACGCTGGCGGTCAGCGCGAGCCGGCTGATCGAACCGTCCGACAGCTCAGCGTCGCCGCCGTCTCTGCAGATTCCGCAATGAAGCGGAATCGTTTCTGCTGGCGGGTTCCAGGACTTCGAGGTCAGTACATGGCTTCTGGCCTCTCGGCATTTCCGACGAGGCACACCGGCCGGAGATTCGGCCGAAAGACTTGGTCTCCCTGTGAGATCGACGGAGCGCCGGCGCACGCGAGCGCGGCGCGCGCCGCCATCGACTCGGAGCGTTGCCGTGGCTCGAGACGCTCTACTCGGTCGCGACGACCTGATCAGAGGCGGCGAGCGCGGCTTTCAACGTGTGCCAGGGCAGGCTCGCGCACTTGATCCGGATCGGGAACTCCCGCACGCCGCCGAGCACGGTCAGCTTGCCGAGCGACTCGTCGCCGGCGGCCGTGTCGAGCGGCGCGGTGATCATCGCGGTGAACCGCTCGAAGAGGTCGGCGACTTCCGCCACCGTCCGGCCGCGCACGGCCTCGGTCATCAGCGACGCCGACGCGCGCGAGATCGCGCACCCGGCGCCCTCGAACCTGACGTCGGCAATCCGATCGCCGTCCATGCGGAGCGACACGCCGACGCGATCTCCGCAGAGGGGATTGTGCCCGCGAGCCTGCCGATCGGGATGCTCCAGCGCCCCGTAGTTCCTCGGGCGTCGGTTGTGGTCGAGGATGACCTCCTGGTAGAGGTCGGCCAAGTCGGACATGCGATCGCTCAGAAGAAGCCGAGCTGCAGCTTCGCCGCTTCGGACATCCGGTCCTTCGTCCAGGGCGGATCCCAGACGACGTCCACCCAGGCATCGGTCACGCCAGGCAGCGCCTTGATCTTGTAGCGGACCTCGCTCGGCAGTTGCTGCGCCGAGGGGCACGCCGGGCTCGTCAGCGTCATCCGGACGAGCACGCGGCGTTCGGCATCGGCGACGATGTCGTAGATCAACCCCAGCTCGTAGATGTCGACCGGGATCTCCGGGTCGTACACCGTCCGGGTGGCGTCGACGACGAGCGGCTGCAGCTCCGCGGTCACGGCGGCATCCGGCTCGCCGATCTGGAAGCCGGTCGCGGGCGCGGGCGGCGGCTCGGTCAGCGCGCCGACGTCGAGCGCGTCGTCCGCGGCGGCCGGCACCGGGTCTGGCGGCGCCGGCGCTGCCGAAGGCGCCGCGTTCGCCCCCGCGTCTCTGAAGAAGGAGAACAAACCCATCTCGTCACCCCAAGAGCGTGCGCACACGATCGAGGCCCGCCGCGAGCGCGTCGATCTCCGCCGCGGTGTTGTACATCGCCAGCGAGGCGCGGGCCGTCGCCGGAATCCCGAAGCGGTCCATGACCGGCTGCGCGCAGTGATGGCCGGTGCGGATCGCGATACCCTCGCGATCGAGCACCGTGCCGATGTCGTGCGGATGGATGCCATCCATCACGAACGACACGACGGCGCTCTTCCGCGCAGCGGTTCCGACGAGGGTCACGCCGGGCATCGACGACAGCGCCCCGGTCGCGCGGTCGAGCAGGGCCGCTTCGTGCGCGGCGATCGCGGGCAGGCCGACCCCGCCGAGATACTCGAGCGCGGCCCGCAGGCCGATCGCGCCCGCGATGTTCGGCGTGCCCGCCTCGAACTTGTACGGCAGGTCGTTCCAGGTGCTCTCCTCGAACGACACGCTGCGGATCATGTCGCCGCCGCCGAGAAAGGGCGGCATGGCGTCGAGCAGCGCCTCCCGGCCGTACAGCACGCCGATGCCGGTGGGCCCGTACACCTTGTGGCCGGTGAACACGTAGAAATCGGCGTCGAGCGCGCGCACGTCCACCGGCATGTGATGGACGGCTTGCGAGCCGTCCACGAGCACCCGCGCGCCCGCGTCATGGGCGCGCCGCACGATCTCGGCGACCGGGTTCACCGTGCCGAGCGCATTGGAGACGTGCACGACGGCGACGAGGCGCGTGCGCTCGTTCAGCAACAGCTCGAACTGCTCCCAGATCAGCTCGCCGCGATCGTCGATCGGAATCACCCGCAGCGTGGCACCGGCCCGCGCGCAGGCGAGCTGCCACGGCACGATGTTCGAGTGGTGCTCCATCGCCGAGATCAGCACCTCGTCGCCGGCGCGCAGGCTGTCGTCGCCCCACGCGCGCGCCACCAGGTTGATGGCTTCCGTGGCGTTCCGCGTGAAGACGATCTCGCGCTCCGACCTGGCGTTGAGGAAGACCCGCACGGCCTCGCGCGCCGCCTCGTAGGCCACCGTTGCGCGTTCGCTGAGCGTGTGCACGCCGCGGTGGACGTTCGCGTTGTCCTGCCGGTAGTACTGCTGCAGGGCGTCGAGCACCACCTGCGGCTTCTGCGTCGTCGCGGCGTTGTCGAGGTACACGAGCGGCTTGCCGTGCACCTGCTGGTGCAGCGCCGGGAAGTCGGCCCTGAGGGCCGCGACGTCCAGGGCCGTGGCGGAGGGCGTCATGGCTCCTCGATCGACAGCTTCCGGTCGACCAGGTGCATGGCCAGCTCGCGGACGGCCGGCACGGCGATGCCGTCCAGCACCTCGCCGGCGAACGCGTGGATCAGCATCACGCGCGCCGCCGGCTCGCTGACGCCGCGCGCCCGCAGATAGAACATCGCGTCCTCGTCGAGCTGGCCGATCGCCGCGCCGTGCGTGCACTTCACGTCGTCGGCGAAGATCTCGAGCTGCGGCTTCGTGTTGATCTGCGCCTCGTCGGTCAGGAGCAGCGCGCGGTTCGTCTGCTTGGCGTCCGTCTTCTGCGCGTCGGGCCGGACGAGGATCTTGCCGTTGAAGACCGCCCGGGCCCGGCCGCCGAGAATGCCCTTGTACACCTCGTGGCTCGGACAGTGCGGCTTCGCGTGATCGATGGTCGTATGGGTGTCGACCAGGCTGTCGCCGGTCGCGAGGTACAGGCCGTTGAGCGTGCACTCCGCGCCTTCGCCGCCGAGCACCGCGCTGATGTCGTTGCGCGCGATGCGGCCGCCGAACGTCAGCGCCTGCGACGTGAACGTGCTCGCCCGGTCGAGCCAGACGGCCAGGTTGCCGAGGTGAAACGCCTCATCGCCCTCTCGCTGGAGCCGCACGTGACGGACGATCGCGCCCGCGTCCAGGTGCACCTGCGTCACCGCGCTCGTCAGCGTCGTCCCCTGGCCGATCCCGGCGTACGTCTCGACGATGCTGACCTCCGCCGCTTCGCCGACGTGGATCAGGATCCGCGGCAGCACGTAGGCCGGACGCGCACCGCCGGCGGAGACGGCGATCACGTGGATGGGCCGGCCGACAACGGCGCCGGGCGCCACGCGCAGGGCGATCGCGTCCTCGAACAGGGCATCGTTCAGGTCGACGAAGGCGTTGGACGACGGTTCGGCCGTCACGTGCCCGTGATCGCCGCGGGCCAGCGCGCCGGTGTCTTCCACGATCTCGCCGCCATCCGCCAGGGTGCGCACGGACACGGCCGGCTCCAGCGCCTGCAGCGAGCACAGCGACCTGATCACGCGGCCGTTGACGACGACGATCTCCGCGCCGGCTCCCTCGAAGAGATGGGGCGCGAGGTCGGCGCGCGTGAGGGCCGGCTCGGGCGCGCGGACGAACGACTCGGCGGCGATCGGCGCCACGTTGGTGAAGCGCCATTCCTCGTCGCGGGTCGTCGGCATGCCGCGTTCGAGGAAGCGATCGAATGCGCGCTCGCGCCGGCGCTGCAGCCACTCCGGGCCGAACGCGGGCGCGCGGCGGAACGCCTCGAACTCGGCGGCGAACGCGCCGACGCGGTCTGCGACCTGCGGCATGGCTAGGCGACCCCCACGTTCTCGCGCTCGATCCAGCCGTAGCCCTTCGCTTCGAGCTCGAGCGCGAGCTCCTTGCCGCCCGATCGGACGATCCGGCCGTCGGTGAGCACGTGGACGATGTCGGGCACGATGTAGTTCAGCAGGCGCTGATAATGGGTCACGAGGATCATCGCGCGCTCGGGGCTGCGCAGCGCGTTGACGCCGTTCGCCACGATCCGGAGCGCGTCGATGTCGAGACCCGAGTCGGTCTCGTCGAGCACGGCCAGCCGCGGTTGGAGCACCGCCATCTGGAAGATCTCGTTGCGCTTCTTCTCGCCGCCGGAGAACCCCTCGTTCACGGCGCGGCTGAGCATCGCCGGATCCATCTCGAGCAGCTTCGACTTCTCCCGCGCGAGCTGCATGAACTCCACGGCGTCGAGCTCGGGCTGGCCGTGGTACTTGCGCACGGCGTTCAGCGCCGCCTTGAGGAAGTAGCTGTTGTTGATGCCGGTGATCTCGACCGGGTACTGGAACGCCATGAACAGGCCCTCACAGGCCCGCACCTCCGGCGCCATCTCCAGCAGATCCTTGCCGTCGTAGCGGATGGTCCCGCCGGTGACCTCGTAGCCGGGATGGCCCGCGAGCACCCGCGCCAGCGTGCTCTTGCCCGACCCGTTCGGGCCCATGATCGCGTGCACCTCGCCCGCGTTCACGTCGAGCGACAAGCCCTTCAGGATGTCCTTGCCTTCCGCCCGCGCGTGCAAATCTCGAATCTCAAGCAACATGGTTCCTGCGCCTCGTGACTCAGTGCCCGGCGGCACTTCCCGCGCCGCCCGCACGAACTTCCCCACCTTCGCCCGACAGGAAAAGCAGACGAGCGTCAGCTCGTTCCTTGAACCTGTCGTACCGGTCGTACATGTTGTACCCGTGGTCTAGCCAACCGATCCTTCCAGGCTGATCGACAGCAGCTTCTGGGCTTCCACGGCGAACTCCATCGGCAGCTCGCGGAACACCTCCTTGCAGAAGCCGCTCACGATCATGTTCACGGCGTCTTCCATCGAGATGCCGCGCTGGCGGCAATAGAAGAGCTGGTCTTCGCCGATCTTCGACGTGGAGGCCTCGTGCTCCACCTTCGCCGACGTGTTCCTGATCTCGAGATAGGGGAACGTGTGCGCGCCGCACTTGTCACCGATGAGCAGCGAGTCGCACTGCGAGTAGTTGCGCGCACCGTGCGCGTGCTTGCCGATGCGCACCGCGCCCCGGTACGTGTTCTGCCCGTGGCCGGCGGAGATGCCCTTCGAGACGATCGTGCTCCGCGTGTTCCGCCCGAGGTGGATCATCTTCGTGCCGGTGTCGGCCTGCTGCCGGTTGTTCGTCGTCGCGACCGAGTAGAACTCGCCGACCGAGTTGTCTCCCTGCAGGATGCAGCTCGGATACTTCCACGTGATCGCCGAGCCGGTCTCGACCTGCGTCCAGGTGATCTTCGCGTTCGCCATCGCCTTGCCGCGCTTGGTGACGAAGTTGTAGATGCCGCCCTTGCCCTCGGCGTCGCCCGGATACCAGTTCTGGATGGTCGAGTACTTGATGGTCGAGCCCTCCAGCGCGACGAGCTCGACGACCGCCGCGTGCAACTGGTGCTCGTCCCGCATGGGCGCCGTGCAGCCCTCCAGGTAGCTCACGTGCGCGCCCGCGTCGGCGACGATGAGCGTCCGCTCGAACTGCCCGGTGTTGCGGGCGTTGATGCGGAAATAGGTGGACAGCTCCATCGGGCACCGCACGCCCTTCGGGATGTAGACGAACGAGCCGTCGCTGAAGACCGCGGAGTTCAGCGTCGCGTAGAAGTTGTCCGTGTACGGCACGACCGAGCCGAGATACGTCTTCACCAGCTCGGGATGGTGCTTCACCGCTTCCGAGAAGGAGCAGAAGACGATCCCCAGCTCCGCCAGCTTCTCGCGGAACGTCGTCGCCACCGACACGCTGTCGAAGACGGCGTCGACCGCCACGCCGGAGAGCAGCAACTGCTCTTCCAGCGGAATGCCGAGCTTCTCGAACGTGCGCCGCACCTCGGGATCGACCTCGTCGATGCTCTTGAGCTGCGGCTTCTTCTTCGGCGCCGAGTAGTAGCTGATCGCGTTGTAGTCGATCGGCGCGATCGACAGGTTGTGCCAAGTCGGCACGGCCATGGCCTGCCAGGCGCGGTACGACTTCAGCCGGAACTCCAGCAGCCACGCCGGCTCTTCCTTGATCGCCGACAGCCGCCGGATGACGTCCTCGTTGAGCCCAGGAGGAAACGTGTCGGCCTCGACGGCCGTCTCGAACCCGTACTTGTACTCGCGCGTCGCGAGCTGCTCGATGGTCTCAGTGGATGTGGACATAGTTTCCTGGCGTGGGCCCACCCCACGCATCGACCGCGCCGGCCTGGCTGCGGTCGTCGTTGATTGCTGACGCCCCGGCTCCGGGGCCCTCGCGGCGTCCTAGACCGAGAAGGACGTGCCGCACCCGCAGGTGCTCTTCGCGTGCGGGTTCTGAAAGACGAAGCCGCGGCTGAGCAGACCCGTGTCGTAATCGAGCGTCGTGCCGTCGAGCAGCCGATGGCTCCGCGGATCGATCCACACGCGGACGCCGCCAGGCCCGTCGAACACGAGGTCGCCGTCGCGAGGCTCCGGCTCCCAGGCGAAGACGTACTCGAACCCCGAACAGCCGCCGGCCTTCACGCCGACGCGCAGGCCCGTGGCCTCGGTGTACTGCTTCTCCAGCAGCCGCCGGATCTGGGCTGCCGCGTTGTCGGTCACGCTGATCATCGCTTCGGATTCCGCATCATCACCGGCACCAGGTCCGGTTCGCTGTTCATGTCCCGCGCCAGCTCGGCGACCGACGTCGCCGCCAACGCGGAGACGATCCGATCCTTGATGCGCCACAACGGATCGCGGATGTTGCACTTCGCGTACTGGTCGCAGCTCTGGTCGCTCGTGGAGCAGGCCGTCACCGTGAGCGGCCCGTCCACGGCCTGAATCACGTCGGCCACCGACATCAGCTCCGCCGGCCGGCTCAAGCCGTAGCCGCCGCGCGTGCCCTGATGGGAAGCCAGGAGCTTGGCACGCACGAGCTTCTGCAGCACCTTCGCCAGCAGCTCCGAGGGAATGTCGTACGTCTCGGCGAGCTCTCGAGCCGGCACCGATCCGCGATCGATGTTCGCGGCCAGATGCCGCATCGCGAGCAGGGCGTAATCCGCTTTCTTCGACAGGCGCAGCATGGGGAACTGCCGGCCGGTAATATCCGACCGAACGAGTCCATCTTAACGGGCTCTGCGAGGATCGGCAAGCGGCCGATGGACGCCAACTCGTTGATGAGACAGTTCTTATTAGCGACGCCATCTTTCCGCTCCCGCGCCGGTCACTCTGTGTGACCATACCTGTCACACCGTGCCGCCTATACTCGGCCCATGCTCGTGACGGTCCTGTCGGCCGCCCTCGGCGCGCTCGCGGGCGCGGCCGTGGTCCTGGTCCTCTGGCTGCGCGATCGCGCCGCGCTCGCCGCCGACAGCGCGCGGCTGGCCGCGGAACGCGAGGCCGCCATTCGCGCCGTCGAGCACCAGCGCGTCGAGCTCGCCGAGCGGCAGGCCCAGCTTCGCGACGCGTTCGCGGCGCTCTCACGCGCCGCGCTCCGCGAGAACCGGCAGGACTTCCTGGAGAACGCCCAAGCGATCATCACGCCCGTCAGAGAGACGCTCGATCGCGTGGAGCGCCATCTCTCCGACGTCGATCGCGCGCGCGAAGGCTCGTTCCAGGCCGTCGCCTCGCAGCTCGGGTTGCTGCAGCTCGCGCAGGAGCAGCTTCGGAGCACGGCGGAGGGCTTGTCGCGCTCGCTCGGCTCGCCGAACGTTCGCGGCGCGTGGGGCGAGATCCAACTGCGCCGGATCGTGGAGCTGGCCGGCATGCTGCCCTTCTGCGATTTCGTGGAGAAGCAGAGCCTGACGTCGGACGCGGGCGCGCGCCAGACACCCGACCTCATCGTCAGGCTTCCCGGAGACGCCACGATCGTCGTCGATTCGAAGGTGCCAATCCAGGCGTACCGCGACGCGGTGAACGCGTCGGACCCGGCGATCCGTGAACAGGGGTTCGCGGCGCACATCCGTCAGGTTCGGGATCACATCCGCGCGCTCGGTGCGAAGGAATACTGGCGGCAGTTCCAGCCCGCGCCCGACTTCGTCGTGATGTTCCTGCCGCTCGAGCCGCTGCTGTCGGCGGCGTTCGAACGCGACGAAGCGCTGTTCGACGTGGCCGCAGCGCAGCGCGTGATCCCGGCCACGCCGATGACGCTGCTCGCGCTGCTGAAAGCCGTCGCGTCGGGCTGGCGCCAGCAACAGCTCGCGCGAAACGCCGAGGAGATCCAGCAGCTCGGCCGTGACCTCTACGAACGGCTGGCGACGATGATCGGCCACCTCGAGGACGTGGGACGGAACATCCGGCAGGCCGGCGAGAGCTACGACCGGTTCGTCGGCTCGCTCGAGCACAAGGTGCTGCCGAGCGCGAGACGCTTCAAGGATCTCGGCGTGACGTCCACGAAGTCGCTGCAAGAGATCGAGCCGCTGCACGTCGCCGTCCGGGCCGTGGTCAAGCCCGAGCTGGCCGGGCGCGACGACGTGGATCTGCTCGAAGCGGCTCTCGGCCGCGACGACGGATAGCTACTTCAGCTCGACGGTCAGCACGACCCTGGCCTGGATTTCGATCTCGCCGGGGGCGATCGGCGTCTGCACGTCGGCGGGCGCGGCCGCCGCACGCATCGAGAACATCGGCTGCGGCGCGCCGCCGCCGCTCGACGGCTCCTCGATGCGCAGGATCTGGCCGAGCTGACGTCCGGCGCCGGCGGCCATCGCCCTGGCGCGGCTCATCGCCGCCTCGACCGCCAGCTTCAGCGCTTCCTGTTGCACCGCAGGTTCGTCCTTCAAATCGAATCGCGGGCCGTGCACCGACAGCACGACGCCTCGCGGGCTGTTGAGCGCGTCGAGCAGCTCCGGCAGGCGATCGAGGTCGTCCACCCGCACGTCGATCTGGTTGCGGACGACATAGCCGCGCAGCGTACCCTTTCCGTCGCGCCAGTCCATCTCGGGCGCAATGGAGAACGCGGTCGTTCGAATCGCGCTCGCCGGCACGCCCGCGCCTTTGACGATGCCCTGCACGGCCGTCATCGTCTCGGCGTTCCGGCGGCGCGCTTCGGCGGGACGGGCATCGCGCGTCTCGATCGCGATCGAGATCGAGGCGCGATCGGGCGGCCGCTTGACGGTCGCCTCGCCCGCCGCGATCACGATCGGAAGAGCGGGCGCGGCAGTCTGAGCCGAAGCGGCCGAGGCGATGCAACCGATCAGGACGGCGAGGAGAACGGCGCGCATAGAGTCTCCCTTCACGATCGAACGATGAGTTTCGGGATCTCGGCGAGCAGGAACGTCGCCACGTCTTCTTCGCTGAGCTCGGCCACCGGTTTGCCCGGCGCGATCGGACGCTCGACGAGGTGGCCGTCGCGCCCGCGCGTGACGCTCGTCCGGCCCAGCACCTCGACCGGCGCTTTCGTTGCGTCCAGGACGAGCTCGACGAACGTCTGCGGCGATTGGTCGGCGTGCAGCCGGACGCTGCCCGCCGGCGTGTGCACGCTGAAGGACGGGCCGGTGGAATTCAGGATCTGCGCGGCCTGCCGCATCAACGGCACGGCGATGTGCTCGAGAAAGCCCGCGTAGGCGGCCGTCGCATCGTCCACGGCCTGCCGCCTGGCGGCTGCGTCCTTTCGCGCCTCGTCGAGCGCCCGCAGGATGCGTTTACGAAGCTCCGACACTTCCACGATGGTCGTTCCCCCTTCCGCATTCTACGGGATGCGGAGGCGGCGGCTCCGAGCGCTTTCGCGCGAAGTGCGCGGCCATCAGGCCGCCGAAGATCGGGACGTGCTCGACGGCGGTCAGCCCGGCGTCGCGCATCATGACCGCGACAGGCCGCGCGCCCGGATACCGCGCGACCGTCGCCGGGATGTACCGGTACGTGCCGGGGTCGCCATGGAGCGCCGCGCCGAGCGCCGATCCGACGACCGTGAGGTACCCGAGGTAGATCGCGCGGATGGAGGCGGACTCCGGCCGCTCGAAGTCCAGCGCCGCCAGAACGCCGCCGGGCCGAAGCGTCGCGGCGATCTCGTCGAGCGCACGCGGCAGGTCGACGACGTTTCGGAGACCGTAGCCGATCGTGACCACGTCGAACGCCTCGGCAGGCAGCGGCAGATGCGTCATGTCGCCGACCACCCAGCTCGCGTGATCGATCCCCTTGCGGCGCGCCCGCGCGATCATCGGCGCCGTGAAATCGAGGCCGATGACCGTGGCGCCTCGCCGGCTCATCAGCTCGGCGAGATCTCCCGTGCCGCAGGCGAGGTCGAGGACGCGCATGCCCGGCGCGACGCCAGCCCGCCGCACCAGCATCCGCTTCCAGCGCTGATCGCAGCCGAACGAGAGCAGCCGCGTGATGAGGTCGTAGCGATCGGCGATCGTCGCGAACAACCGGCGCGCGTATCGATACTTGCCCTGCGGCGTCTCGAGCGCGCGCTCGAGCGATCGCTCAGCTCGGCCGGTCATGCCGCCCAACGATCGCCTTGGTCAAGGTGCCGCACGCGACCGGCTTCCGCGCCGAAGGGCCTGGGCTCGGACATCACAGGTGGGAGCCATGATAATGACGCATGCTTCCGTCTCAGACCGTCGAGAACTACCTGAAGGCGATCTTCCTCGCGCAGGCGAACCTGAGCGAGCCTGAGTCGCTCGTGCCGATGGGGCAGGTCGCGTCGGCGCTGGGCGTCGTGCCCGGCACCGCGACGACGATGGTGAAGACGTTGGCGGAGTCAGGTCTGGCGCGCTACGAGCCGTACATGGGCGTGCGGCTCACGGAGGCCGGCGAGCGGCTCGCGAGCCGCGTGCTGCGCCGGCATCGGCTCGTCGAGCTGTTCCTGGTGCGAGTCCTCGGCATGAGCTGGGCGGACGTGCACGACGAAGCCGAGCAGCTCGAACACGCCGTGTCCGATCGTCTCATCGAGCGCATGGACCAGATGCTGGGCCGGCCCGCCGCCGACCCGCACGGCGACCCCATCCCGTCCGCCGAGGGCGTGATGGCGACCCCAGACTACGTCGCGCTCGCCGCTGCCCCGCTCGGCGTGCCGCTCATCGTCGAGCGTGTCCTCGACCAGGACCCGGGATTCCTCAGGTTCGTGGAAGGGCGGGCGCTCGTGCCCGGCGCGATCGTCACGCTGGAAGCGCGCGACGAGGCTGCGGACTCCGTCGAGCTCCGGTCGCCGGCCGGCGAGTCGACGATCATCGGCTTGCGCGCGGCCTCTAAACTGCTGGTCAGCCCGACGCGATAAGACGAAACGCGTGCCCATTCCGCAGGCCTTGCTGAAAGTTTGACTCTTCAAACTTTATTTCTATAATACCCAAATGATGCCCGAGGGACAGGCGCAGCCGGCACGACCGGGTCACCCCCCGGCTGGCGCGGCCGTCGAACCGCCTCAGCCTGCCGGCACGGACGGCGCGTGGCGGCACGCGCGCACCGACGTGAGCCTGCCCGAAGTCCACCGCAGCATCCAGGTGCCGCACGGTCTCGGCTTCTGGCGCAAGCTGCTCGCCTTCTCCGGTCCCGGCTACCTCGTGGCGGTCGGCTACATGGATCCGGGCAACTGGGCCACCGACCTGGCCGGCGGCTCGATGTTCGGCTACACGCTGCTCAGCGTGATCCTGCTCTCCAACCTGATGGCGATCCTGCTGCAGTCGCTCTGCGCCAAGCTGGGCATCGTCACGGGCCGGGACCTCGCGCAGGCGTGCCGCGACCACTACTCGCGGCCGGTGTCGTTCGGGCTCTGGGTGCTGTGCGAGATCGCGATCTGCGCCTGCGACCTGGCGGAGGTGATCGGATCGGCGATCGCGCTGAACCTGCTGTTCGGGCTGCCGCTCGTCTGGGGCGTCTGCCTGACGGCGCTGGACGTGCTCGCGGTGATGTACCTGCAGAACAAGGGGTTCCGGTACCTCGAGGCGCTCGTCATCACGCTGATCCTCACGATCGGCGGCTGCTTCTTCGCCGAGATCGTCTTCTCGCGGCCGGACGTGGCGGCGGTGCTGGGCGGCTTCGTGCCGCGGTTCGAGATCATCGAGCGGCCCGAGATGCTGTACGTCGCCATCGGCATCCTCGGCGCGACGGTGATGCCGCACAACCTCTACCTGCACTCGTCGATCGTCCAGACGCGCAAGTACGAGCACACCGACGCGGGAAAGGCCGAAGCGATCAAGTTCGCGACCATCGACTCCAGCGTGGCGCTGATGTTCGCGCTCTTCATCAACGGCGCGATTCTCGTCGTCTCGGCCGCGACGTTCTTCGGCAAGAGCGAGGTCGCGGAGATCCAGGACGCGTACCGCCTGCTCACGCCGATGCTCGGCGCGCCGCTCGCGAGCACGCTGTTCGCGCTCGCGCTGCTGGCGTCCGGGCAGAACTCCACGCTCACGGGCACGCTCGCCGGCCAGATCGTGATGGAGGGCTTTCTGCAGATCCGGCTGCGGCCGTGGCTGCGGCGGCTGATCACGCGGCTGATCGCCATCGTGCCGGCGGTCATCACGACGGCGCTGTACGGCGAGAGCGGCACCGCGAGCCTGCTGGTCTTCAGCCAGGTCGTGCTCAGCCTTCAGTTGTCGTTCGCCGTCGTGCCGCTGGTCGCGTTCACGAGCAGCCGGCGTAAGATGGGGCGGTTCGTCAACTCGTCGGCGGTGCAGGTGCTCGCGTGGTCGACGGCCGCGCTGATCGTCGCCCTCAACGTCAAGTACCTGTCGGACTACTTCGGCCTCAGCGAACGGGTGGGCCACCTGTTCGGGTGATCATGTATCGACGCATCCTGGTCGCCCTCGAGCACGGCCGCGCCGACGAGAGCCTGCTGCCCCACGTCGCGCAGCTCGCGACGCTGCTCGGGTCGACGCTCCTGCTCGTGCACGTCGCCGACGGCTTCGCCGCCCGCCACTTCGACGAGCTGAAGCTGGCCGAATCGGAGGAGATCAAAAGCGATCGCGACTACCTCGAGCGCCGCGCCGCGGCGCTCCGATCACAGGGGCTGACGGTGGACGTACGGCTGGCGATGGGCGATCCGCCAACCGAGATCCTCAAGGTGGCCGAAGCCGACGGCTGCGACCTCATCGCCATGACGACGCACGGCCACCGGTTCCTTGGCGATCTCGTGCGCGGCAGCACGATTTCGGCCGTGCGTCACAAGAGCCAGATCCCGCTGCTGCTCGTGAGAGCCGCGGCCGACTGATCGCACGGGCTGCTCGATCGCGACCGTCCGATCCGCGATCCGGTCACGCGCCGTCCCGGTACTCCGCGAACGAGCTGGGCGTCTCCCACACGCGGACGGCGAACACGTCCAGGCCGTGGTGACGCGCCATGTCGAAGATGAGCTTCGCGATGTGCTCGACGGTCGGGTTGCTGTCGGTCGTGAACACCGGCTCGTGCAGCGCCTGAAGCGGCTCCACGAGCGGATCGTCGTGGCGCAGGATCATCTTGTGATCGAGCTCGGCGTCGATCCAGCCTTTGACGATGCGCTTGATGTCGGAGAAGTCGGCGACCATGTTGCGGCTGTCGAGCTCGGCCGTCCGCACGTCGACTTCGACGACCGCGTTGTGCCCGTGCGGATGCTTGCAGATCCCGTCGTAGTCCAGCAGCCGATGGCCATAACAGAAGTCGATGCGCTTGGTCACCAGGTACATGTCCACACTGTAACCTAGCGCAAGGCCCATGACGTCCGCCGTCCTCTTCTCGGGTGGTCTCGACAGCGCCGTGCTGCTCGCCGACGAAGCTGCGCGCTCGGACGTCGTCTGGCCGATTCACGTGCGGACCGGCATGGCGTGGGAGCCGGCGGAAGCACGCGCCATCGAGCGTCTGCTGTCGAGCGCGCCGTTCGCCGCGCGCACGCGGCCGCTGGCGGCGCTCACGGTCGACATGCGCGAGGTCTATCCGGCAACGCACTGGGCGATCGAAGGACGCGCGCCGGCGTACGACACGCCGGACGAAGACGTCTACCTCGAGGGCCGCAACATCGTGCTGATCGCGAAGGCCGCGGTGCTCTGCGCGCGGCTGGGCGCCGGCCGCCTGGTGCTCGGTCCGCTGGCGGGGAACCCGTTTCCCGATGCGACGCCCGAGTTCTTCCGAACGATGGCGGCGGCGATGTCGCTCGGCCTCGGCCGGCCGCTCGAGATCGCGGCGCCGTTCTCGCGCCTGCACAAGGAAGACGTCGTCCGGCTCGGCGTCGAGCTGCGCGTGCCGCTCGAGCTCACGCTGTCGTGCATGCAGCCGGCCGGCGAACGTCATTGCGGCCGGTGCAGCAAGTGCCGCGAGCGGCAGGATGCGTTCCGCGTTGCCGGTGTGGCGGACCCGACCGACTACGCCGCCGTCTGGACCGGCGCGAGCCACACAGACGATCGCTCGACGTGACGTCGGGAGGAACGGACGCGGCACGAGCCGAGCGAGCGCGCGCGCCCGCGCGGACAGCGACCCAAGGTCACGCGCCTTTCGGAATCTGGATCACGACGTCCGGCGTGAGCTCCAGCTTCCGGCCGCGCAACGGCTGGACCACGCTCGGTGCCGCGCGAAACACCTCGCGATCGACGTACCGGAGGATCCGGCCGATCCCGCGCTCGTCCGGCGCGGAGCACACGATCAGCCCGGGGCTCAGCGACGGCGGAAACCGCAGGTCGTCGACGAAATCGCGATCCAGCGTGATGAGCGTACGGGCCAGCTCGTAGGCGCGTACGAAGTGGTCACGATCGGATGCCCGGCGCAGGCGGGCGTCCTCGAGCACGAAGAGCACGTCCCACCCGAGCTCCTGCCGCATCAGCGTCACGCTGCCGAGCGGCACGTTGGCGTCGACGTACACGCGCGGCGCGGACCGCCACGCGGCTGCGAACGGCTGCAGCTCCGATGCGAGGGTGCCCATGGGCCGGCTCCTCATCCAGCCGCGCGTCGCCGGGCGCGCGGCTCACGAACGACGGGGCTCGGTCGGCTTCCGCGCCGCCGAGCGGCGCCTCTCCCGCGTCTTCTTGCGATCCTGCGGCGCGGCCGACGGCGACGGCCGTACCGGCCTGGCCGCCGCGCCCTGACGCCGCAGCTCGGCCACGAGCGCCTGGCGCTTCGCGTACAGGTTCTTGCGCTTGCGCGTGCCGTGCCGGCTGCCGAGCGCGTACTCACAGAACAACGGAAACGCGATCGTCGAATCGCAGTACGCCACGACCGTGTCGGGCAGCACGCCGGGATTCACCTTGCCCCAGCTCACGGCTTCGGACGGCGTCGCGCCGGACAGCCCGCCCCAGACCACCTGATCCGTCGTCAACTGGATGAAGAAGTCGTTGCCGCCTTTCGGGATGCCGTACACCTCCCAGAGCGTCGGCTGTCCCTGCAGGTAGAAGTTCTTCGGCGACCCTCCGCCGAGGATCACGCAGCCGTTCTTCTTGCCGTTCAGGATGATCGCGCAGACCTCGTTGACGTCGAGGTTCGGATCCATCATCAGCGTGCCGCCGGTCATCAGCTCGTGCCACGCGACGTTCATCCCGATCGAGCTGTCGCCGGGCGACGAGGTGTAGATGGGCACGCCGAGCTTCGCGGCGCGCGCCACGACCGAGTGCTCTTCACAGCCGGGCCGGCGCGCCAGCAGATCCTGCCCGAGCCGGTAGTGGAACTCGGACGTCGACATCGGGCCGGTCATCCCCGAGCGCACGAGGAAGTCGCGAATGTAGGCGTCCGTCTCGAGCAGCACGGTGGCCGGGAACAGCACGTCGTAGATGCGGATCACCCCGGCGCGGTACAGCTCGCGATCGTCGAGGAACGGCGAGCCGCGTCGCAGCGTGAAGTTCAGCGCGTAGTGCAGATCGTGGTAGAGGTTCGCCCCCGTGCTGATGATGAAGTCGATGAGCCCGTGCTCGATCATCTCGATCACGCAGCCGCCCAACCCGGCCGGCGTGAGCGCGCCGGCCATCGTCAAGCCGATGGTCGTGTCGTTCTTCGGCGCGAGCATCTTGTCCGCGAAGATGCGGCACGCCTCCGAGAGACGGCCGGCGTTGAATGCCTGGAACCCCTGATCGATCAGCCGGGTGATGGCCGGGTCACCGCCTGGCCGGTAGTAGGTGATGGGTTGACCAGTGAGGTACTGACGCGGGCCGCGCGCTGGCGACCCCGGGGCTCGATGCGGCACGGTTCAGCTTACCATCTGCTGCATGGACCCTTCGGTCACGATCGCCGTCGCCCTCCTCGTCCCGATCGCGCTGGCGATCGCCATCGCGTACCGCAAGGGACGACGGCTCCCGGGGGCGCACGTGTTCCGCGCGAGCCGGCTGAGCAAAGGCAACCGCGTGTTTCCCGCGCAGGTGCTCGTGACCCCCGACAGCATCACGCTGTACCAGCCGCAATGGGTCGGCAGGATCGAGGAGTCCATCCACATCGCGCACGTCTCGTCGATCCGGATCGACACGAACCTCGTGTTCTCGGATGTGTTCATCGAGACGACCGGCGGCCACAGCCCGATCGTCTGCCACGGACACACGAAGGGCGATGCGGTGAAGATGAAAGCGCTGATCGAGAAGTTCCAGACGGAGCGCTACGGGCGTCAGACGCCCATGGCGTGATAGCCGCCGTCCACGATCAGGACCTCGCCCGTGACGGCACGGCCGGCCGGACTCAGCAGGAACACCGCGGCGTCGGCGACTTCCTCGGCCTCGACCGTGCGCCTGAGCGGCGCGCGATCCCGGTACGTCTGCAGGATCGACGAGAACCCGGCGATGCCGGATGCGGCGAGCGTCTTGATCGGCCCGGCCGAGATCGCGTTGACGCGGATGTTGCGGGCGCCGAGATCCGCGGCGAGGTAACGGACCGACGATTCGAGCGCGGCTTTCGCGACGCCCATGACGTTGTAGTTGGGGAACACGCGCTCAGCGCCCAGATAGCTGAGCGTCAGGATGCTGCCGCTCTGCTGCCGCTCCATGAGCGGGGCCGCGCGCCGCGCCAGGGCGACGAGCGAGTACGCGCTGACGTCGAGCGCCTTGCGGAAGCCTTCCCGCGACGTCTCGACGAACGGCCTGGCGAGATCCTCGCGATCGGCGAACGCCGCCCCGTGCACGAGGAAGTCGAGACGTCCGTAGCGGCGATCGACGGCCTCGAACAGCGCGTCGAGCTCGGCGTCGTTCGTGACGTCGCATGGAAGAAGGAGCGGATCCGCGAGCGTGCCCGCGAGCTCGCGGACGTTCTCTTCCAGACGTGCGTTCTGGAACGTGAGCGCCACGCGCGCGCCCGCGGCCGCCGCGGCGCTGGCAATCGCCCACGAAATCGATCGCCTGTTGGCGACCCCCACGACCACGCCGACGTGGTCGGCCAGCGAAAACGACGTCACCGTCGTCAACGAGGCCGCTTCTTGTGGCGGTGCCGCCCGGGCCGCGACGGCCGGCCCTGACCGAATCCACCGGATCCACCGGCCACGTTTCCGTTCGCGTGGCCATTCGGCTGGCCGCGAAAGCGGAATCCGCGCGCCGATCGCGGCTGCGGACGCTGGTGCATGGTGAACTCGGGAATCGGACGCGGCGGCGGCGGTTCGCTGTCCGAGCGCGGCAGCGTGGCGCGAATGAGCCGCCGATGCCCTGGCCAGACCTCATGGGAGGACCCGTCGGCAGGCGGGGCTTCGTCGACCTCCTCAGCCTCCGCGTGATCCGGCTCGGACCCGGGCGCGGCGCTCGCTGACATCGGCTCAGGCTCCTCGACGGGAGGGGCGGGCGATGCCGACGGCCGATTGCCGTTCACGCCGGCAAGCACCTGATCGTACAGCTCCGAGGTCGCGGGCTTCTTCCGAAGCCGCGGTTCCCTCGCTCCTTTGTAGGGATGCTCCGTATCGCAGGTCGTACAACGGGTTTGACGTATCGCGTCTCCGACGAGGGCGACGACCGCATGGTTGGTGATGCGTCGCTCACGCGTACAGTAATCGTCCACAATGTCGCCAAGACGCAGCGGGCGCTGCTCCATTCAATTCTCCCGACAGGCCTTCGTTTCCGGTTCCTCAGGCGCCCCCGCTCTTCGATGCCGAAGAACGGACTCGAGCGCGCGATCTCCAGGGTCAGACGGACCCCGATACGGAAGGCAGCTCAATCTTGCAGGTCGTCAAAGTCTACCAACAAATCCCGGCAGAGGTCAAAGGTTCATCGACATTGGACGGCCGAGCGTCACCGGCCGTTCGCCGCCGAATCCAGCCACGCCAGCGCCGCCGCCAGCGCGGGATCGCGGCCGCCGGCCAGGCCCTCCGGCGTGAGGGGGATCTCCTCGTCGGGTACCACGCCGACGCCCTCGAGCCGCGCGCCGGTGGACGTCACGAAATCGCCAACCGCGTACATCAGCACGTCGCCATTCGGCAACTGACGCGTCGACGCCGGCAGCGCCTGCCCGGCGGTTCGCGTCCCGAACACCCGCACGCGGCCGAGGCTCTGCATCCCGCCCGCGAAACACTCGGACGCGCTCGCCGTCATGTCGTCCACGAGCAGCGCCACGGGCCCGCCGTAAGGCTCGACGCGGCGGCCGTCGCTCGTCGATCGCCTCGGGTTCGCCCGAAGCTCCAGCTCCACGCCGCGCATCTGCACGCGGCCGAGCAGCACCGGCGTCGCGACGAAGTGCCCGGCTATCCCCCGGATCATGTCGGCCAGCCCACCGGGATTGCCCCTGAGATCCAGCACGATGCCGTCGGCCTGCCGGAACCGATCGACGGCATCCGCGAACGGCTGGGCGATGGCCGCCATCCATGCCGTGAACCCGATCACGCCGGCCCGGCGTCCTGCCGGCGTTCGCGCCTCGGTCACGTCGATCCTGACCGGCAGCGCCGGCAGATTGCCGAGCGATACGACCTCGCCGCGATCCAGCTCGCGCTGAACCGCAATCGTCTCGACGTCGCCATGCGGCGTCCGGCGGGTCATCTCGACGACGGAGGCTGGCGCGCCGTGAAGCCGCCGATACACGTCCTGCCAGAGGATCAGCCGCTCTCGCCGACCGGCCGGCAACGGCGCGGACGCGCCCGGCACGGGCTGGCCATCGATCGACAGCAGCACGTCGCCCGCCTGCAGCCCGGCACGGAAGGCCGACGACGACGGATCGACGCGCGTGACGAGCGTCCCGCCATCGCTCATCCGGAAGTCGATCGACACCACCGCGGCACCCGGCCAGGATCTGCCCGCCGATCCACCGGTGATGAGCGTGAAGTGCGACCGGCCGAGCCGCTCGATCATCGCGCGAATGACGTCCCGCGCCGCCTCGGGCGTATCGGCCGCTTCGAGCTTCGGGTCGAGCTCCGCGCGCACGGCCGGCCAGTCCAGGCCGCCGAACGACGGGTCGTAGAACGTCTCGTTCACCGTCGTCCAGACGAGCTCGAACGATGCCCGGAGAGACTGTTTCCAGTCCTGGCCAGCGGCGCCGCGCATCGGCGCCGCCATCGCCGCGGCGACGATCAGAAGAGGCGCGACGCGGCGGACGCGGGCGCGCCTCACCGGCCGATCAACGCCTTCACCTCGGCGGGCGGATCGAACGCGCCGGGAGGGACCACGTCGTACTCGAAGCTGGCGATGGTCAACCGCTGCTCGAATCCGAGCGCCCGCTGCACGAACACCGTGGGCTGCACGAGCGCGCCGAACCTTCGATACTCGCGAAGCACGTTCACCATCGAGACGACGCCCTGAGCCGTCGCACGCGACGCCTCGGATCCGATCTGAAACCCGGCCTCGGCATCGAAGTACTCGATCTGCTCGCTGCCGGAGGCCAGCACGACGCGCACTCGATACGCTGGCCGTCCATCGAAGTCGATCCGGCCGGTGGTGGTCATCTCGCGCACGCGAGACGCGTCGTGCAGTTGACTGTCGAACGTGGCGTCGTCAGCCAGCTCCGAAAGCTGGCGGCCGGTCAGCAGCTCGGGGCCGGAGACGGGGCTGACGGACCATCCGACGGTGCCGTTGTAGCCGTTCTCGATGCGCCCGAGGGCCGGCACCGTGACGCGCGACAGCAGCTTTGCCGGCCGGGCGGAGAGGATCTCCAGATCGCCGGAGATCCCCTGCGCCTGGATCTCGAACTTCCCTCGCGCACGAATGGACGAGATGGCGGCGAGCGCCTTCTCACCGCCGATCGCCTGGACATGGCGGGCGACGAGATCACGCCCGGACGGGAGCGCGTCCTGGAGCTCGAGCCGTCCGGCCGCGAAAGGCGCGGCAGCCAGCAGCCCGATCAGAGCGACGATGATGGCGGCGGTGGCACGGGCGGGTGGGATCATCAGCTTTCGATTGTACGCCGGGCACCCGCGGAGTAACCTAGACGGAACGTCAGCAGGCGGCATGCTCAAAGGCTCGCGACCGGCCATCATCCATCGTATCCAGCCCGTCTCCATTCACGGTCAGATCTCGCTCGACGTGTTCTGGATCGATCCGGAAGACCCCGAAGGGGAAATTCGGCACGCGAGGGTGGGAGCCGAAGCGGCTCCCCGCAACATGGAAGCCGGAGATCGCGTCACCCTCCACTACCTCATGGGCGTCGTCACGGAAATCCGGAAGTAGAGAACGGCCGCGGCCGTACAAAAAAAGGCCCGCGTGAGCGGGCCTTTTTCGCGAACCACCTGGCTCCCCAGCTCTTCACGGCGAATGCCGCAAATTCAGGTCGTCCGCTGACAACTTCTGAGAGCAATGCGCGTGCCGTGTTCGAAGCCATGGTTCTCGAAGAGCCAGCGCGACAGCGGAGACCGATGAGCATCCCGCATGCTCACAAAGAGCACGCCGGTGCTCATCTCGGCCTCAGATCGCGCCTTCGGGGTACTGCAGGGCGAGCCTGAGCTCCTTGGCGAGCTGGTCCACGGTCGTCCGTTTCCAGGCGCCGTCGGTTTCGAATCGCAGGTCGCCGATGCGCCGGCCCCACGGCGCGATGACGCGACCGATCGCGCGAAAATCGGCGCGGTCCGCGCGCTGCTGGTCGAGGTGGCGCACGATGTCCGGCGCGACGCGGATGAAGGCCTTCAACGCGGGCGCGCTCTTGATGCTGTACTTGCGGCCGTGCCAGGCGGCATTGAAGACGACCGAGACCTGCTTGAAGTAGTTGACGAAGAACCGGCGGGCCTCCTCGCGGAACTCGTCCCCTTTCCGGCCGCCGCCGAACGCGCCGCCGACGAACAGCTTCTTCAGCTCCTGCGCCAGGGGCGCCTGGCCCACGCGGCCGCGCCCCACGCCGAGCAGCTTGATGTCGTGGTAGAGCGGCGACTCCTCGCGCTCGTTCAGCGCGCGCACCACGTCGTGCGCCGCCGCGAGGTTCTCGTCGCGATAGAGCTGGCGGCCCGAGAGCGACACGAGGTGCGAGGCATTGAGCCGCGTGTGCTTGGCGTTGATCGTCACGAACATCTGGACGAGGTGGTCTTCAGGGAGCCGATCGAAGATCACGGCAGGCACGGTGAAGGTCTCGCCGTCGAAGCGTTCCAGCCCGGCGTGGAGCGCCAACAACCGGTGCTGCCCATCGATCGCGCGCAAGATGCCCTCGCGCTCGGGGACCTTGAGCGTGCCGAGCGCGTCCTGCCCCGGCAGCGGCTCGAACTTCAGCACCTCGTCGCAGGAGATGATGACGGCTCCCGGAATCGACGGCAGGTCCTGCGCCTGCCGGCACTGCTCGTAGTACTCGATGAGCTCGTCGATCTTGCGGCGGATGATCTGACGCTGGTACGCCTTCTCGCTCGAGGCAATCCGTCGTTCCAGCAGATCCCAGTGGACCTTCGACGACCGGCGGCTGCCGCGGATGGCCACCCCGCTCCCCTGATCGCCGTAGCTCAGCACTTCGAACCTGACCAGCTTGTCGATGTCCTTGGCCGTCAACGAGGCCTGGTAGAACTGCACGCCAAACTGCTGCATCCGGAGCGCGGCGACGCTGATCATAAGCAGCCGGAATCCTTTCGTGGTCTGGAAGAACGGCCGAGGGGCGGCGTTCGGGGATTGTAAGGGCCGGACGCGCGCAATCTCAAGCGAGCGGACCGTCGCTCCGCGCCACGACGGGCCGGAAACGAAAGTCCAGCGAATTCGCGTGACCGCCGCTCAGACGGGCGCCGCCATGTGGGCGGGAATCCACCGCGCGCCGGCCGGTCGCCGAGCCCAAACGCCCGCCAGCCCGGCCATCGACCACACCACCGCGGCATAGCCGATGAGCGCCGCGCCCAGCCCGAGCGTGTGGTGAAGCGGGTAGCTGAAAATCCCATAGGCCAGCTCGACGTGCACCCAGTACACGAAGAGCGAGGTCTGCCCGAAGAGAACCAGCAGACCGTGGCCTTGCCCCGGGGCCCACGCGACCACCGCGCGGGCCACCACGAGCATCAGCGCCATCGCGCCCGTGCGCCACAGAAAGGCGATGGCGTCGAAGAACCAGCGGTCGGGCGCAGGCCTCAGCCACAGCGTCAGGCCGACGCCCCCGGCGAGCATCAGGGCCGCGGCGACACCGATCGGGCGCAGGACGGCTTCGCCCGCCAGCGACAGCCACTCGCCGATCGCCGCGCCGGCCAGCACGTAGGCGAGCGGCGGAAACAGGCTGAACACGCCGTAGTTCCCCACGGGCCGGACGTACGCCTCCAGCCGCGGGTGGAGCAGCGACGGCCACCACCACGTCTCTGCCCACGGGGCCATCAGCCCGACGATGGCGACGGCCGGAACGATCATCCAGATCACGATGCCGCGAGCACCGAGGCTCTGGCGCCAGACGATCGCGGTCAGCACGAGGCCCAGCCCGAGGATGTTCAGGATGTCGGGCTTCAGGATCGCGTTCCAACTGCCGTTGGCGTTGAGGAGGAACGACTGCACGCGGAACAGGTGCGCGAGGCCGAAGATCTGCCACCCGCGGCGCTGCAGCATCCGCGAGGCGCCGCTGCGGTCGAGCCCGCGCGCCATCCTCGCTCGCGCCGCGAGCGGCACCGACAGCCCGGCGAGAAACAGGAAGAGCGGCGCGGCCCAGCCGGCGAGAAACGCGACGGCCGCGAACGCGACGCCGTCCCGTCCGTCGCGCACGGTCCAGGCATCGGCGACGTGCCACAGGATCATGCACAGCACGGCGACGCCGCGGAGCCAGTCGATGTAGAGCCGTCGTCTCACGAGGCGGGGACGCCGGAGCGCGAGCTAGCGGGGCTTGAAGGGCGTGATGAACGTGACCGGCTGAACAGCGTCGCGCTGGCGGCGACGAGCCGCCGCGGCGGCGCCGCAGTTCGGGCACGGCGGTGTGTCGGCCCGGCGCTTCCGGACGTACGGCCGCAGCAGCACGAGCAGCGCGAAGCCCGCCACGATGGTCACGACCACGACCTCCAGCAGATCGCTCATGCGCGTGCTCCTATGATACGCCCGCGAACCTCAAGCCTTGATACGCGACGAACGCCACGCCGTAGGCCAGCACCGTCATGTAGCCGAGCTGGAGCGCAGCCCACTTGATGTCGCCGGTCTCGCGCCGCGTGACCGCCAGCGTCGGCAGGCATTGCATGGCGAGCACGAAGAACACGAGCAGGCTCGTGGCCGTCGCGGCCGTGAAGACGGGCGTGCCGTCGGCGCGCTCGGCCGATCGAATGCGTGCGATCACTCCCTGGTCGTTCACGTCGTCGTTGGCGTCGCCGAGCAGCACGGACATGGTGGAGACGAAGACCTCGCGCGCGAGAAAGCTCGTGAGCACGCCGACGGTGAGCTGCCAGTCGTATCCGAGCGGCGCGAACACCGGCTGGATGGTCCGGCCGATCCGTCCGGCGAAGCTGCCAGTCTGCGTGGCGCGCGCCATCAGCACGTCGGCCTCGGCGTTCAGGCTCGCTGCTTCGTCGGCGGTCGCCGCGGCGGCGGCTTGCGTGCGCAGCGCCTCGACGTCCGCCGTCGGCGCGGTGCGCGGGAACGTGTTGAGCCACCACATCACGATGCAGATCGCCATGATGGCCGTGCCGGCCGTCTTCAAGAACGCCAACCCCTGATCGCGAGCGGCGATCAGCGCGTTCAGCAGCGAGGGCGCCTTGTAGGACGGCAGCTCGAGGATCATCGGTCGCGCGCGGCCGCGCAGCACGGTGCGCCGGAAGAGGAGCGCGCTCAGCAGCGCCGCGCCGGCGCCAAGCGCGTAGCAGCCGGCGAACGCGAGGCCCGCCCGCAACGGATCGCCGGCGAAGAGCAGCGACGTGAGCAGCACGTACACCGGGAGCCGCGCCGAGCAGCTCATGAACGGCGCGACCAGGATCGTCGCGAGCCGATCGCGCCGATCGGGAATGAGCCGGGTGGCCATGATCCCGGGCAGCGCGCAGGCATGCGCCGTCAAGAGCGGCACGAACGCGTGTCCGGGCAAGCCGAACCGGCAGAGCACGCGATCCATGACGAACGCGGCGCGCGCGAGATACCCGGTGTCCTCGAGCAGGCTGATCAGGAAGAACAGCAGGCAGATCTGCGGCAGGAACACGACCGTACCGGCGATGCCGCCGATGATGCCCTCGGCGACCAGGTCGTGGACCAGCCCGGGCGGAAACGTCCGGCCGGCAAGATCGCCAAGCTCGGCGAACGTGGCCTCGATGAGATCCATCGGCACGGTGGCGAGCGCGAACAGCGTCCAGAACAGCCCGATCATCACGCCGCCGAACACGAGCAGGCCCAGCACCGGGTGCGTGAACGCCTTGTCGAGCCGCTCGGTCAGGGTGTCACTGGCCGAGCCGACGGCACCCGCGCCGCCGACACTCTCCTCGACGACCTCTTCCGCCCATCTCGTGAGATCCGCACTGGTAGCCGCCGGCGAGACGGCCGCGGCCTTCATGCCTTCGCCGCGCAACACGCGCGCGATCTCTTTCTGGATCGCATCGATCCCCGTCCCGCGCCGCGCCACCACGGGCACGACCGGACAGCCGAGCCGGGCCGACAGCCGCGCCGTATCGAGGCTCAGGCCGCGCCGCTGCGCGAGGTCCACCATGTTCAACGCGACGATCACCGGCAGCCCGTATCCGAGCAGCTCGCCGGCGAGCACGAGGTTGCGCGTCAGGTTGCACGCGTCGACGACGACGAGCACGGCGTCGGGCTGCTGCGCGCCGACGCCCCGAAGGACGTCGCGCACGATCCTCGCCTCCGGGACGTCGAGGCTCAGCTCGTACAGCCCCGGCAGGTCGACGATGTCCGCGGCATCGCCGCCGATGGCGGCGCGCCCGACACGCACGGCCGTCGTCGTGCCTGGGTAGTTCGACGTCTTGGCCCGCACGCCGCAGAGCCGATTGAAGAGCGTCGTCTTGCCGGTGTTGGGATTGCCGATGAGGGCAATGCGAGGCTGCCGCGCGCGAAGCTCATCAGCGCCCGCGGCCTGACCGACGTCAGGCTCGCAGTGCGCGGCGGTGGAAGGCATCAGCTCGGCTCTTGCGGCACGACCATGATCCCGTCTGCGACGGCTCTCGACAGCCCGATGCGGGTGGCCCGCACCTGGACGATACAGGGCTCACCGACCTTGCAGATGCGCATGACACAGTGATCGGTGAGGCCAATCGCGCGCAGCAGGGCGCAATCCTGCGGGCTCAGCGCCGCGCAGTGCAGGCGCGCGGTCTGTCCCGCCATGAGGTCCGACAGCCGCACCGCTGGACTCGGTCCGGCAACGACGCGATCGACTGGGATAGGCTGGCCGGGGAGTTCGAGCACGAGGTCCTCTGAAGCCCGCAAAGGAGACAGTTCTCGTTAGGCGCTGTTCGAGCATATGCCACCAAATGCGACCGGTCAAGTCGGGTTTTGGCGAAGCGCCCTATCGATCGCCGGCGCGAGATCCTGCGGCGACCACGCTTCCAGCTCACCGGCGCGCAGCGCGAGAGGCTCCCGCAGATGCCCGAAGCCGTATCGGGCCGCGACCACGGCCGCACCCGCCGCCCTGGCGGTTTCGACGTCGATCATGGAGTCGCCGACACAGACCGTCCGTGCCGCCGCCGTGCCGTGCTGCGCGATTAGATGACGAAGGCCGGCCGGATCGGGCTTGCGCGCGAAGCCGGAGTCGCCGCCGACCACCTGTGGAAACATCGAGGCGAGGTCGAACGCGGCCAGGATCCGGCGTGACAGCCCTTCCGGCTTGTTCGTCAGCAGCGCCAGCGAGCTCCGCGCGGCGAGCGCACGCAGGACCTCGACGATGCCGTCGTACGGCCGCGTGTGCACGATCAGCCGATCGCCGTAGATCGCCAGGAACCGTTGCAGCGCCGGCTCGAGGTCGGTCTCCACGCCGGCGGCCGCGAGCACGCGGCCGACGAGTTGCCGCGCGCCGTCGCCGACCATGCCCGCAACCGCGTCGACGGCGAGCGGTGGCGCACCGTAGGTGGCGAGCAGCCGATTGGCGCTATCTGCCAGGTCCCGGCGCGAGTCGATGATCGTGCCGTCCAGATCGAACACGACCAGCGGAGCCATCGATCCAGCGTATCAGCCGGCCGCGGCCGCCACTTGCATCGTCGAAGTGCCAGAATGGTCTGGATCTTTTTCCGGCGCCGGCACCACCGGCGGCGATAGGCTACACGCCGCCGGACGCCGTGCTCCCAGGTCTCTCAGTGCCATGAACCGTCTGCTGCCGCTGCTCTCCGCGCTTCTGCTGCTCGTGGCCACACGGCCGTCCGCCCAGAATCAGGGCGTCTTTCGCAGCTCGGCCCGCACGGTCGCCGTCTACGCGACCGTCGTGGACGGCTCCGGGCGCCTCGTGCCCGACCTCGAGGAGAAGCACTTCGAGGTCTACGACAACGGCCGGCTCCGCGCGCTCAACGTGTTCAAGAGCGACGTGCAGCCGGTCACGGTCGTCATCATGCTCGACACGAGCGGCAGCATGACGCTCAATCTCGACCTGCTGAAAGCCGCGGCCGAGCGCTTCGTGCTGCGGCTGCTGCCGGCCGACCGCGCCAAGGTGGGCAGCTTCTCCGACAAGATCATCATCAGCCCGGCCTTCAGCAGCAACCGCGACGCGCTCGTCCGCGTGATCTACAACGACATCCAGTACGGCAACCCGACGTTCCTCTGGGATGCCATCGACGCCAGCATGGACGCGCTCTCGGGCGAGACCGGCCGGCGCGTCGTGCTCGTCTTCACCGACGGCGAAGACGAGCGGAGCGAGCGCACGAACTTCGACGGCGTGATCTCGCGCGCGCAGGCCGAGGACTTCATGATCTACGCCATCGGCCTGCAGAGCGAGATCCCGGCGCTGCGGCGGACGACGCGACCGGACCGGAATCTGCGGCGCCTCGCGGACGTCACCGGCGGAGGGTACTTCGAGCTCACGCGCGCCGCCGATCTCAACAGCACCTTCACGCGGGTCGCCGACGAGCTGCATCGCCAGTACGTCCTCGGGTTCGAGGCCGATCAGCTCGACGGCGTGATGCACAAGCTCGAGGTGCGGGTGAAGGTGCCGGGCATGACCGCGCGCGCCCGCAAGAGCTACCTGGCGCAGCCGACCGACGCGGCCGAAGCGCCGGCCGCCGGCCGCACGCGCTGAGCTGCGCGGACGCCAGCGCCCCGCGCGCGTTTGGCGAAATCCCGGCCTTCCGATAGTGTCTTGAACGATGCCGGCCGGGACGTCTCGCTTCCGCTTCGCGGCCATTGCCGCCACGGCCGCGTTGCTCGCCGCCTGCTCACCGAAGACCTGGGCCGTCAAGACCGTGGCGAGCACGCTCTCGAAGAGCGGCGACGTCTTCTCGCGCGACAACGACCCCGATCTCATCCGCGACGCGATCCCGTTCGCCCTCAAGCTGTACGAGTCGCTGCTCGAGTCGGTGCCGCGCCACGCGCCGCTGCTCGTCTCGACGTGCACGGGGTTCACGCAGTACGCGTACGCGTTCGTCGAGACCGACGCCGAAGTGCTCGGCCAGGCGCACCACGACGAGAGCAAGGCGCTGCGCGACCGGGCGCTGAACCTCTACCTGCGCGGCCGTGACTATTGCCTGCGCGCGCTCGAGGTGCGTTTTCCCGGCATCGGCCAGCAACTGCTCGCCGACCCGGTGCCGGCGCTCGCCAAGGCCGAGCCGCGCGACGTCGAGATGCTCTACTGGTCGGCGGCCTCCTGGGGCGCGGCCATCTCGCTGGGTCTCGATCGGCCGGAGCTGGCGATCGATTTCCCTGCCGTGCGGGCGCTCGCCGAGCGGGCGCTCGCGCTCGACGAGGGCTGGCAGCACGGGGCCGTGCACGAGCTGATGATCTCGCTCGACAGCCTGCCTGAGGCGCTCGGCGGCAATCCCGCGCGCGCCCGCGAGCACTTCGCCCGGGCCATCGCGCTGCAGCAGGGCCGCTCGCCGGGTCCGTACGTCGCGCTGGCGAACGGCGTCGCCGTGCCGGCGCAGGACCGCGCGGAGTTCGAATCGCTGCTCAAACAGGCGCTCGCGGTCGATCCCGACCAGGAACCGTCCGCGCGCCTCGCCACGTTGATCACGAAACGCCGTGCCCAGGCGCTGCTCGATCAAATCGACACGAAGTTCGCCCGCTAGCGGCGGCTCCGTCGTGCTGAATGGAGGACGTTGCCCGATGTCTGCCCTGAAGTGTTCCCTCGTCATGCTCGCCGCCGTCGCCGTGCTGGCCGCGCCGGTCGCCGCGCGGGCTCCGATCACGATCAAGCTCGCCACGCAGGCGCCGGTCAATTCGGCCTGGCACAAGGCGCTGCTCGACATGGGCGCCGCCTGGGACGCGAAGACGAGCGGACGCGTCAAGCTGACGGTCTACGCCGGCGGCACGCAGGGCGACGAGCTGTCCACGATCCGGATGATGCGCCCGGGCGTCGACCAGTTGCAGGCCAACCTGCTCATGGTCACGGGCCTGAGCCAGATCGACAACAGCTTCGACGTCTTCGGGATGCCGTTCTTCTTCGAAAGCGACGCGGAGGCGACGCAGGTCCAGCAGAAGCTCTCGCCCGTGCTCGAGCAGCGGCTGGACGCGAAGGGCTTCCGGCTGCTCGCCTGGGGCAGCGGCGGCTGGGTACAGCTCTTCTCGAAGAAGCCGCTCCGCTCGCTCGACGACGTCAAGGCCGCCAAGCTCTTCACCAGCCAGGGCGACGACAAGTCCGTCCAGTGGTACAAGGCGAACGGCTTCCATCCGGTGGCGCTCTCGGCCAACGACATCCCGACGCAGTTGAAGCTGACGACCGGCATGATCGACGCGGCGCCCACGCCACCGTACCCGGCGCTCGTGCTGCAGATCTTCCGTGACGCCAAGTACATGCTCGACGTGCGCGTCGCGCCGCTCTTCGGCGCGCTCGTCATCAGCAAGTCCGCCTTGGCCAAGATCGACGCGGCCGACCAGCAGGCCGTCGCGGCCGCCGCGAAGGCGTTCGAGCAGCGCGTGATGGCAGACGCGCCGAAGCTCGACGCCGATTCGGTGGCGACCATGAAGACGCGCGGCCTGACGGTGACGACGCTGGACGCGAAGGGCACGGCGGAGTTCCGGACGGCCGCCGACAAGCTCGTCGCGACCATGCGCGGCGACATGGTGCCGGCCGACGTCTACGATCTCGCCGTGCGCGAGCGGGAGGCTTTCCGCAAGACCAAAGGCAAGTGATGCGCGCGCACGCCGTCCGGGCCGAGAACCTCGTGGCGACGCTCGCGCTCGGCGGCATCATGCTGCTGCCGCTCGGCGAGATCGCGCTCCGATCGCTCTTTCACACCGGCATCCCGGGCGCCGCGCCGTTCGCGCAGCACCTGACGCTCTGGGTCGGCCTCGTGGGCGGTGCGATCGCCGCCCGCGAAGGCAAGCTCCTCACGCTCGCGACCGGCGAGTTCCTGCCGGACGCCATCGCGCCGCTCGCCCGCGTGCTCGGCGCCTTCGCAGGCGCCGCCGTCGCCGCCATGTTCGCCGCGGGCGGCTGGGCGCTCGTCTCGATCGAGCGTGAGGCCGGCGACGTCATCGCGGCGAACGTGCCGGTCTGGCTCGCACAGGTGGTCTTCCCGATCGGCTTCGGGCTGATCGCCGCCCGCCTCGCCTGGCGCGCCTCCGCGGACTGGCTGGGCCGGCTCGCCGCCGCGCTCGGCATTGCGCTCGGCCTCGTCGTCGCGCAACATCCCGAGTGGCTCGAAGGGCGCGCGCTCTGGCCGTGGATCGCACTGCTCGTGGCTGGTGGCATCGTCGGCGCGCCGATCTTCGCGCTGCTCGGCGGGATCGCGATGGTCGGGTTCTTCACGGACGGCAGCCGTCCCGTCGTGCCGTTGATCAAGGCGTACGAAGAGCTGACGTCGCCGTCGGCGAACCTCGCGGCCATCCCCCTCTTCACGCTCACCGGCTTCCTGCTCGCCGAAGGCCGCGCCTCCGAGCGGCTGCTCCGCGCGCTGCGCGCCCTCGTCGGCTGGATGCCGGGCGGCACCGCGGTGGCCGCGGCGACGCTCTGCGCCTTCTTCACGCTCTTCACCGGCGGGTCGGGCGTGACGATCCTCGCGCTCGGCGGTCTGCTGCTGCCGGCGCTGCTCCGCGAGGGCTACCCGGAGCGATTCTCGATCGGCCTGCTCACCGCCTCCGGCTCGCTCGGCCTGCTGTTCCCGCTCTCGGTCCCGCTCATCCTGTACGGCATCGTCGCGCAGAACGTCGCGATCGAAGATCTCTTCCTGGGCGGCCTGCTGCCTGGCCTGTTGATGCTGGGCCTGATCGGCGCGTGGGGCGTGCGGCAAGCGATTCGATCGGGCGCGCGGCGGTCGCCGTTCCGTGTCGCAGAGATGGCCGGAGCCTTGTGGGAGGCGAAGTGGGAGCTGCTGCTGCCGATCGTCGTGCTGACGGCGCTCCTCGGTGGATACGCGACGCCGTCGGAGTCGGCCGCGCTCGCGGCGCTCTACGCGCTCGTCGTCCAGCGCTTCGTCCATCGCGATCTGCCGACGGGCGGCGACGTGCTGCGTGTCGCCAGCGACTCGATCGCGCTCGTCGGCAGCGTGCTGCTCATCCTCGCGGTGGCGGTCGGCCTGACGAACTACCTCGTCAACGCGCAGATTCCGACGCTGCTGATCGACTGGACGCAGGCGCACGTCCAGTCGCGCGGCTGGTTCCTGCTCGGCCTCAACGTCTTCCTCCTGCTCGTCGGCACCGTGATGGACATCTTCTCGGCCATCGTCGTGGTCGTGCCGCTCATCATCCCGCTCGCGCAGATCTACGACATCGATCTCGTGCACCTCGGCGTGATCTTCATCGCCAATCTCGAGCTGGGCTACCTGCACCCGCCGCTCGGCCTGAACCTGCTGCTCGCCTCGGTCCGCTTTCGCAAGCCCGTGCTCGAGGTGATGTGGGCGACGATGCCGATGCTCGGCATCCTGGCGCTGGGCGTCCTGCTGATCACCTACGTCCCGTGGATCACGCTCGGGCTGCTGCATTGGCTGGGCCGAGGCTAAACTAGCTCCATGTCCCGAGTTGGCCTTGGCGCCGTCCTGGCGCTGGCCGCCGTCGCCTGCGGCGGCCGCACGGCGTCTGCCCCTCCCACCGAGACGGCGGTGCCGGACAGCGCGCAGGCCGTCGCTGCGCCACCGCCGGCCATCGTCCCCCAGGTGCTGCCCATCGCCGACGCGCCTGCCGTTCGACCCGTGGAGTTCCAGCGGCTCGTCGCGCTGCTGCCCGTCGTGGAGGGGTGGTCGCGCACCGACGATCACGCTGAGCAGATCGCCGGCCCCGTGCCCGCAGCGCGCGCCGAAGCGAAGTACGAACGTGCCGGCGTGCACGTCGAGCTGGCGCTGGCCGACTCGGCAAGAGACCCGCTGAGGCTGAGCCCGCTCGCGGTGTTCCTGGCGCCCGGCTACTCGGAGCGATTCGGCGACGAATTCAGGCGCGCGGTGCAGATCGACGGCCAGCCCGGCTTCGAGGAGTGGCAGGAACCGGCGCGGCGGGCCACCGTGACGCTCGTCGTCGCCGGCCGATTCATCGTCCGCGCCGCCGGCTACGGCGTCCGCGGCCTCGCCCCGGTGACACGGCTCGTCCGCGCGGTCGACGTGAGAGCGCTCGCGGCGTTGAGGTGACGATTCGGCTGGCCTTTCCCCAATGAAGCAGGCGCTGCTCGCCGGCGTGATCGTGCTGCTGATCGCCGCGCCTTCGGTCCGTGGCGGGACCAATCCGTCGAGCGTCCTCGACGGCCGCATCGCGGCGTGCTTTCGCGACGCGTTCAATCTCGATCGGGCCGAAGCGCTCGCCGAGGCGCACGCGATCGTCGCGGCCTTCCCCGACGAGCCGCGCGCCCATCGCGCGCTCGCCGCCGTCGTCTGGCTCGACGTGATCTTCCAGCGCGGCGCCGTCACGGTCGATCACTACATGGGCGGCGTGACGAAGTCGCAGCTCTCGCTGCCCAAACCGTCTCCGGCCCTCGACGCGGAGTTCAGACAGGCAATCGATCGGGCGGTGGCGCTGGCGAACGCCAGGCTGCGCGCCGCACCGCGCGACGTGCAGGCGCGCTACGACCTCGGCTCGGCCTACGGGCTGCTCGCGTCGTACCAGGCGTCGGTGGAAGGCAGCATGGCCTCCGCCTTCCTCACGGCACGCCGGGCGTTCGACGCGCAGGAGGACGTGCTCGAGCGCGATCCGGCCATGAAAGCGGCGGGCGTCGTCGTCGGCACCTACCGGTACGTCGTGGCCGGCCTGGGCCTGCCGTCGCGCATGTTCGCCTACATGCTCGGGTTCGGCGGCGACAAGCAGCGTGGGATCGCGCTCATCGAGTCGGCGGCACAGGACGCCACGGCGCACGTCGAGGCCACGCTCGCCCTCGTGCTGATCTACAGCCGCGAGGGCCGGCATGCCGACGCCGTCCGGCTGCTCCACGGGCTGGCAGCCGAGTACCCGCGCAACCGCATCCTGGTGCTCGAGGAAGGGTCGGCGCTGCTGCGCGCGGGCCGTCAGGCCGAGGGCGAGGCCCAGCTCACCCGCGGCCTCGAGATGTTCGAGCGCGATCCTCGGCCGAAGATCCCGGGCGAGCGCGCGCTGTGGCTCTACAAACGCGGCCTCGCCCGCACGAATCTTCGCCATCTCGCCGACGCCGCCGCGGATCTGCACGCGGCGCTCGACAGCGGGCCGGAGAACTGGGTCCGAGGTCGAATCCGGCTGGCGCTCGGCAGGGTGTCCGAGATGCGCGGGCAGCGCCCGCAAGCGATCGCCAGCTACGAGACCGCGCGCACCATCTGCGGCGCGGCGAACGACCCGCTGTGCGTGGCCGACGCCAACCGCGCGCTCGAGGCGAAGCCTGCCCAGGCTGCGCGCCCCTGATTTCGACCTGGATGGACCCTATCGGCGGCTGTTCCGTATAGCAGGGGAGAGATGGCATCGCGCAAGACCTGGATCTGGGCCATCGTCGCGGTGCTCGGCGCGCTGCTCGTCGTGCTCATCGCCGCGGCCGGCACGGGTCTCTACTTCGTGTCACGCCACATCGCGACCGAGCACACGACGAGCGCCGACGCGCTTCGATCGTTCGACGCGGTCACGGCCTCGCTGCCCAACCCGCAGCCGATCTTCGAGCTGGGCGACGACGAGCGCCCGCGCGCGGTGCGCCCGCTGTCCGAGTTGCCGACGTCGCCGACGCGGCCCGAGACGCTGCGCCTGCTCGCGTGGGATCCCGATGGCGAACGGTTGATCCGCGCGTCGCTGCCGTTGTGGATGATCCGCTTCGGCAGGGGCCGCATGCGCGTCGGCAAGGATCGCCGTCCGCTCGATCTCGATCGTCTCGAGCTCGACAGCGAGGAGCTCCAACGTATCGGCCCCGCGCTCCTGTTCGATGTCCGCGACCACGACGGCAGCCGTCTCCTGCTCTGGACGGACTAGCGCCGCGAGCTCGATCGAAACTCAGCGATTCCCGCCGCTCGCGTGGCGCACCTCTTGCACTCTGACCGCGCGGAGGTCGTCATGCGTCTGCTCTCATCGCTCGTCATCGCTGGCGCGCTGTCCGTCATGTTCCCGGCCCTGTCGCACGCGCAGGCCCCGTGGACCACGGGCCGTTCGGTGCCGTACGACCAGGGATTCGAACGAGGCCAACGGGCAGGCGCCGACGATGCGCGTCGCGGCGATCGATATGACTACACCGACGAGTCCGATTACCGGCGGGCCGATGCGGGCTATCGCAGCCAGTACGGCGACCGGCAGCGGTATCGAGAGAGCTTTCGCAGCGGCTTCGAGGCCGGGTATCGCAGCGCCTACGGCCCTGGCTACGGCGGCCGCTCCGGCGGCGGATATGGCGGCGGCCACGGCGATCCGGCGTTCGATCGCGGCTACAACGACGGCTATGAGGCCGGCCTCGACGACGGCCGTGACCGCCGCCGGCCGGATCCGATTTCGGAGGGCCGCTACCGCAGCGCCGATCGCGGCTACAGCCGGATCTACGGCTCGCGCGATGCGTACAAGAACCGGTACCGCGTGGCGTTCCGTCAGGGCTACGAGCGCGGGTACGCCGACGCGCGGCGGTACGACCGGCGCGATCGCGGTTGGGGCTTCCTGTTCGGTTTCGGGCGGTGATCGCGCGTCCACGTTCGGACGCGCGCGCTGGGCCGGAGCGACGGCGGTGGAACTCGCGCGGTCGAGCGTCGAGCGCCGGCGGGCTACACGAGCCCGAAGAACTTCCGCATGCGGTCTCTGAGGGAGTGCTTCGAGGTCGTCACGATGGCGGCGACCGCGGCGCGTGACTGATCGAGCTCACGACGCCGTTCGGCGGCCGGGCTGGCGAGCAGGTCGATCACCTCGGGATGCGCCGTCACGTAGTCTCTGAACACGGCGCCGCTGATCTCGAGCACGCTGCAGTCGCCGGCGGCCGACACGGTCGCGGTGCGCGGCTCACCGGTGAGCAGCGACATCTCGCCGAAGTAACCCCCCTCGGCAATCCGCGCGACCTCGTGTCCTTTCTCGATCGTGACCGACACGCGCCCCTTGCACACGACGAACATCGACGAGCCGGGCGCGCCTTCGGCGACGATCACCTCGCCGGCACCGAACAGCCGCTCGATCGATCCCGCAGCCAGCGCGCGGCATCCCTCGATCGGCAGCGACGAGAACACGGGCACTCGAGCGATCAGCCCGACGAAGCGCTCGATACGGCTCGCGGCGGCTTCGGTCGTCTCCTGCCGCGAGTACTCGATCTGGATGGGGAACGGGATCTCGATGCCGCGGCGGGCGAACTCGTAGTAGATCGCGCGCCTGACGCCATCCTTCGAGACCTCGTCGAGCGAGTAGTCGTCGATCCAGAAGCGCACGCGATAGGTGATCGCGGAGGCGGCGAAGTCGTACGTCAGCACGTCGGGCTTCGGCGCGGCCAGCACGTGAGGCGCCCGCGCGATGGCCGCGAAGAGCGCTTCCCGCACCTCGTTCGGCGGCGTCGCGTAGGCCGCGCCGACTTCGACGAACAGCCGCGTGGGAGCGGCCGGCTCCGTGTAGTTGTTGATCGCTTCGCGCGCCACGACGTTGTTCGGCAGGATCACGAGGTTGCCGGCCTTCGTCCAGATCTTGGTCGCGCGCCACGTGACCTCGGCGACGCGCCCCTCGAATCCCGCGACCGACACCCAGTGGCCGACCCTGAACGGCTTCTCGGTCTGAATCGCCAAGCCCGCGAACGCGTTGCCCAGCGTCTCCTGCAGCGCGAACCCGAGCACTGCCGCCGCGATCGCCGACGCCGTGAAGGCCTTCGCATCCTCCTGGTAGAAGACCATCCCGGCGAACAGGAAGAGCCCGATCACGAGCGCGTCCTGGACGATGGCGGGCGCGCGATCGCGGACGCGATCCGCGAACCAGGGATTGAAGGCGAGCGTGACGGCACCGTTGATGACGGCCAGCGCCAGCAGCAGCTTCTCGGCCGTCAGCAGGCGCGCGGCCGTCTGAGCCGACATCCGGAAGAGCCGATACTCGGTGGCGACGTGCACGGCCGTGACGGCGACGAGCACGAGCACCGTGAACAGCATCCGCTTCCGGATGACCCGGTTGCGGATGAGCAGGATCGAGAGCACCGCCACCACGCCCAGCGCGAGGACGCTGAGCAGGTGCTCGGCCCCGTGGACGTCGGTCATACCCGGACCACCGGCGTCGTCACCCGGTGATGCCTTTCCTGAACTGCTCGATCTCGGCGGACGTCACGCTCACGGTCACGAGCGTCTTCACGGGCCCGCCCTTCGCGTCGCGATCGGGGTTGACGCCTCGCGACCCGGCCGACGATACCGTCTGGCCGCCGGACTTCTCGCGGCCGAGACCCGCGAGCCCCGTGAGGCCGAGCGTGCCGCCCGTGCCTTCCGCGGTCTTGGCTCCGTCACCGGCGTCCCCTGAAACCGCCGCGACAGGAGTGGGCTTGTAGCTGATCGACTGGCCGTACCGGCCCTGGACGGTCGCGGCCGCCGTCAACTTGCCGGCGCCGATCACCTTGCCGAGCGCGTCGATGCGGGCCTTGGTGTCGGGATGCGACGCGAACAGGCCGCTGCGGTCCTTCAGGTTCTTGTTGCGCTCGGCCAGCCGCGTGAGGAACGCGCCGAGGCCGGCCGGCGCGTAGCCCGCGCCGTTGGCGAGCGTCACGCCGGTCTTGTCGGCGTCCATCTCGTCGCCGCGATCGAAGTTGTTCTCGAGCAGCATCTCGTAGCCGCGGTCGGCCGCCTGGCTGAGCACGTCTTTGCGCGTGGCCTTGGCGCCGAGCCCGACGAGCTTCGACTTCTGGATCGCCTTGATCGTGTGCTTCGCCGTGACGTGCCCGATCTCATGTGCGAGCACGTCGGCCAGCTCGGCCTCGTTCTGGATCAGCCCGAGCGCGCCGCGCGTGATGTGCACGTAGCCGCCCGGCGCGGCGAACGCGTTGATGCCGTCCGTGTCGAGCACGACGAACGTCCACTTGAGCCCCGGCCGGCTGCTCTCCGAGGCGAGCAGCGTGCCGACGAGCGTCACGTACTTGTGCACCGCCTTGTCCTGGACGACGCCGTACTTCTCGCGGAGCTTCGCGCTGATCTCGCTGCCGAGGACCGCTTCTTCCTCGTCGCTGAACGAGAGATCCTGTTGCATGTCGGCGGCCTTGCCCAGCGCCTTGCCCAAACGGCCGAACTGCGCGGCCGCTGGCGTCGTCACCGCCACCGCCAGGCACCCGGTGAGAAACGCGACCGTGAACTTCATCGTGACTGCTCCATGGATGGAGGCGCGGCCTCGCGCACCTCGTAGATCTGCACGGGCTGCGACCGCCCCTTCACCGTGACGGCGCCGAGCGGGCGCGTCGCGACCGGCACGGTCAGCGACGCGCGCGTGGATTCGCTGATGAGGATACGCGTGCCGTAATCCTTGTTGAGCGATTCGAGCCGGGACCCGAGATTGACGGCATCGCCGATCACCGTGTAGCTCATGATGGCTTCCGATCCGATGTTGCCGGCGATCATCTCGCCCGAGTTGATGCCGATCCCGATGTTCAGCACCGGTCGGCCTTCGTGCTGCCACTTCACGTTCAGGCGCTCGAGCGTTCTTATCATGTCCAGCGCCGCTTCGACGGCGTGATCCGCATGGCGGGGGTCGTCGATCGGCGCTCCGAACAGCCCCATGACCATGTCGCCCACGAACTTATCGAGCGTCCCCCCGTGGCGGAACAGCACGTCGACCATGGCGCCGAAATACTCGTTGAGCTGGGCGACCACCGCCTCCGGTGTCGCGCGTTCGGATGCCGAGGTAAAACCGCGAATATCCGAGAAGAGCACGGTCATCTCGCGCCGCTGGCCGCCGAGGCGCACGAGCGACGGATCCGCCATCAATTGCTCGGCCACGTCCTTCGACACGTACTGCCCGAACAGCCGGCGAATCCGCCGTTTCTCGCGGTCCTCGACCACGTAGCGCCATGCGACGCCGCCGAAGAGCGCCAGGGCCACGGCGGCCGCCGGCACGACGGCCGAGATCCATAGCCCCCGCCCTACCCCCAGCGTGAGCCCATATCCGGTCGCGCCTGCGACGACGCCGGTGATCACCACCGCGAGAGAGACGGGCAGCAGCGCCGCCGCGACGGCCACCGCGAGCGCGGCCGCCCCGGCAACCAGCAGGTCGGTGCCCGGCGACGCCCGCCGCATGAACGTGCCGGTCAACAGGTTCTCGGCAAACGTCGCGTGCAGCTCGACGCCAGCCGCGCCGGTCGGGAACGGCGTCGCGTACCGATCGAACAGCCCGGAGGCGGTCGTGCCGACGAACACGATCTTGCCGTCGAACGCGGAGAGCGGCACCACCGGCGGTTTGCCGCTCAACATGTTGTCTTCCGAGAGCACGACGTCGAAGAAGGAGTACGTCGGGAACGTGGCGACGGCGCCGTCGGCGTCCGTCACCGGCCGGCGGTACGTGAGGAGCGCCTCGTACGACGGCATCCCTGGGTCATGCGGCGCATCGTCCTCGCCGAGCGGGACCGCCAGCCCGCCGACGTCGAGCACGCCGTCACGCAGCGCGACGTCCTCGGGGCGGCGCGTGAGATACATGAGCGCCGCGGCGGTTCCGAGCGATGGGATGGCGCGGCCGCCGGCTTCGACGAAGGGCGCCACGCGGCGCGCGAGGTCGGAGTTGAAGTCCTTGGCCAGGTAGTTGTGCCCGATCGCTGCCGCCGCGAATGCCAGGTCCCGGAACGGCGGCGTGACGGAGGGGCGCACGACGAACCCCGATCCGGGCCGGTACACCGGACCGGGCAGCGGGACGTCCTCGCCGGCCGCCGGCATCGCGCCAGCGAGCCCCTCGTACACGGCTTCGGCGAGGAGGATGACGTTGCCGGCGCGCCGCACCGAGTCGACGAGCGCGCGATCCGATTCCTCGCCCGTGATCGCGCGGCCGTTGATGATCGACGACGACCGGCCCTCGCGCTCGTTGAACAGCACGTCGTACGCGACCACCCGCGCACCGGCGCGCGTCAGGTAGTCGATGGCGCTCGCGTGGACGAGCCTCGGCCACGGCCATCGGCCGACGACCGGCTCCATGGCGCGCACCGAGGACTCGTTGATTTCGACGATGGCGATCGGCGAGGCCGCGGATACGGCAGCCGCCGTCGCTCTCACCCGGGCGTCGTAGCTCCGGCTCTCCACCGCGCGGGCGAACCCGGTGCGGCCGAGGCCGGCGGCGAATGCCGTGGCGGCCATCGCGATGCCGACGCCCACGAGCATGGCGCGGCCGGCGTGCCGCGGCAGGCGACCTGGGCGGGGAGCCGGGGACATCTGAGGAGATTCTCCGCGATATTCGCGCGGAAGGACATCGGCAGGTGTGCCGGAAGGCTCGAATCGCCGGCCGCGATCGCCCTGGCTCGCCACGCCTTGCCCGCGGGCAGCCGCCGGCCGCGGCCCGTGCCGGCGCTCGCCGAGCTATGCTGATGGATCGCCGCCGTGACCGCCTCTTCACATCCGGAGACTTCGGTGCCTGCGGGGCATCCGCACTGGGCCGATCTCCCCGACGAACAGCTCCTCGATCTCCGCCTCTGCGATCTCGGCTTGCGGATCGAAGGCAGTTGGCTCGAGGCGAGGCTTGCCGACCTGTCGGCCGAGCTCGTGGCGCGAGGCCTGCGGTTCACACCGCACGCGTGGCTGTCCTCCGAATGGTTTTCTCCCGACGGCGTGCCCGGCATCGCGATCCCCTTCTACCTCGCGCACCCGCGGCTCATGCGGCTCGAGGAATCGCAGATGCTCGAAGTCGAGGGCGGCACGCCGGGCTGGTGCATGCAGATCCTCCGGCACGAGGCGGGGCACGCGTTCGACAACGCGTACGCGCTCAGGCGGCGGCGGCGCCGGCAGCGGCTCTTCGGCAGCTCCTCGGTGCCGTACCCGGACTTCTACTCGCCGCGGCCCTACTCGAAGAGCTTCGTGCTGCACCTGGATTCCTGGTACGCACAAAGCCATCCCGACGAGGACTTCGCCGAGACGTTCGCGGTGTGGCTCACGCCCGACAGCGACTGGCGCGAGCGCTACGCCGAGTGGCCGGCCGTCAAGAAGCTCGAGTACATGGACGCGCTCATGGCCGAGATCGCCGGCACGCCGCCCGTCGTGACCACGCGGCGCGTCGTCGATCCGGTCCATCGGCTCCGGACCACGCTGCGGCGGCACTACGCGAAGCGGCGCGAGCACTACAGGCTCGAACACCCGCACTTCTACGATCGGGACCTCACGCGGCTCTTCTCGGCGTCGCCCGACTACCGGCGCAATCGCAAGGCGTCGCGCTTCATCCAGTCCATCCGCCGCGACGTGCGGCGCCTCGTGACGGAGTGGACCGGCGCCTACCAGTACACGATCGATCGTGTCATCGAGGACATGATCGCGCGCGCGAGCGAGCTGCACCTGCGCCTCATCCACCCGGAAGAGCGCACCAAGCTCGACTTCACCATGCTCGTGACCGTGCAGACGATGAACTACCTCCACTCGGGACGGCATCGCGTCGCGCTGTAGCCGAACCGACCGGCGGCCGGGCCTGCCGGGCAGCCGGACGGCGGCGCGCGTCATCCGGCGCGGCCGGGCTCCCACCGCAACCCGATCTGGAGAATGCGCTGTAGCAGGTCCGGGTACGACAGGCCGGCTTTCTTCGCCGACTCGGCGAAATCCTCCGTTCTCGCGATCTGCGGGTTCGGATTGGCTTCGAGCACGTGCACGCGCCCGGCCGGATCGAGCCGCAGATCGATGCGGGCGTAGCCGCTGAGCTCGAGCACCTTGAACACGCGCCGCGAGATGTGCTGGATGCGGTCGGCTGCGCCGGCCGGGAGGTCCTTCGCCTCCGCGGTCTCGATGCCGGTCTTGACCTGATACTTGCGGCTCCACTTCACGCGCTCGGTCGCGATCCGATGCTGGTCTTCCGGCATCTTCGCGAACGTCATCTCCCAGACCGGCAGCGCCTGGACGCGATGGTCGCCGATGAGACCGCAGTACAGCTCCCGGCCTTCGATGTACTGCTCGACGATCGCGTCGGTGCCAATCGAGTCGTGCACGAACTGCACGCGCTGCCGCAGCTTGTCGGCGTCCTCGACGACCGATGCCTGCGAGATGCCGATCGATGCTTCCTGTGTGAGCGGCTTGACGATCAGCGGAAACGTCAGCCGCTTCGGCAGCCGCGGTTTGCGCCCGCGCGGCACGGTCGCGAAGTCGGGCACGGGCACGCGGTGGTACTGGAGCAGCTTCTTCGAGAGCGCCTTGTCGCGCGCGAGCAGCATCCCGCGCGGATTGCAGCCCGAGTACGGCAGGCGCAGCAGCTCCAGGTAGCTGACGACGTTCTGGTCGAACGTGCCGACCTCGTGGAAGGCTTCCAGCAGGTTGAAGGCGATGTGCGGCTGGAACTCGTCCTTCGCCTGGCGGATGCCGGCGAGATCGTCCTTGACGCCGAGCACGTGCACGTCGTGGCGCAGCTCGTCGCGCAGCGTCGTGAGCACGTCGTACTCCGTGCGCCATTCCGCCGTCGCCACGTCGCGGCCGGTCACGTCGTCCGGCGGCACGAGGTAGTCGTGCATGAGGACGAGGACACGCAGCTTCTTCATCTCGTTCGGCGAGATGATACACGCCGCGCGCGGACGAGGCGCATCGCACGCACGGGCGCGCCCGGGCCGGCGGCGCGAGAGCGGGACGCCCAGAGGCGCGTCCGGCCGTGCGGCTGCTGGGTCTTCGCCGCAACGAACGCTGCCGCGCGCGGCGAAACGTCGCCGACCTCGACCGACGCCGGCTGAGCTGGCCACCGTCGAACGCGCGGTGGCGGCGACGCCTCGCGGACATCATCGTGGCAGCGGACAGCCCACGACATACGGCCCACACGCCTCGACTTCGTGCTGGCGGTAGGGCCACCTCTTCCTGCGGAACGCGAGCGACCTTGCGCCTCGAGCCCGCCATCGACATCGCGGCTGTCCGGCGCGCCCAATCGTCGTTCGCCCACCGCCGGGGCCGGACGGCTCTGCACCTGTGGACATCGCAGATGAGAACTGGTAGGTTCATGTGCGATGGCCAAAGATCAATCGCACACCGGCGCGAGGCTCGAAGTGCTGCAAGGCACGCTCGACCTGATGGTGCTGCAGACGCTCGACAGCATGGGTCCGCAGCACGGCTACGGCATCGCCCGCCGTATCGAGCAGGTCAGCGAGGACATCCTGAGGCTGAACGAGGGCACGGTGTATGCCGCGCTGATGCGACTGCAGCATCGACGATGGATCTCGGCCAGTTGGGGAACCTCGGAAAACAACCGAAGGGCCAAGTTCTATGCGATCACGAGCGCCGGCAGGCGTCGGCTGGCGCAAGAGGTCGAGACGTGGGACCGGCTGGCCACATTGATCGCCCGCCTTCGCAGGACGACCCAGGCCTGACATGCGGACGCGGCTGCGAGCGGCCGTCTCGCGGCTCGGCTTCGCCCTCGCGCGACGCCGGGTCGACGACGACACGCGACGCGAAATCGACGCGCACCTGGACCTGCTCGTCGAACGCTATAGCCGGCAGGGCATGTCACCCGACGACGCGCACCGCGCGGCGCGACAGCAGTTCGGCAGCGCAGCCCTCGTACGAGAGGACATCCACGACATGAACAGCATGGGATGGGTTGAACAGGGCCTTCAGGATCTGCGCTACGCGTTCCGCCAGCTTCGCAGCAATCCCACGTTCGCCGGCGTCGCCATCGCGACGCTTGGCCTGGGCATTGGTGGCGTGACCGCCGTCTTCAGCGTCGTCCAGGCCGTGCTGCTGGCGCCGCTACCGTACGAAGAGCCGGGGCAACTCCTTCGCTTCTACCAGCAGGAGCCGGACAATCCCGGCACGAAGGACGTCCTCGCAGGGACGCACTTCACCTTTCTCCGCGAGCATGCGACGGCTTTCGAGGAGGTTGCCGCGATCGCGAACTATCGGGAGACCGGCGTGGACCTCTTCATCGACGGGCGCGCCGAGCGTGTGCAAGTCCTTCGTGTGTCGAGCGGCTACTTCAGCGTGCTCCGGTCGCCGCCGCGGCTCGGCCGTGCCTTCGATCGCGAAGATGAGACGGGTGCGCCGCGGGTGGTGCTCAGCGATGCGCTCTGGCAAGTGCACTTCGGAGGCGATCCCGGCATCGTCGGCCGGACGATCCGGATGAATGGCCGGCCGATCGAAGTGGCGGGTATCGCTGCGCCCGGTTTCGACGACCCCATCGCCCCGGACGTGGCGGCGTGGATCCCGTACGCCCTTGCCAGGGACACCGACGCGGAGAACAACTCGCTCACCGTCATCGGCCGGCTGCGTAACGGGGTGACGCTGGAGCAGGCGCGGGCGGAATTGACCACGCTGGCCACGCCGATGCGCGAGCGCTGGCCTGCCGCGAGCAAGAGCGCGATTGTCGCGACGCCGCTCCACGAAGATCTCGTGACGAGCGCTCGAGAGCCGTTACGCCTCGTGTTCGCGGCTGTCGAACTCGTTCTGCTCGCGGCATGCGTGAACGTCGCCAACCTCGCGCTCGTGCGCGCGACCGGTCGTGTGCACGAGTTCGCCGTGCGCGCCGCGCTCGGTTCCGGCCGGCGCCGACTCGTGCGCCAGCTCCTGGTCGAGAGTCTCGTGCTGGCGTCGCTCGGAAGCGTGCTCGGGCTGGCACTGGCGGCCGGCGGAATCCGCATGCTGCGGGCCACCGGGCGCCAGGCGCTGCCGCGACTCGACGACGTCGCGCTCAACGCCGACGTGCTGCTCTTCGCCGTCGCGACGACGCTCGTGACGGCAGTCGCCTTCGGGATCGCTCCGGCTCTCCGTCTGGCCGCGACCTCACCCGTCCAGGGGCTGCGCCAACAGTCGCGCTCCACCACGGGCGGACGTGGGATCGCGCGGCTGCACAGCGCGCTGGCCGCAACGCAGATTGCGCTGGCGCTGACGCTGCTCGCGGGTGCCGGTGTGCTCCTGGCGAGCTTCCAGAAACTGCAGCGAGTCGACACCGGGTTTCGCGTGGACGACGTGCTCACGTTCGAAGTGAACCTGCCGACGGTTCGGTACGACGACGCACGGCGCGCGGCGTTCCAGGAAGAACTGGCCCATCAGCTCGAGACGATTCCGGGCGTCACCGCGGCCGGTGGCATCTCCCGTCTTCCCGCCACCGGCAGCTATCATCCGTGGAACACGCGCATCCTCACGGGCCCGCGAACAGGGGCGTTGGTCGACGGAAGCCGCTTTGCGATGCAGCAGCGGGTCGTCAGCGGTGACGTCTTCGCCGCGTTGGGAATTCGCGTGCTGGCGGGACGCACCTTCGACGCGCGCGACGACGCGGGCGCGCTGGCGACGGCGGTCGTCAGTGCGAACTTCGCGCGCGCGGCGTTCCCCGAACGGCCGTTGGACGCCGTGCCCGGGCAGCGCATCTCCGCCGGCGGACGTCCGGCTCTCGCGATCATCGGCGTGGTCGCGGACGTCGCCCTCGATCCGTATGGCGCGCCGACGATGGTCGTGTATCACGCGCATCGCCAGTTCGCGGGCGACAGGAACTGGACGCTCAGCCAGGTGATCGCTGCCGATCGATCCGCCGAACAGATGCTGGGTGCCGTGCGTGAGGTCGTGGCCCGCCTCGATCCAGAGCTGGTGGTGTACCGGCCTGCAGCAATGGCCGACGTCATCGGCCGCGGCACGAGCCGCGAGCGTTTCGCGCTCGTGCTGATGGGCGCATTCGCCGTCGTCGCGCTGGCACTCGCGGCGCTTGGCCTCTACGGCGTGCTCGCCTATTCGGTGCGGCAGCGTGCGTCGGAAATCGGTATCCGAGTCGCGCTGGGGGCGACGGCCATGCACGTGCGCGCGCTGGTGCTCCGCCAGGCCGCGGTGGTCGTCACGCTCGGCGTCGCCGCCGGACTCGCTGGCGCGCTCGTGCTCGGACGCTGGCTCGATGCCCTGGCGTTCGGCATCACGGCGTCCGATCCGCGCGTGCTTGCCGCGAGCGCCGGTGTCCTGGCACTCGTGGCGTTGATTGCCGCGGGCGTGCCGGCGCAGCGCGCAACCCGGGTCGAGCCTCGCGTGGCCATGCAGGATTCCCAGTGAGGTCGCAGGCGCCGATCGCGACCCGCACCGCCGCCGCGTGCCGCTAGCTGCGCCTCAGTTCTGCCACGCCCCACGATCCCTCACGTGCCGGACGAGCCATCGCTGGCCATCCCGCGGGCATGGGCACAAGAATCAGCGTTCTTCAACGACTATGTGGCAGATGGCGTACTCGTCGAACGCGGCGAACCGCTGCGGGGGCAGAGCATTCGCCCGAACTGACTGGGTCGACGAGATGTAGGGATGGCACCGACCAGATCGAATTCGCAACCGGCGTGGCTCAGGTGAACGGGTTCAGGACGGCTACTCCGGTAGGCTCGTAGTGAAACACGTTGCGGGTGACCACCGTGAGGCCGTAGATCAATGCAGTCGCCGCTATCTGCTTGTCGAGCGGGTTCTCCGCATGCGGAACCCGCAGTCGTCCCCATATCTGGGCGATCTCTTCATCGAAGGGAAGGATCGCGTCAGCGTAGTCCCTCGTGACGGTACCGAGCCAACGGGACAGGCGCGTCGCCTGCGCGACGTCGCCACGATGGCGCACGGCCTCGACGCCCTGGCGCAATTCGCCAATCGTGACCGCCGACAGGAACAGCGGGATGCCCTGCGTCGCAGCACTCCGAAAGAATCGACGGACACCAGGGTTGGCGCGTGCGCGCCTTCGCGCGTCGCTGATGACGTCAGTGTCGACGAGGTACATAGGCCGCTGTCACACCCGCCGGTCGATCTGATGGCGCTCGAAGTCGGCGTCCTCGCCGACGTCGGGCATCGCCGCGAGCACTTCGGCCAGCGAACGGCGCCTGGGGTGCAACAATGCTTGTTCGAGGATTTGCCGGTGCTCTTGCTCGGCGCTGTGATTGCGCCGGGCGGCGCGCCTCTTGAGCTCCCGCACGACGGCGTCTTCCACGTTCCGGACCATGAGTTGAGCCACGCGCCGTTCACCTCCGATGCTAGCAATGCTAGCACCGGCTCGAAGCAGCAGCAACCGCCCGATGCGCAGCCTGCGAGCCAGATAGCCAGCCCCTTGGAAGCGGCGTCCCCTCGTCACGCTCCGCGCGTCCTTCACAGTCGGTCGACATCGCCGTATCCGACGATCGCCGAATGACGGTCGCGCAGAAACTCATGCGGGCCTGCGGCATCGACCGTTCGCGGCTATGGTGACCTGGCGGAAGGGTCAGTGGGGCACGACCTCAGCTACTGGCCACGAGACAGTCCCTGCCGGACCTGCGCCCTCTCCTTGCCATGCACGTCGCTCGTCGAAAGGACGGAACACCCCAACTCGTCGATCTGTATCTGGGACGAAGCTGCCGCTGCCTGCGACTCCCTCGAGTGCCCCGCCGCGTGTGGCGTGCAAGTGAGAAACACTGCAACAGGCAACAAGACCAGTGGCATCGGTAATCACGTCACGTGTCGACGCTCCGTGACGGCGCGCGATGAACTGCTGACCTGCTACCCACCTTCGCGGACGCTGGCCGTGACGTAACCTGTCATCCGGAGCCGCTCGCGTGGCGAGCGCCTGGCGAAGGGTGGTACCGGTACGGGGATTCGAACCCCGGTCCCGTGGCTGAGAACCACGTGTCCTGACCCCTAGACGATACCGGCGTCAGCAGGAACTTTGAAACGTAGCATCCGGGCGCGACGCGGTCAAGCCGCGCATCGGTCGTGCATCGGTCGTCGGTGGCCGCCACGAACGCTCTCGGACGATAATAACGTGATGCGAATCACGTTGCGGGCGCCGCGTCGTCTCGCCGCGGCGCTCGTCGCCGCCGGCCTCGCCGCGTGCGGCACCGCCGCGCCCGACACGTCCGCTCCGGCGGCTGTCCCCGGCCGGACCGTTGACGCGGCCACCGCGGGCTCGATCGCCGGAACCATTCGCTTCGAAGGTGCGCCGCCGCCGCGCGAACCGATCCGCATGGGCAGCGATCCGGCCTGCGCCGAGCAGGCAGGCCCGAGTCCACAGAGCGATGCCGTGCTGGTGTCCGCCGACGGCGGCCTGCAGAACGTGTTCGTCTACATCAAGGACGGCCTCGATCCCGGTTACCGCTTCGAGACGCCGGCCACGCCCGTCGTGCTCGATCAGCAGGGGTGCCGCTATCGGCCGCGCGTGCTCGGCATCCGCGTGCACCAGCCGCTCGAGCTCGCCAACGGCGACCTGACGTTCCACAACGTCCACGCGCTGCCGAAGACGAATGCCGAGTTCAACCACGGGCTCAACACGCGGGGCGATCGCATGACGCACACGTTCGACGCGCCTGAAGTGATGGTGCGGTTCAAGTGCGACGTGCACGGCTGGATGGCGGCCTACATGGGCGTGATGGCCCACCCCTTCTTCGCGGTCACCGGCGCGGACGGCTCGTTCTCGCTGCAGGGCGTACCGCCCGGCACTTACACGGTCGAAGCCTGGCACGAGCGGTTCGGCACGAGGACGGCCACCGTCACGGTCGCCGAGCGCCAGGCCCAGACGATCGCGCTGGCTTTCGCCGCGCGCTGACGCGTGACGATCGTGAAGACCGACGCCACGACGCTCGACAAGCCCGCCGCCCTGGCCGCGCCGTCGAAGCTCAGCGACATCCTCGTTCTCGCCAAGGTCCGGCTGAACGCGCTCGTCGTGCTGACGAGCGCGGGCGGGTTCTACATGGCCGGCGGCGAGGGCGCCGGCGCATTGAGCATCGCCACGATCGGCACGGCGCTCGTCGCCTGCGGGGCGGCCGCCATGAACCAGGTGGCCGAGCGCGACACCGACCGGCTGATGGCGCGCACGCGAAACCGCCCTCTCGCCGCCGGGCGCATGACCGCGCGCGAGGGTCAGGCAATCGGCGCGGCGCTCGCGGGCACCGGCGCGCTCATGCTCTGGTTCGGCGCCAACCCGTTGGCCGCGGCGGTCGCGGTCGCGACGCTCCTGATCTACGTCGCCATCTACACGCCGATGAAACGCTGGACGTCGCTCTCCACCGTCGTCGGCGCCGTGCCGGGCGCGCTGCCGCCCATCATCGGGTGGGCCGCCGCGCGCGACTCGATCGCGGGTGTGGCGCCGTGGTCGCTGTTCCTGATCATGTTCTGCTGGCAGATGCCGCACTTTCTGGCGATCGCCTGGATGTTCCGCGACGACTACGCGCGAGCCGGCATGCCGATGCTGGCCGTCATCGACCGGGATGGCGGGCTGACGGGGCGGCAGGCCGCGCTCTGGGCCGGCACGCTGGTCCCCGTGAGCCTGCTGCCCTTCCTCTTCGGCGCGGCGCGCATGCCGTACGCCCTCGCCGCCCTCGCGCTCGGCGCGGCGCACCTCGCGCCCGCGGTCGGCTTCGCCATCCGCCGCTCGCCCGCCCGCGCGCGGCGCTTGTTCTACGCGTCGATCGTGTACCTGCCGCTGCTCTGGGCCACGCTCGCGATCGCCCGCCCATGAGCGCGTCGGACCTGCCCACGCTCAACGCGCTGCTGAACGGCGCGTCGGCCGTGCTGCTCGCCTGCGGGTACTACTGCATCCGCACCGGCCGGGTCGATCTCCATCGCCGGCTGATGCTCGCGGCGTTCACGACGTCGATCCTCTTCCTCACCTCGTACGTCGCCTACCACGCGCAGATCGGATCGAGGCCGTTTCCCGGCACCGGGATCGCCAGGACGATCTATCTCGCGATCCTCGTGCCGCACGTCGTGCTGGCAGCCGTGGTGCTGCCGATGTCCTTGATCACGCTGCGGCGAGGCCTCACGAGACGGGATGACGCTCACCGCCGGATCGCCAGAGTCACGCTGCCGATCTGGCTCTTCGTCTCCGTCAGCGGCGTGGCCGTGTATTGGATGCTCTACCGGTGGTACTGACGATCGTGCCGTGTGCGGCGAGGCGCACGGTCGAGGACTCTGGCTCGGCACTGGCGAGCTTCGAGCTCTGCTCGAGGCTCGCGCGCCTTGAAAGCCCTATTCGAGACCCGCGAGTTTCGAAAGTTCGACTCGAGGCTCGCCAGTCTCGAAAGCTCTACTTGAGGCCCGCGAGCTTCGAGAGATTGACGGCCTGCGCGAGCGCCCGCGCGGGCTCGGCGTTGTCGACGCCGTTCGCCTCGACGTTCACCATGAACCTGTCGCCGACGAGCAGGTGGACTTCGGCGTCGCGATTGCCCTTCTCCCAGCTCTCGAAGCCCGGGTAGCCTCCGAGCGTCATCCCCTTCTTGTAGCCGTCGTCGGACTTCTCCTCGTAGCCGGCGCGCGCGAACATCATGAACGGCGCGAGCACCATCTGGCTGAAGTTCGTGTCGATGATCTCCAGCTTCATCGAGGCGTCGCCCTTCGCGTAGTGCGCCTCGGCGCTCGACAGCGAGATGCCCATCGACACCTGCTGGCCCTTGGCGCCGCTGCGCTCCCAGCCCGAAAGGTCGGGCAGCAGGCCCTTCAGGACCTCGTAGTCGACGAGCTTGGTCTGCCCGCCGCGGCCTTGCGCGTCGGCCATCTGCTGGACGCCCTGCATCATCTGCTCGAAGCCCTTCTCGACCGACGGGGACCCTTGGGCCTGACCCGAGGAGGGTTGGGCCGAGCTGGCGCCAGACTCCGGGCGGGCGCTGTCCGAGGATGAGGAGCCGCCGCAGGCGCTCAGGCATCCGGCGAACAGCGTGACGAGGAAGAGCGAGCGTCTCATGCGGGCCTCCGAATCAGGGGCGCATCTTAGCACCGAACCCGAGACGGACGCCGCGCGCTACTTGGCGAAACGATCGAAGATGTCGACGAGCTCGTTCATCTGCTTGCGGCGCTCCGGCTCGCCCTTCTCGAGCGCGTCCGCGATGCAGTGATCGACGTGGTGCCTGAAGATCGCCAGGCTGATGCGATTCAAGGCCGCCTCGGCGGCGGCCAGTTGCTGGAGTACTTCCACGCACGGACGCGGCTCTTGCAGCATCCGGCGAATGCCCCTGATTTGCCCTTCCACCCGGTTGAGACGCGTGAGCAGGGCCTGTTGATTGAGGCCGCTCTCGTCCGGCTGGGGTGCTTCCCTGAGTTCCACGTCGCTCCTTTCGGGCTGCCGCGTCGCGCGCGGGCTTGCGACACCAGCCGCCCCGGTACAGCGTAGGAGAAGTCGCGCCGCCTTGCACTTCCATTCCGCCGCACTCACACTTTAGTGGGGGTGAGCGTGCGGGTCTTCGGCAGCGGATCGCCGATCGTCCTGGTGCCTGGCATCCAGGGCCGGTGGGAATGGATGGCGCCGGCGGTCCGCGCGCTGGCCGAGCAGCATCGCGTGCACACCTTCTCGCTCGGCGACGTGCAGGGCGCCGGCCTGTTCGATCGTTGGGCCGCGCTCATCGACCGCGCCGTGGGCACTGACGCCACTCCCGTGAGCATCGCAGGCGTCTCCTTCGGCGGTCTCGTCGCGCTCTACTACGCAGCCACGCGGCCCGATCGCGTGCGCCGGCTGGTCCTGGCCTCCACGCCGTCGCCACGGTGGCAGATCGATCGGCGATCGCTCGGCTACGTCCGGCGGCCGCGTCTGTCGATGCCGCTCTTCGCCGCCCGCGGCGCCGCGCGGCTGCACCATGAAGTTCGACGCGCGCTGCCATCGCCCGGCCGGCGCGCGCGCTTCGCCGCGACGCACCTGGGCCGGGCGCTTCGCTACCCGGTCTCGCCGGCGCACATGGCCGACTGCGTGCGTGCCTGGACGTCGACGGACCTTGCCGCCTGCTGCGGCCGGATCACCGCGCCCACCCTCGTCATCACCGGGGAGCCGGCGCTCGACCTCGTGGTCCCGGTTTCCAGCTCGCTGGACTATCTCGAGTTGCTGCCGGAGGTGCGGCACGTCACGCTCGAACGGACGGGCCACCTCGGCCTCGTCCTGCGGCCGCGCGACTTCGCCGCGCTCGTGACAGACTTCGTAGACGACGGGACGCGTCAGGCGCGTCAGGATTCGACCGGGAGGCCCAGAGAACGGTGCACGTGAACCTCGCAGGACCGGCCGGCCCGCTCGAGGCGCTGCTCGACGGTCCGGGCCGCCACGACGCCGCGGACGACGACCGCCCCGCGCCTCGAGCCGCGGCGGTGCTCGCCCATCCGCACCCGCTCCAGGGCGGCACGATGCACACCAAGGCGGTCTTCCAGGCGGCCAAGGGGCTCCGCCGCATCGGGTGCGCCGTGCTGCGGTTCAACTTCCGCGGCGTCGGGCAGAGCGGCGGTGCCTTCGACGAAGGACGCGGCGAGCGCGAGGACTTCTCCGCCGCGCTCACGTTCATGGCCGATCGATATCCCGGAACGCCGCTCTGGGCCGGCGGGTTCTCGTTCGGATCGTGGGTGGCGATGGAGACCGGCGCGCGCGACCCACGCGTGTCGGCGCTCATCGGCATCGCACCGCCCGTGACGAAGCCTGGCTACTCGTTCGACGCGACGCTCGAGACGACGAAGCCGAAGTTCCTCGTGCAGGGCAGCCTCGACGCCGTCTGCCCGGTCAAAGACCTGTGGGCGTTCTACGCGCGGCTGCACGAGCCGAAGGAACTGGTGATCATCGACGGCGCGAGCCATCTCTTCGAAGGGAAGACGGTCGAGGTCGGCGAGGCGCTGGAAGACCTGTTGGGAGACTTCGACTGATGTCGCGCGCCCTCGCCGCCCGCCTGCTCTTCGCCGCGCTCGCCGCCGGCGCCGCCGTGCGCTGCACCTCCGGTCCGCCGCCGCCGTCCGAAGGCCAGCCGTACGAACAGCGCGTCCTGGAAGCGCGCCGGCACAAGGACGATGAGTTCAAGGCGGCCGCGAACCCGAACTCGCCGATTCCGAAGGACCGGCGCGCGTCCTTCGCCGGCCTGAGCTACTACCCGGTCTCGCCGGAGTACCGCGTGCCCGCGGCGCTCACCGAGACGGTCTCGAACCCGCCGGTCGTCATCGCGCTGCCGAACTCGGCACACGAGCTGGAACAGAAGGTCAAGGTGGGCACGCTCGCGTTCGCGCTGGGCGGCACGACGTATCGGCTCTCGGCGTTCGGCGAACGCGTCGGCCGCGTGGAACGGCTGTGGGTGCCGTTCCGTGATTTGACGAGCGGCATCGAAACGTACGGCGGCGGCCGATATCTCGACCTCGAGCGCACGGCGACGGGTCTCTACGATCTGGACTTCAACCGCGCGTACCACCCGTACTGCGTGTACGACACGAGCTGGGTCTGTCCCTATCCGCCCAGTGAGAACCGGCTGCCGGTGGCGATTCGCGCCGGCGAGCGCCTGCCGGAGTCGACCGGGCCGGGCGGGACGGGGAATTGAGGAAGTCGTGAGCTCGGTGCCGAGTCGTGAGTGACGTCTCGTCACCCACAACTCGGCGTTCCCGACTGGCGGCTCGCGGCGTACGATCGCGATCTACTTGATGAAGAGCATCTCGCGATAGGTGGGCAGCGGCCACATGCCGTGCGGCATGATGGCCTCGATCTGATCGCCCGTCTCGCGCAGCTCGCCCATCGCCGGCACGACGGCGTCGCGCATGTGCTTGGCGTGCTTCTCGGCCGTCGCGGCGTGCCCCTCGAGAGCCTTCTCGAGCCGATCGGTCCGCTCGCGGAGATCGTCGATGAGGGCGCCCAGCCGGTCGAGCAGCTTCTTGGCCTCGCGAGCCGAGCCGCCGGCCTCGCGCACGGCCGCGACCGAGTCGGCGACCTCCTTCTGGTAACGGAGGGCCGCCGGCACGATGTAGCGGTTGGCGATCAGCACCATCAACTGCCCTTCGACGTTCAGGGTCTTGACGTAGATCTCGTAGTTGATTTCGGCGCGGGCTCGCACTTCGCGCGCGTTGAGGACCTTGTACTTCTCGAACAGGCGGACCGTGTCGGTCTTCGACAGCTCCGGCAGCGCGTCGACGCTGTTGGTCAGGTTCAGCAGCCCGCGCTTCGCGGCCTCCAGCCGCCACTCCTCCGAGTAGCCGTTGCCGTTGAAGATGATCCGCTTGTGCTCCTTGATGACGGCCGGCAGCAGGTCCTTCACGGCGGCTTCGAGCGACTTCTTGCCCTTGGTCGTCGCGTTCTCGAGCTCGGTGGCCATGTAATCGAGCGATTCGGCGACCGCCACGTTGAGCGCGATGTTCGGGAAGGCGATGCTCTGGCCGGACGACACCGCGCGGAACTCGAACTTGTTGCCGGTGAACGCGAACGGGCTCGTGCGGTTGCGGTCGCCCGCGTCGCGCGGGAGCTTCGGCAGCACGGCGACGCCCGTGTCGAGCAGGCCGCCCGAGCGGGTCCGCTTGGCGCTGCCCTTCTCGATCTGGTCGAACAGATCGGTGAGCATCTCGCCGAGGAACACGGAGATGATCGCCGGCGGCGCCTCGTTCGCACCGAGCCGGTGGTCGTTGCCGGCGCTGGCGATCGACATGCGGAGCAGCCCCTGCCAGCGGTTCACGGCGCGCAGCACCGCGGCGCAGAAGACGAGGAACTGGATGTTGTCGTGCGGGTTGTCTCCCGGGTTGAGCAGGTTGTTGCCGAGGTCGTCGCTCATGCTCCAGTTCAGGTGCTTGCCGCTGCCGTTCACGCCGGCGAACGGCTTCTCGTGGAGCAGGCAGGTCAGGCCGTACTTCGGCGCCAGCCGCCGCAGCGTCTCCATCGTCATCATCTGGTGATCGGTGGCGACGTTGGCGTCCTCGAAGATCGGCGCGATCTCGTACTGGCTCGGCGCGACCTCGTTGTGGCGCGTCTTGACCGGCACGCCGACCTTGTAGAGCTCGTTCTCGACGTCGTGCATGAACGCCAGCACGCGCGAGGGGATCGAGCCGAAGTACTGATCCTCGAGCTCCTGCCCCTTGGGCGGCCGCGCGCCGAAGAGCGTCCGGCCGGCGTTGATGAGGTCCGGGCGCGAGAAGTAGAAGTTGCGATCGATCAGGAAGTACTCCTGCTCGGGGCCGCACGTCGTGATGACGCGCTGCGCGTCCGATCCGAAGAGCTTCAGGATGCGGAGCGCCTGCTTCGAGAGCGCCTCCATCGAGCGGAGCAGCGGCGTCTTCTTGTCGAGCGAGTCGCCGGTCCAGCTCACGAAGGCGGTCGGGATGACGAGCGTCGTGCCGTTCTGCGTCTTCAGCAGCCAGGGCGAGCTCGTCGGATCCCAGGCCGTGTAACCGCGCGCTTCGAAGGTGGAGCGCATGCCGCCGGACGGAAAGCTCGACGCGTCGGGCTCGCCCTTGATGAGCTCCTTGCCGCTGAACTCGGCGACGGCGCGGCCGTCGTTGGTCGGCGACAGAAACGAATCGTGCTTCTCGGCCGTGATGCCGGTGAGCGGCTGGAACCAGTGCGTGTAGTGCGTCGCGCCGTGCTCGATCGCCCAGTCCTTCATCGCCGCCGCGATGACGTTGGCGGCCGAGCCGTCGAGCGGCACGCCCTGCGCCACCGTGCGGCGCAACGCCTTGAACACATCGCGCGGCAGGCGCTGACGCTGCACCTGCTCGTTGAAGGTGAGCGAGCCGAAGATCTCCGTGGCCTGCGGCCACGTCGGCGACTTGCCTACCGTCTTCTCCCACTCGATGATGTTCTTGCTGGCGTCCTGGAGCGCTGACGAACCCATTGGCGATGTCCTTCCTTCGGTCTTGGGTGGACGGAAAATGGCGACGTGAAAAATCCCGGCCGGCACGGCGGGCAGCGGTCTTAATTCTGTACAGAAGCGATCAAAAGTAAAGGGGCGAAGCGTGCGATCGGAGCCGATTTTTCCAGCCGAGATGCGCCTCGGGCGCCGAGTTCGACAATCTTGCAGAATCGATCCGCGGCGCGGCGACATATTTGTGGAACCGCGCCGGCTCGCCCCATGACCGTCGCGTTGTCGGCGCTCGAAACGACGCTCCGCCGGCGGCTGGCGATGCCGCTGCCGGGCGCCGCGGCGCAGCGCCGCTTCGCGCCGCGCCCCGAACGCGCCGATTGGTCGCCCGACCAGCGGCCCGACACCGCGCGCCATGCGGCGGCTCTCGTGCTGCTGTACGCGCGGCGCGAGGGCGTCATGCTGCCGCTGACCGTGCGCCATCACACGCTGCCGCAGCATGCCGGCCAAGTGAGCCTCCCCGGCGGCGCGATCGATCGCGGCGAGTCGCCGCAGGCCGCGGCACTGCGCGAGGCCGACGAGGAGATCGGCGTCGCCGCGGCGGACGTCCGCGTGCTCGGCGCGTTGTCGACGCTCTGGGTGCCGGTGAGCAACTTCGTGATCCATCCGGTCGTCGGCATCGCCGATCGCGAGCCGGCGTTCCGCCTGCACGCACGCGAAGTGTCAGCGCTGCTCGAAGTCGGAATCGCCGAGCTGGGCGACCCGGCCTGCGTGCGCCGGATCGAGCACACGCGCGACGGTCTGACGATCGCGTGTCCGGCCTTTCACGTGCACGGCCACGACGTGTGGGGCGCGACGGCGATGATTCTCGCGGAGCTCCTTTCGCTCGCCGGCGACGTCCAGGCGAGCGGCACGAGCGGGCCGGCGGCGATCTCGACACCTCGCACGTGAGATCGGATCGCGCATCCCGAGTAGATCAATCGATCACCGGCCCGATGCGCCTCCCAGCCGCCGAATTCCAGAATCAATACCGAAACAGCGACGTATCCGGATGCGATCGTCAGAACAGATCGCGTCCGTGCGCGCGCAGCCAACGTTCCGCGGCGCGCCACGCGGGGCAGAGACGCTCGACCGCGCGCCAGAAACGGCGCGAGTGGTTCGGGTGGAGGCGATGGGCGAGCTCGTGGAGGATCACGTAGTCGGCCACGTCGGGCGGCATCTGGACGAGCCGCCAGTTGAGCGCGATCGCGCCCCGCGGCGAGCACGAGCCCCAGCGCGACCGCTGATTGCGCACCGACACGGACGCGATGGCGATCTCGTGCGCGCGCGCGAGCGAGTGCGTGCGCGTCGGCAGCTCGCGGAGCGCCATCGCGCGCAGGTGCCGTTCGACGGCCGGCCGCAGGTCGCGCTCGGACGCGGCCACGCGCTCGCCGGCGAAGTGCGCGGCGCCGTCGCCGAGCCGAAGGACGACGCGCTCGCCGCGAAACCAGAGGCCGGCGCCGTCGCGCCAGGCCGCGGCGCGCAGCTCCAGCCGCGCCCACTCGCGGTCGATCCACGCCTGCTCGCGCGCGGCGAACGACAGCGCGCCGGCGATCGAGGCGCCGCGCGGCACGGTGAGGCGCAGCCGCCCGTCGGGCGAGACGCGCAGCACGTAGCGCCGGGCGCGCGGGTGGCGGGCGAGATCCACGGGAAACACGCGCTGGCCGACGGTCACGGCGTGCGCCGCGGCGCGCCGGCGGGCAACGGGAGCCTCGGGCACGGCACCACCCTACCCGAAGTCGGCGTCGCCGTGCAGCGGCGCCGCGCCGGCCGGCGCGGTCGGCGTGCAAGTAATTACTTGCACACTCGGCGATCTCCCGGTAAGGTGGACGGATGACCGTCCGGCAGGCGCTGCTCGAGGCCGCCATCAAGGTGTTCGCGGAGACCGGCTGGCGGGGCGCCACCACGCGGCGCATCGCCGGGGAGGCGAACGTCAACGAGGTCACGCTGTTCCGGCACTTCAAGAGCAAGGACGACCTGCTCCGCACGGCGCTCGAGGGCTTCGCGACCCAGGCGATCCGCCGCACGCTGCCGGACGACCCGGTCGATCCGCGCGTGGAGCTGATCGCCTGGGGCCGCGAGCACCATCGCGAGCTGTACCGCTTGCGGACCCTCATCCGCCGCTCGCTCGGCGAGTACTGCGAGCACCCCCAGAACTGCGCGCACGGCATGCAGGCCTCGATCCGGATCGCGAACGATCTGGCCGGCTATCTCGGGCGCCTGAAAGCGAACGGCCTGGCGTCGCCGGCCTTCGACGAGCGCACGGCGACCAACATGCTGATGGGCGCGCTCTTCACCGACGCGCTCGGCCGCGACACGATGCCGGAGCGTTATCCGCACGCGATGCGCGACGCCGTCGATCGCTACGTCGACCTGCTGCTCCAGGCGATTGGCGCCACGGCGGCCGTCACTTCTCCGACTCCAGGAACGCACCATGACGCTACGACGCTCGTTTCTCCCGCTCGCGACCGCCGGGCTGCTGCTCGCCACGCCGCAGCTCCTGCTCGCGCAGACGCCGCGGCTCACGCTGCAGCAGGCGCTCGACCTCGCGCGGTCGCACAGCACGGCCATCCGCGCGGCGCGCGCCGGCGAGCAGCGCGCTGACGCCGAAGAGCAGCAGGTGCTCAGCCAGCGGCTGCCGCAACTGAGCCTCGCGAGCACCTACACGCGCACGCTCGCCTCGGAGTTCAGCGGCGCGTTCCAATCCACGGGGCCCGTCTGCGATCCGCTCGCCGTCGACGCGGGCCAGCCGCTCGCCACCCGCGTCGCCGAGCTCGAACGCGCCGCCACGTGCGGCGCCATCGGCCCGTCGTTCAGCTTCGGCACGCTGCCGTTCGGCCAGAAGAACATCTATCAGGCGGCCTTCTCGTTCTCGCAGTCGCTCTACACCGGCGGCCGGCTCGGCGCGCAGCGCGCGCAGGCGGGCTTCTCGAAGCGCGCGGCTGCGCTCGCGACGACGACCGCCGAGGCGCAGGTGCTGCTGGACGTGACGCAGGCCTTCTACGACGCGGCGCTGAGCGATCGGATGGTCGCGATCGCCGAGTCGGGCTTCGATCAGGCGAGCGCCACCTACGACCAGGTCAAGCTCGCCTACGAGGCCGGCCGGCAGCCCGAGTTCGAGCTGCTGCGCGCGCAGGTCGCGCGCGACAACCAGCGCCCCGAGGTGATCCGCAGCCGCGCGTCGCGCGACGTCGCCTACCTCCGTCTCCGTCAATTGCTCGATCTGCCCGCGAGCGAGCCTCTGGTTCTCGACGTCGATCTCGAGGCGCCCGAGATCGCGCCGCCGCCGCCCTTCGCCGGCGCGCTCGCGGCGGCGCGCGCGGCCGGGCCGAGCGACGACCGCACGAGCGTGCGCCAGGCCGAGACGGTCGTCGGCCTCCGGCAGGCGGCGATCTCGGCGGCCCGCGCCGAACGCCTCCCCTCGGTCGCCCTCAACTCGTCGCTCGCCCGCGTGGGCTATCCGAGCGAAGGGGTGCTGCCCGGCGTCGGCGATTTCCGCACCAACTGGTCGGCGAGCGCCACGCTGCAGGTTCCGATCCTCACGGGCGGACGCCTGCGCGCCGGCGAGCGCGCCGCGCGCGCCACGCTCGCCGAAGCGGAAGCGCAGCTCCAGCAGGCGCGCGAGCTGTCGCTGCTCGATTCGGCCACGGCCCTGCAGGATCTGACGGCCGCAGAAGCGGCGCTCGAGGCGAGCGCCGGCACCGTGGAACAGGCGCGCCGCGCCTACGAGATCGCCGAGCTGCGGAATCGCGAAGGGCTCTCGACGCAGCTCGAGCTGAACGACTCGCGCCTGCAACTGCAGGTCGCGCAAGCCAATCGGGCGCAGGCCGCCCGCGACGTGCAGGTCGCCCGCGCGCGTGTCGCGCTGCTGCCCACGCTGCCTCTCGGCGCCCGTTGAGCGCCTCTTCAGGAGTCTCCATGCCGCTGCGTTTTCACTCCGTGCTTTCCGGCCTGACGGTCCTCGCCCTGGCGGGGGCCGCCTCCGGATGCGACAACTCCGCCGCATCCGCACCGGCCGCCACGTCCGCTCCCCTGACGATCCAGCTCGCGCCCGAGAACGTCGCGACCGCGACGATGTCCGACATCTCGGCCGGGCCGACGATCTCGGGGCAGCTCACGCCGGCGCGGGAGGCGACGGTCCGCGCCCAGGTCGGCGGCTCGATCGTCGCGCTCAACGTCGACCGCGGCCAGCCGGTGCGCACCGGCACCGTGCTCGCCCGCATCTCGTCGCGCGACCTCGACATGGCGCTCGAGTCGTCGAACGTCGCGGTCAAGTCGAGCGAGACCGCGCTCGCGGTCGCGACCGCCGAGCTGCAGCGCACCGAGGTGCTCGTGAAAGGCGGCGCGCTCGCCGCCCGCGATCTCGAGCAGGCGAGAAACGCCGTGTCGAACGCCGAGGCGCAGGTGGCCGCGGCGCGCGCGCGCCGAACGTCGGTCACCCAGCAGATCGAGGACACGTCCATCACGGCCCCGTTCTCCGGGATCGTCAGCTCCCGCCACGCGAACCTCGGCGACGTCGTGGCGCCCGGCGCCGAACTGCTGACGATCATCGATCCGTCGAGCCTGCGCCTCGAGGCCTCCGTCCGCTCCGATCAGATTCACGAGGTGAGACGCGGCGCCACCGCCCGCTTCTCCATTCGCGGCGTGCCCGGCGAGTTCACGGGCATCGTCGATCGGATCAGCCCGGCGGCCGATCCGGTCACGCGCCAAGTGTCGCTCTACGTCTCCGTGCCCAACGTGCAAGGCCGCCTGATCGCGGGCCTGTTCGCGGACGGGCGCATCGAGGCCACGAACCGCCGCGGGATCGTCGTCCCGCTGTCGGCCGTGGACGAGACGGGTCCCACGCCGACCGTGACACGCATCCGTCCCGACGGCACCGCCGAACGGGCGACCGTCACGCTCGGCGTGCGGATGCCGGACGCGGAGCGCGTGGAGGTGATCGCCGGTCTCGCCGAGGGCGACGTGCTCGTCGTCGGCTCGTCGAAGGCGATCGCGCCGGGCACGCGCGTGAAAGTGATCGGGTGACGCATGTTCATCTCTGATTTCGCCATCCGCCGGCCGGTCATCACCGTCGTCAGCATGCTGACGCTGGTGGTCTTCGGGCTCGTGTCCCTGGTGCTGCTCCAGACCGACGAGTTTCCCGACGTGGCCGTCCCGCTCGTCGTCGTCGCCGTGCCCTATCCCGGCGCCTCGCCGGATCAGGTGGAGCGCGAGATCGTGGACCCCATGGAGGAAGCGATCTCCGGCATCAGCGGGGTCACGAAGGTCACGTCGAACTCGCTCGACGGCTTCGGGACGGTGCTCGTCGAGTTCGACTACGAGAAGGATCTGCAGCTCGCGACGCAGGAGATCCGCGACGAGATCAACTCGATCCGCAACGACCTGCCGCCCGAGATGGAGGAGCCCGTCCTGACGCGGGTGAATCCGGTGGACTTCCCGATCGTGTCGCTCGCGATGTCGTCCGAGCGCCTGTCGGTGGCGCAGCTCACGCTGCTCGCCGATCCGGGCATCTCGCGCCGGCTGCGCGCGCTCGCCGGCGTCGGCGAGGTCGAGATCGCCGGCGCCAACACGCGCGAGATGACGATCGACGTCCGGCCCGACGCGCTGCAGGCGGCCAGCGTGAGCATGGGCGAGGTCGTGGCCGCCGTGTCGGCGCAGAACCTCGCCGCGCCGGTCGGCCGGCTGCTCGGCATCCACGACGAGCGCACGATCCGGCTCGGCGGGCGCGTCACCACCGCCGATCAGTTCGCCGCCATCGTCGTCGCGAACCGCGACGGCCGGCTCGTGCGGCTGGGCGACGTCGCGACCGTGCACGTCGGCGTGGAGGAGCCGCGGACGGCCGCCCTCTTCGGCGGCCGCGAGGCGGTCGGCATCGACGTCAAGAAGACGAAGGGCTACAGCACGACCGCGGTCTCGGCGTCCGTCCTGCGCGAGATCGGGGAGATCCGCAAGACGCTGCCGGCGGGCGTGTCGATCAGCATCGTGCGGAATTCCGGCGAGCGCGTGGCGAATTCCGTGGCGAACGTCGGCTGGGCGCTCGTCGAAGGCGCCGTGCTGACCGTGCTCACGGTGTTCCTCTTCCTCAACTCGTGGCGGTCCACGATCATCACCGGCCTCGCGCTGCCGGTCTCCGTCATCGCCTCGTTCATCGCCGTCCTGGCGTTCGGGTTCACGCTCAACACGATGTCGCTGCTCGGCCTGTCGCTGGCGATCGGCATCCTGATCGACGATGCGATCGTGGTGCGCGAGAACATCGTGCGGCACGTCGAGCTGGGCCGGGATCACCTGCAGGCCGCGCACGAGGGCACGTCCGAGATCGGGCTCGCGGTGGCCGCCACGACCTTCTCGATCGTGGTCGTGTTCGTGCCGATTGCGTTCATGGGCGGCGTCGCCGAGCAGTGGATGTCGCCGTTCGCGCTCACGATCGCGTGCTCGGTGCTGGTCTCGCTGTTCGTGTCGTTCTCGCTCGACCCGATGCTCTCGGCCTACTGGCCCGACCCGCACCTGCCCACCGACCAGCGCTGGTTCCTGGCGCGGCAGCTCGCGTACTTCAACATCTGGTTCAACCGGCAGGCGGATCGCTACAAGCGCGTGATCGGTTGGGCGCTGCGCCACCGGTTCGCGATGGTGGTGCTGGCCATCACCTCGTTCGGCGGCGCCCTCGCGATGCCGGCGATGGGCCTGCTCGGCGGCGAGTTCTTTCCGGTCTCGGACAACTCGGAGTTCTCGATCAACATCGAGACGCCGGCGGGCTCGAACCTGGCGTACACGAACAAGAAGGTGGAGGACGTGGTCGCGCTGGCGCGCTCGATCCCCGGCGTGGACCACACCTACGCGACCATCGGCGGCACGTCGGGCGCGGTCGACGAAGCGCGCGTGTACGTCGGGCTCGCGCCGAAGGCCGAGCGGGCGGATCACCAGGAGACGATCGCGCGCACCCTGCGCCAGCGGCTGCCGGAGATCGGCGGCGTCACGGCGTCCGTGCAGACGAGCGGGTTCGACAACCAGAAGCAGATCCAGATCGAACTGCGCGGGCCGGACAGCACCGTGCTGTCGAAGCTGGCCGACGAGGTGCTGGCCGCCACGCGGCAGGTGACGGGGGCGGTCGACGTCGGCCTGTCGACCCGAGGCCAGAAGCCGGAAGTGGACATCACGATCGACCGCGCGCTCGCGGGCGATCTGGGCCTGCGCGTGGCCGATATCGCCCAGGCGTTGCGGCCGGCGTTCGCCGGCGTGGACGTCGGCGACTGGGTCGATCCGACCGGCAAGACGCGCGACGTCACGGTGCGCCTGGCGCCCGAATCGCGCGCCCGCGCGGCCGATCTCGCGACGTTGCCGCTCGTCGTGCCCGGGCCGGACGGCCGGCCCGCGACGGTGCCGCTCGGCCAAGTCGCCTCGGTGCGGCCGTCGCTCGGGCCGAACCGGATCGATCACCTCGACCGCGAGCGGGTGATCTCCGTGCAGGCCAACACCGAGGGTCGGCCTCTCTCGGACGTCGTCGCCGACATCCAGTCGAGGATCGACGGCGTCGCGCTCCCGCCCGGCTACACGATCACGCAGGGCGGCCAGACGCGCGAACAGATCGAGGTCTTCACGCGCATCCTGACCGCGCTCGGCGTGGCGGTGCTGTTGATGTACCTGGTCCTCGTCGTGCAGTTCAACTCGTTCCTTGATCCGCTCGCGATCATGCTCTCGCTGCCGCTCTCGCTCATCGGCGTCGTCGGCGCGCTGATGCTGACCGGCGATACACTGAACATCATGAGCATGATCGGCGTGATCCTGCTCATGGGCATCGTGGCGAAGAACGCGATCCTGCTCATCGACTTCGCGAAATGGTCTGAGGAGCGCGGGGTGCCGCGCCACGAGGCCATCGTCGAAGCGGGACGCGCGCGGCTGCGGCCCATCCTGATGACGACGTTCGCGCTGATCGCCGGCATGGTGCCGGTCGCGCTCGGGCACGGCGAGGGCGCCGATTTCCGCGCGCCGCTCGGCCGCGCGATCATCGGCGGCGTCATCACCTCCACGCTGCTGACGCTGCTGGTCATCCCGACGTTCTACGACATCCTGTCGGGATGGCGCGATCGGGTCGGCCGGCTCTTCCGCCGCGACCGCGCGAAGCACGAGACGCCGCGCCAGGTTCGCCTGGCCTCTTGAAGGAGCGTGACATGCCGGTGAGGCTCGGACGTTCGTCGCTCTACGTCGGCGTGGTGGTGGTGGGCGTCCTGGCCGCCGCGCCGGTGGTGGCGCAACGCGGCCGCCCGGCGCCTGGCCCGTTCGCCGCCGCCAAGGCCCTCACCTGTTCGTTCCCGGTCTACGGCGCGGCGCGGTGGGACGGCGCGGCGCCCCAGGCCATCAGCGGCACGCAGGAATTCTCGTTCCGCATCGAAGGCATCGACTACAAGAAGAACCAGGCGCGCATCGTGGCCGCCGGCACCGTGCCGGTGACGGTGCGGCTGGCCGAGACCGGGCTGAACGTCATCGAGCAGACGCCGATCGGCAACTTCACGCTGACGACGGTGTTCTCGGCCGGCGGCGACGGCAAGACGTTCCGCGCCGTGCACTCGCGGCACATCGGCGAAACGTCGGATGTGCCGCGCACGTCGCAAGCCTACGGCACGTGCGATCTGACGAACTGACCGATCCGCGACGATCCGATCTCGCGCGCCTGCGCCGCTAGCCGATCGTCACGACCATCATCGTCGCGTCGTCGAACGGCTCGCGCGCGCCACGGAAGGCCGTCACCTCGCGTTCGACCCGCGCGAGCAGGTCCTCGGTGCCGCTCTTGGCCGTCGCGCGCAGCAACTCCTCGAGCCGATCGGACCCGAAGGCCTCACCGCTCGCATTCTCGTTTTCGACGCAGCCGTCGGTGTAGAAGAACAACAGGTCGCCGGGCGCGAGCCGCACCGTCTGCTCGAAGTAGCCGCGGCCCGACAGCAGTCCGACCGGCAGACCGGAGGACGGCATCTGCTCGAGCGTGCCGTCGCGCCGGATGACGTACTGCGGGTTGTGGCCGGCGTTCACGTAGCGGAGCACGTAGCTCTGCAGATCGAGCATCGCGACGAAGAGCGTCGCGTAGACGCCGCCGGGCGTGCCGGCTTCGATCTCGGCGTCGAGCTCGCGGGCGATGGCGGCGAGATCCTGGCCGAGCGCGAGGCGCGTGCGCAGCGACGCCTGGATGTTGGCCATGAGGAGCGCGGCGCCCACCCCCTTGCCCGAGACGTCGCCGACGAGGAGCGACAACTGTCCGTTCGGCAACTGGAAGTAGTTGAAGAAGTCGCCGCCCACCTCGCGCGCCGGCACCGACACGCCCCGCACTTCGGTCAGGCCGAGCCGCAGCGGCACCTGCGGCAGCATGTCGTGCTGGATCTGCCGGCCGAGCTCGAGCTCGCGCCGGATGCGCTCCTGCTCGATCGCCGCACGCTGGTGCACCTCGACGTCGTGCGCCATCTGGTTGAACGCCGCGGCGAGCTGCGCGATCTCGTCCTTCGACGACACCTGAACGCGCGCGCGATAGTCGCCCTGCGCGATGCGGCGCACCCCCTCGCTGAGCACCGAGAGATTGCGCGTGAGGCGCATCGAGAGCGGCACGATGCCGATGAGCGCCAGCCCGAAGAACCCGAGGCCGACGCCGACGTTGCGCGCGGCCGTGCGGCGAAGCTCGGCGAGCGAGTCGCCGACCGGCCGTGCGATGCCGAACTTCAATCCGGCCCCGGTCGGATCCGCGGTCGTGACGACGATCCAGTCGTTGAGCACGGCAGTCCCGGGCGGCGTCTCGGGCCGAAGCGCGACACCGCCGATCGACTCGATGATCTTCCGGTCCGCATCGGTCGGCGTGTAGAGCCGGCCGTCCTTCGCGACGGCGAACGGCACTTCGCCCCGATCGCGGCGAGTGGTCGAGAACACGGTGCCGAGCAGGTTCTGCAGGTTGATCTCGGCGTTCGCGCGCGACACCACCTCGCCGTTGCGCTCCATGGTGACGTCCAGGCGGCTGCCCGAGAGCGTGCTCCTGCGCTGCAGCGGGGCGGACGCTGCGGATGGTGCCGTCACGACCGAGACGGCGGCGGCGGCTTCGCGGGCCTTGGCCTCGGCCGCGCGCTGCGCGTCGGCGATGCGGCGCTGCACTTCGGCCGTGCCCATCTGGATGCCCATGCGGATGCCGAGCATCCGCTGGTTCACTTCGCCGATGATCCGCTGTTGCTCGGCCTCGGGCAGCGCCGCGAACTCCTCCTGCGACGCGAACTGCTGCATGATCTCGCGCCGGATCGGCATCATGTCGATGGCGATCCGCTCGTCAGGGCTGGGCGGCGCGTCGGGCGCGGCCGCGGGCGACGCCGGCGCCGGCGGTCCTTCGGGTGCCGCCGGCGGCTGGCGGTCCGCGGCGGCTCCGCGGCTGGCCGCCTCGGGCGCGCTCGGCGGAGCGGGCGCGCCCGGACCTGCCGGCGCGAGCGCCGGCGCGGGCGGCTCGCCGCGCCGGCCGCGCGCACGATCCGCGCGGCGAGCGTCGTCTGGCGTGCCGGCGCCGGCGACCGGCAGCTCGGGGCCGGCGGCGACGCCGGCCGCCGACGTGGCGGCCCGGCCGTTGCCGGCCGGCGGCGCGCCGACCGGCGGCATGCCCCGGCCGTCGGGCGGCAAGAATCCGCGCCCGCGGCCGCCACGCCGGCCGCGGAAGCCGTCTCGCAGCTCGACGTTGTTCAGCAGCATCGCGATGCTGCTGAGCGTCTGGGAGGCGGCCGTGGCACTGGCCAACTCCGTGGCCGGCGCCACGGCCGCCGCGGTCTCACGCGTCGACTGCTGCGCGGTGTCGACCGCGGCCGTCGCATTCGCGAGGTTCATCAGGTACTCGACGCGCTCGCTGAGCTGCGCCGTCACGACCTGCATCCGCTGTGTCAGCTCGCCGGCGAGCAGCTCGGCCTCGTGACGCGCCGCCTCCCGCGCCGCCCTCGCGTTGCTCGTGTAGGCGTAGAGCGTCAGCGCGCCGAGCGGCACCACCGACAGCAGGAAGAACGCCAAAATCAGCCGCAGACGTAAGCTCATGGCGGCTCCGCCTCATCCCTCGAAGGTCGCGACGACGGGCGCGTGATCGCTCGAGCCGAATTCGCGCATGGAGATCGCCGAGCGAGCCGTGCCCGCCAGCACCGGCGTGGCCAGCACGTAGTCGATGCGCCAGCCGATGTTGCGCTGGCGCAGGTTGCGCCACGGGGCCCACCAGGTGAAGAGCGCATCGTTGCCGGGATCGAGCGTGCGCCCGACGTCCACGAGCGGAGCGGAGAGCAGCCGGCCGAAGAGCGCACGCTCCTCGGGGCGCGTGCCGATCTGGTTGGGCTTGCGTTCCTTCGGGTGCACGTCTCGCTCCTCGCGCGCCACGTTCAGATCGCCGCAGATGACGAGCGCTCTGCCGGCCGCCAGCGTCGAACCGGCCCAGTCGCCGAGCGCCTCGAGGAACCGGAGCTTCGCGTCGTAGTCCTTGCCGCCGTTGGGCACGTAGACGGACGCGAGGGTCAGCGGTCCAAGCTCCGCAATCACGATCCGCTCCTCATGGTCGAAAGACGGATGGGCGAAGGCGGGGCGTTCCGTGAAAAAACTGTGACGCACGAGGAGCGCCACGCCCGAATAGGCGCTCGCGCCATGCCAGTAGCACCAATATCCTCCGGCGGCGAGCAGCAGCTCGGGCACCTTGCCCTGCGGCGCCTTGATCTCCTGCAGGCAGATCACGTCGGGCGCCTCGCGGCCGATGAGGTCGGCGACCTCCTGCTGCCGCGCGCGGATGCCGTTCACGTTCCAGGTCGCGATCTTCACGGTCGGACCATCGCGAGGAGCCCGTCCGCCAGCCGCCGCGCGCCTTCCTCGGCCGTCGCGGCGTCGGTCACGCCGTAGGACACGCGGATCGCGCAGGACGACTCGCCGAAGACGCGGCCGGGGACGACCGCGACGCCGTGCTCGCGGATCAACCGTTCGGTCAGGACGAGCGAGTCCATCGAGGTGAACACCCGCACGAAGAAGTAGAACGCACCGGCCGCGGGCGGCACCTCGCACACCTGCGACGCGCGCCCCAGCTCCCGCTGCATGATCGCACGAGCCGCCCGCAACGGTCCGAGCTGGCGCTCGGTGTACGGCCGCCCGCAGGCGACCGCCGCGAGCGCGGCGTGCTGCGAGACGGACGGCGCGCAGATCACCATCGTGTCCTGGATCTTGTCGATCGCCTCCCAGAGCGATTCGGGGATCACCATGTATCCCACCCGCCAGCTCGCGAGGCCGTAGGCCTTCGACAGCGAGAACAGCGTGATCGTGTGATCCGCCGCGCCGTCGATCGCGCCGGGCGAGAAGTGGCGCTCGGGGCCGTAGACGAAGTACTCGTACGTCTCGTCGTGCACGTGGAACAGCCCGTGTTCGCGGCACAGCGCGTTGACGCGGCGCAGATCGGATTCCGGGTACACGGCGCCGGTCGGATTGTTCGGCGAGACCGTCGCGACGGCGCGCGTGCGCGGCGTGATGGCCGCGGCAATCGCCTCCACGTCGAGCTGGTCGCGGTCGGTCGAGCGCACCGCCACCGGCCGCGCTCCCGCCATCGTCACGGCCATCTCGTGATTGAAGTAGAACGGCACCGGCAGGATGACCTCGTCGCCCGGATCGGTGACGGCGAGCACGGCGTTCATGAACGCGAGGTTGGCGCCGGCCGTCACGACGACCCGGCTGGCGGGACGCACCGCGATGCCGTTCTCACGCGCGAGCTTGTCCTCGAGCGCGCCGACGAGCGAGGGGAGACCTTCGATCGGCCCGTAGTGATGGTCCTCGAGGCTGGTGCCGAACCGGCGTGCCGCCTCGACGGCCTCCGGCGGCGGCGGGTACGACACGAGCCCCTGGCCGAGCGCGATCGTGCCCGGCGTCTCGGCGATCCACCGCGCGATGATCGGGATCACCGGCGCCTGGACGGCGGCGAGCCGCTGCGATTGAGACGCGGTCGCCCGGGTCACGTGGAGATCAGACGCGGGTCACCTGACGACGGCTGCGATGGGCGTCGAGCACGAACGGCCCGAGCCGTTTGCTCAGGTACACCTTCGAGTCGAGCAGGTCGGACGCCGGCTCCAGCTTGATCACGTTGAACTGCAGGCTGTCGAGCGTGCCGCGCATGTCGTAGTAGCGGTTCTTCGTCTTGACGACCACGACGTCGTAGCCCTGGGCGACGGCCCACACTTCCTGCTCTTCGGTGAGCGCGCGGAAGTGGCCCTGGCCCCGCCAATCCATGCGCGTTGCGCCGAGCCAGTTGTAGAGCACGCGCTCCCCGTCGAAGTCGATCACGTCGCGGAGCCGGTCGACGAGGTCCGCGAGCTTCGGATCGGTTTCGTTGGGCCGCAGCTCGTGCGACACCTTGTACGAGACCGGCACGATCGCGGAGCCGTCCTCCGGAGACGGCGCCTCGGCCATCAGGATCTGCGCCTCGCGGCCTTCCAGCCGCTGCATGATCTCGTTGGCGGTCTTCCGGGTGGGGAACTCGTTGAAGAACTCCTCGATGTACGCGATCTCGAGCGCGCCCTGCTGCAGCGGGTATTCGCGAATCGAGTAGTGGAATCTGGTCACTGCCGAATTCATCCCTCCGACGTCACGTCCTGCGACTTCGGGGGATTAGTGTAATCCGAGGCCGGCAGCCGGCCAGTCGCCTCGGCGAGCGCTCGCCCGAATCGCGCCCGCTCCACGGCATCGTCGACGTCGTTCACGCGATCGACGAACCAGGGCAGGCACCAGCGCCAGTTCTCGGGCCCCACCGTGCCGGGCGTGTTGATGCGGCCGGGCCAGCCGAAGAAATCCTGCACGGGGAGAAAGACCTCGTTCGACCCGGCGCGATACGCGAGCTCGATCAGCCGGTCGCGCAGCGCCTCGCTCCAGCGACACTCCGGATCGGTGAGGCCGCTCGCGGCGAGCAGCGGCAACGCCAGCATCGCGCGGCGTTCCTCGAGCGGTGCGGTCGCCCACCACAGCGGCAGCGGCTCGGTGTCGTGGGTGCCGGTCATGGCGGCCGAGACGGGAGGATAGGTGGCCGGGTCGACGAACGGCTGGCCGTCGGCGTGCCAGTCGCGCTCCCACCGGATCACCTTGCAGCCTGGAATGCCGAGCCGGGCGAGCGACGGACGCAGGAAGTCGGGCACGACGCCGAGGTCCTCGGCGATGAGCGCGAGCCCGCTCTGCTGGAGCGCGCGGAGCACCGCTTCGCCCTGCGCCACCTGCGCGGCTTCCCCTTCAGGGCTGAAGAACGGCACGCCCCCGGGCGGCCGGCCGTAGGTGCGGTAGATGCCGATGACATGGTCGACGCGCAGGCCGTCGTACAACGCCGCCATCCGTCGGCCGCGCTGGAACGTCCACGCGTACCCGCTCGCGGCAATCGCGTCCCAGCGGTAGGTCGGCAGCCCCCAGTCCTGGCCGGTCTCGCTGAACGCATCGGGCGGCACGCCGGCCGACACGTCGAGCAGGTACTCGCCGGCGCGCGCCCAGACCTCCGGGCTCTGCAGGTTCGCGACGAACGGGAGATCGCCGTAGACGGCGACGCCCGCCGCGCGCGCCGCTTCGCGGCCGCGCTGCCACTGCGTTTCGGCGATCCATTGCCAGTACTGATGGCGCAGCAGATCGTCGGCGAGCTCGCGCCGCGCACGATCGAGCGCGGCCGGATCGCGATCGCGCAGCGCCGCCGGCCACTCGCGCCACGACGCCTGGCCGTGGGCCGACGACAGCGCCTGGAAGAGCGCGTAGTCGTCGAGCCAGGCGTGCTCGCGCTCCGCATACGCCGCGAGCGCGGCGGCACGTCCTGTCTTGCGCCGCCATTCGCGGCGAAGGAACGCGTCGAACGCGAGCGCGAGCGCCTCGTGCTTGGCCGTGCGCACCGCGTCGTAGTCCACGGCTGGCGCGTCGCGCGCGGCGGCCAGGGCGGCGCGCGCGCGAGCGGACAGCGCGCGCTCGCCTCCCGCGTGCGTGAAGTCGCGAACGTCACGCACGCTGATGTAGATGGGATCGATCGAGAGCGTCGAGGTGGCCGAATACGGCGACGTCTCTCCCGCCGGCAGCGTGCCGAGCGGCAACACCATCACCCGGCTGAATCCTCCGCGAGCCAGCCACGACGTCAGCCGCGGCAGATCCCCGATTTCACCGATCCCCCAGCTCTCGGACGAGCGTATGGAGAACAGCGGCAGGCTCAACCCGACATGCCGGCTCATCTCGCACCGTGGCCCGCGACGACGGGCAGCAGCCGGGCGACGGCCGCCTCGAATCGCGCGGGCTCGGGCAGGAGGCTCACGACGAGGTACGCCTCGCCGGGGAAGTCGAAGAAATATCCAGGATGCACGAGCACCTGCGCCTCCTCGACCGCACGCAGCACGAGCGTTTCCTCCGACGACGTGGCCGGCACACGAAGGAGAGCGGACCAGCCGCCCTCAGGCTCGAGAAGCGTGACGGACGGGTGCCGGGCGACGGCCGCCCTCAGCGTGCCGAGGTTCCGGATCAGCCTCTCGGTGATGCGCCGGCGCATCTCCACGCCCGACTCGACGAGCGCCGCGGCCGCAATCTGCACCGGCGTCGCCACCGACAGGTAGGTATCGGCGACGAGCTCGAGCCGCTCGCGCGCCGCATCCTTCAGATCGGCTGGCCCGCTCATCGCCATCCACGCCAGCTTGAGCTGGGGCAGCGCGGCCGATTTCGACAGCCCGCCCAGGGTGAACGTCAGCGCACGCGACGCGTGCCCCGCAAACGACGCGGCCGTGCGGCGCGGGCTCAGCCGGTAGTCGCCGAACACCTCGTCTGCCACGATCGCCATGTCGCGATCGGCCGCGAGCCTCGTCAGCCAATCGCGCTCGTCGTCCTGGATCATCGAGCCGGTCGGGTTGTTCGGGCTCACGACGAGGACGGCACGCACGCGCGGCGTCAGGGCGCGCTCGAGATCCGCCCGATCGATCCGCCAGCCGGCGAGCGGGTCCAGCCGGTATGGCGCCAGCTCGATGCCCTCCAGACCGGCCAGCAGCTCGAACAGCGGATAGCTCGGCCGAGGGACGAGCACGCGGTCGCCCGGATCGCAGAGCAACTTGAACAGGAACGCGTAGGCCTCGCTCGTGCTGGCCGTGAGGACCAGATCCGCCGGCGATACGTTGGCGCCCTGACGAGCGTAGGAAGCGGCCACCGCTTCCCGAGCCTCGACGTGCCCCAGCGGATCCGGCCGATAGACCACGCCGCGCGGATCCGCGAGCGCGCCCAGCAGTCCGCGAGGACAGGTCAGCCCGGTCATCGTCGGGTTCGTCTCCGTCAGATCGTCGAAGAGGCCTCCCGCCGCCCGCGTGCGCGCCACCAACCCGGCGAGAGCGTTCGGCGTCAAATGGGACGGCAGCCGCGACGAGAACACGCGATCAGCTTAGACTGTCCCCAAGGAGCCCACCAATGTCGAGAAGCCTCCCGGTCGCGATGGCCGCGATCGTCGTCGCGACGCTGAGCTGGCCCACGGCCGCCCGGCAGACGACGCCGGCCTTGTCGGTGCCGTACACGAAGTTCACGCTGCCGAACGGTCTGACCGTCATCCTGCACGAGGACCACAGCGTCCCGAAGATCGCGGTGAACGTCTGGTACCACGTCGGGTCGGCCAACGAGAAGCCGGGCCGCACGGGCTTCGCGCATCTCTTCGAGCACCTGATGTTCGAGGGCTCGAAGCACGTCAAGGAGGGGGAGTTCGACACGCTGCTCGAGGCGGTCGGGGGCACGAACAACGGGTCGACGACGAGCGATCGGACGAACTACTACGAGGTCGTGCCGTCGAACGCGCTCGACACCGCGCTCTTCCTCGAGTCCGACCGCATGGGCTACCTGCTCGACGTCGTCACGCCGTCCACCGTCGACGGGCAGCGCGACGTCGTGAAGAACGAGCGGCGCCAGCGATACGAGAACGCGCCCTACGGCATGGCGTACCCGCGGATCGGCGAGCTGATGTATCCGCCGAATCATCCGTATCACTGGCCGACGATCGGCTACATGGACGACCTGACGGCCGCCAGCCACGAGGACGTCGTCGAGTTCTTCAAGAAGTACTACGCGCCGGGCAACGCGAGCCTCGTCATCGCGGGCGACATCGATCCGGCGGCGGCGCGCAAGCGCGTGGAGTACTGGTTCGGAGACGTCAAGGCCGGTCCGAAAGTCGAGCCGCTCGCCGTGCCGCCCGCCTCGCTCTCGTCGGTGGTCAAGGAGACGCTGACCGACCAGGTCCAGCTCCCGCGGATCTACCTCGGCTGGCCGACGCCCGCGCTCTACGCCACGGGCGATGCCGATCTCGATCTGGTGAGCGGCGTGCTGGCGAACGGCAAGAACTCCCGCTTGTACAAACGCCTGGTGTTCGACATGCAGCTCGCGCAGGACGTATCGGCCGCGCAGTACTCGTCGCGCTACGGCTCGATCTACCTCATCACCGTGACGGCACGTCCCTCTTCCGATCCGCCCGCGGCCGTGCTCGCCCGCCTGACCGGCATCGTCGACGAGGAGCTGGGGAAACTGCGGCAGGCGGCGCCGGACGCGCGTGAGGTCGACCGCGTGAAGAACCAGTACGAGGCGTCGTTCCTGAGCGAGATGGAAACGGTCGAGGGCAAGGCCGATCGGCTGAACGGCTACTACGTGAACACGGGCAATCCCGACTACTTCGCGCAGGACTTCGCCCGGTATCAGGCGCTGCGGCCCGCCGACGTGCAGGCGGCGGTGAGGCAGTGGCTGCCGGCCGATCGCCGGCTGGAGCTGTCGGTCGTTCCGGCCGGAAAGTGAGCGCCGCCATGACACGTCTCTCACCTGCTCTCGTCCGGCGCGTCGTGGCGCGCAGCGCGGCCGTGCTGCTCGCGAGCGTGCTGCTCTCCGTCCCCGGAATCGACGCCCGCCAGTTGCCCGATCGCGGCACGCCCCCGGCGCCTGGCGCGCCGCCGTCGCTGCGGCTCCCGCCGATCGAGCGGCGCACGCTGCCGAACGGGCTGCAGGTGTGGATCGTCGAGATGCACGAGGTGCCGGTCGTGCACCTCACGGCCATCGTCAAGTCCGGCGCGGCCGCGGATCCGGCCGGCCGGTACGGGCTCGCGCACTTCACCGCCGCGATGCTCGACGAAGGGGCCGGGAACTACGACGCCCTGCAGCTCGCCGATGCGATCGACTTCCTCGGCGCGTCGTTGAGCACGGCCGCCGGCTTCGACTCGTCGCTCGTCAACCTGCACACGCCCGCGTCGAAGCTGTCGCAGGCGCTGCCGCTGCTCGCCGACACGGTGCTGCGGCCGCGCTTCGCCGACGGGGACCTCGAGCGCGTCCGCAAGGAGCGTCTGACGTCGCTCGTGCAGACGCGCGACAACCCGGCTGCGCTCGCATCGGCCGCCTTCGCGCGTCTCGTCTTCGGCCCCGAGCACCGCTACGGGACGCTGACGATGGGCACGCAGGCGTCGAACACGGCGATCACCGCGGCCGACCTCCGCACGTTCCATGGCGCGCACTACCGGCCTCAGAACACGATCCTGCTGGTGGCCGGCGACGTGCGCCCCGCCGAGCTGATGCCGCAGCTCGACCGCACGTTCGGCACCTGGTCCGGCGGCGCCGCCGTCGCGCGCCCGACGCTGCCCGCGGTGGCGAAGCCGGCCGCGCGTCAGATCTACCTCGTCGACAAGCCGGGCGCCGCGCAGTCGCAGATCCGGATCGGCGGCATCGGCGTCGCCCGCTCCACGCCGGACTACTTCCCGCTGCGCGTCATGAACACGATGCTCGGCGGCTCGTTCTCCTCGAGGCTGAACCAGAACCTGCGCGAGGCGCACGGCTACACCTACGGCGCCTCGTCGATGTTCGACATGCGCGCGACCGCGGGGCCGTTCGTCGCTGGCGCCGGCGTGCAGACCGACAAGACCGTCGAGTCGCTGCGCGAGTTCTTCAACGAGCTGAACGGCATGCGCGAGCCGACGCCTCCGGCCGAGCTGACGCGGGTGCGGAATCTCGAGGCGCTGAGCTTCCCGGGCGAGTTCGAGACGACGAGCGACATGACGCAGCGGCTGACGGAGCTGGCCGTCTACGACCTCGCCCCGTCGTTCTTCACGGAGTTCGTGCCGAAGATCGAAGCCGTCGGGCCGGAGGACATCGGCCGCGTCGTGCGCCAGCACATCACGCCCGACACGTTCGCGGTCGTCATCGTCGGCGATCTGTCCAAAATCGAGCAGCCGGTTCGCGACGCGAACCTCGGCCCTGTCCGCATCGTGCCGCTGACGTCGATCCTGGACTGACGCGCGCGGACGCATGCGCGTGTTCTCGACGGACCACAAGGTCGTCGGGCTGCAGTACGGCCTGACGAGCCTGCTGTTCCTGCTGATCGGGTTCCTGCTGATCCTGGCGCTGCGCTGGCACCTGGCGTGGCCGACCCTGCCCGTGCCGATCGCCGGCGCGCTGCTCGGCAGCCCTGCGACGTTGCGCGGCGTGCTGCAGCCCGACTTCTACGACCAGATCGGCGCCATGCACGGCACGATCATGGTGTTCCTCGCCGTCGTGCCGCTGGCCGTCGGCGCCTTCGGCAACTACCTCGTGCCGCTGATGATCGGCGCGCCCGACATGGCGTTCCCCCGCCTGAACGCGGCCAGCTACTGGCTGTACGCGGCGGGCGGCGCCGTCATGCTGTCGGGCTTCTTTCTGCCGGGCGGCGCGGCCGGCTCGGGGTGGACGTCCTACCCGCCGCTCTCCGTTCTGGCGACGAGCGGGCAGACGGCGTGGCTCGCCGGCATGCTGCTGCTGATCACGTCCTCGCTCTTCGGCTCGATCAACATCGTCGTCACCATCCTGCAGCTCCGGGCGCCGGGCCTGACGATGATGCGGCTGCCGTTCTTCATCTGGGCGCAGCTCGTCACGTCGTTCCTCCTCCTGCTGGCGTTTCCGCCGCTCGAAGCCGCTGCCGTGCTGCAGTTGATGGACCGGCTGGCGGGCACGAGCTTCTTCCTCCCGAGCGGGCTCGTCGTCTCGGGCGAGCCGCTCGCGGTCTCCGGTGGCGGCAGCCCGATCCTCTGGCAACACCTGTTCTGGTTCCTCGCGCATCCGGAGGTTTACGTCCTCATCCTGCCGGCGTTCGGCATCGTCTCGGAAGTCATCGCCAACATCACGCGCAAGCCGCTGTGGGGCTATCGCGCGATGGTCGGTGCGGCCGTGTTCATGGCGTTCATGTCCTTCCTGGTGTGGGCGCACCACATGTTCCTCACTGGCATGGGCCCGGCGATGAGCGCGTTCTTCCAGGTGACGACGATGATCATCTCGATCCCGTCGGTCGTGCTGGTGTCGGCGTTGCTGCTGTCGCTCTACGGCGGCTCGATCCGGTTCACGGTACCGGGGCTGTTCGCGCTCGCCTTCCTGCCCATGTTCGGCATCGGCGGCCTGACCGGCCTGCCGCTCGGGCTCGCCGCGTCCGACATCCCGTTGCACGACACCTACTACGTCATCGGCCATTTCCACTACGTGGTCGCGCCCGGCACGCTGTTCGCGCTCTTCGCCGGGATCTACTACTGGTTCCCGAAGGTCACGGGCCGGCGCATGAACGACACGCTCGGGCACGTGCACTTCTGGGGATCGCTCGTCGCGATGAACGGCATCTTCCTGCCGATGTTCCTCCAGGGGCTGGCGGGCATGAATCGCCGGCTCTACGATGGCGGGCGGACGTACACCGCCTTCGCGGGATTCGACGGATCCTTCGCGGCGCAAGCCTGGTTCGCGCTCGCCCTCGGCGTCGTGCAGCTCGTGTTCATCGGCAACCTCGCGTGGAGCCTCGCGCGTGGCGCCCGCGCGGCCGGCAACCCGTGGGATGCGACGACGCTCGAGTGGACGACGAGCTCGCCGCCGCCGCACGACAACTTCGGGACGATTCCGGCCGTCGTGCGAGGGCCGTACGACTACAGCCCGCCCGGGACCGACGCCGACTTCCTCCCGCAGACCCAGCCGTGATCCCGTACACGATCGAACGGCGGCCCGACACGGGCGTGAACAACGTCACGCTCGGCGTGTGGCTGTTCCTCGCTTCCGAGGCGATGCTGTTCGGCGCGCTGTTCTCCGCGTACGCGCTGCTGCGGACCGGCGCGGCTGCCTGGGTCGATCCGCGTGCCGCGCTCGACGTGAGGTTCGGTCTCGTCCACACGATCGTGCTGCTCGGCGCCACCACGTGCGTGTGGCGCGCCCGCGTCGCCGAACCGCCGCCGTGGCTCTGGGCCGGCACCGGGCTCGCGGCGCTGTTCGTCGTGCTGAAAGCCACCGAGTACGCCGGCGAGCTCGGCCGCGGCCTGCGCCCGGCCCAGAGCACGTTCCTTGCGACGTACTTCACGTTCACCGGACTCCACGCGCTGCACGTGATCGGCGGCCTGCTCGCCAACGTCTGGGCCGCAGCACGCCGGCGCGGGCCCGACGGTCAGCTTCGCGGCCGCGTTCGGGCGCTGTGGTTGTACTGGACGTTCGTGGACGTCATCTGGATCGTCATCTTCGTGCTGTTCTACCTGTCATGACGACGATGAACGGCCGGGTGCGCGACGCGGCGGCGATCGCCCTCGTCTGGGCCGGCGGCGGCACGGTCGTCGACGCGTGTCCCGTCTGTTTCCAGATCGATGACCCCTCGGCATCCGCTGGCGTGTCGGCAGCCGTGCTGGTCCTGGCCGCCGTCACGATCGCGGTGCTCGTGCCGTGCGCGGCGTTCGCCTTGCGGCTCGCGCGACGCGACGGCGCTTCTTCGTCGCCGGCCGTCGATCCATGAGCGCGTTCCTGCCGCCTGCGGCGTCGGCGCACGCCGCGCAGATCGATCTCGTCCTGACGCTGGTGCACGTCCTCATGGCCGTGCTCTTCGCCGGCTGGGGGCTGTACTTCGTGTGGGCGCTGATTCGCTTCCGGCGCGCCCGACAGCCGCGCGCGAATCCGGCGGGCGCCGCCGCCGGCTGGGTGCTCGGCGTCGAGGCCGGAGTCGTCGCCGCCGAAGCCGTGCTGCTCGTGGTGTTCGCGCTGCCGGTCTGGTACGCGCGCACGCGCCCGGACCGCGCCGAGGCCGGCAGCCTGGTGATTCGAGTGGTTGCCGAACAGTTCGCGTGGAACGTGCACTATGCCGGCGCGGATGGCCGGTTCGGCCGGACGTCCACCGCGCTCGTCACGTCGGACAACCCGCTCGGGCTCGATCGCCGCTCGGACGGAGGCGCCGACGACATCGTCGTGCAGAACCAGTTGCACGTGCCGGTCGACCGGCCGGTCGTCGTCGAGTTGTCGAGCAAGGACGTCATCCACAGCTTCGGCGTGCCGGCCATGCGCGTGAAGCAGGATGCGATTCCCGGCGCGCGGGCGTCGGTGTCGTTCACGCCGACCGCAGCGGGCACCTACGACATCGCCTGCTCGCAGTTGTGCGGGCTGGCGCACTTCCGCATGCGCGGCCGCGTCACGGTCGAGCCCGACGCGGACTACCGGCGCTTCCTAATTGAGGAGCGTGCGGCGTCGCCGTAGGCCCACGATGACGATCGATCCGCGATCGGCGCTCGTCATCGCGTGTTTCGCCGCGAGCTGGCTCACGGTGCCGCCGGGCACGGTCGCGTTCGCACCGTCGCCGCTCGAGCGCGCGTTCGCCTACGTCGCCGACTACGAATCGTCGCTCCGATACCTGATCGCCGACGAGACGTCGGAGCAACGGGTGGCTGTCGCGGAGCGGCCGGACGATCCGATCGAGCGCCGGACGACGCGCGGCGAGATGTTCCTGACGTATCTCTCGACGGAACGCCACTGGTCGGTCGTCCACGACATCGCGTTCGTCGACGATGAGCCGGTGACCGTGCGGCCGGATCTCACGGCGCTGATGCGCGAGTCGGAGATCTCGTCGATCGCGCGCGCCGTGTTCGCGCTCAACGCGCGGTACAACCTCGGGCCCGTCGTCCGGAACTTCAACGATCCCTTCCTGGCGCTGATGCCGTTCAGCGAGCCTCGGCGCCGGGACTTCCGTTTCTCGACCAGGATCCGTCCCGAAGCGGCACCGAGCGACCGCCGGGTGGCGACGATCGCGTTCAACGAGCGCGGCCGCCCCACGCTCGTCCGCGATACGCGCGGGCGGCCAGTCTTTTCGCGCGGCGAGGTCGACGTGGACGCCGGCACCGGCCGCGTGCTGCGGACGCGCATCGAGCTGAGCCACGACGGCATCCATGCGGTGCTGTCCACGACGTACTCGCACGACGCGCGGCTGGACGTCTGGGTACCGACCCGCTTCGTCGAGCGCTACGCGTCGCATCGCGACGGCCGGGCGCTCGTCACGACGTGCGTGTCGGAGTACGCGAACTACCGCCGCTTCGAAGCGACCACGCGCCTCCGCTGACGGCCGCCTACCGGACGCGCGATCCGAGCCACGCCTGGCGGAACGCGGATTGGGCGGCCGTCAACGTCGCGCCGGTGCTCTCGAGCGCGACGACCTCGAGCCGCGGCTGCGCCCCGACCTCGACGCGCCGGTCCTCGCGACGGCCGTCGCGGCGCCGGATGGCCAGCGTCACCACGTCGCCCGGACGCCTGCGCCCGATCGCCTCCCACGCGGCGCGCGTCGCCGGCTGGCCGTCGATCGCCGTGACGACGTCGCCGCCGTCGATGCCGGCGTCGTACAGCGGCGAACCGACCGCCGTGAGCGCGCGATTGCCGAACCCGGCCACGCCCACGAGCAGCCCTCCGGCCGACTCGCTCACCGGCACGTCGCCAATCCATCCCCGCCCGGAAGCGGCAGGACGCAGGACGAAGCCGGCCAGGGCCAGCAGCCGCTGGAAGTCGGGCACGTCACGGCCGGCGACGAACCGATCGAAGAACTCGTCGGCGAACGGCGGCGTCGTCAGCTCGGCCAGCTCACGGCGGAGATCCTCGAGCGTGTAGGGACGCGCGACGTAACCGGGACGGACATCCGCAGGCTTGCCGTAGCGTTCCCACAGACGCCGCATGTAGTCGTCGAGCGAGATCGTCCCGCGCGACCACTCGCGCAGCGAAAGGTCGAGGCCGAGCGCGATCGCCGCGCCGAACGTGTAATACGAGATGAAGCTGCGCGCCTGATCCGTCATGTCGTTCGACACGGCGGCGTCCGCGAACGGCGCGTACTCGCTCATCTCGATGACGGAGCGCACGCGACGGCCGGAGCCGTTCACGACCGGATCGACGACGCCGACCGGCAGGCCGTTGCCGAGCCCGGCGCGGTGCAGCAGCAGCACGCCGTAGTACTGGGTGAAGCCTTCGGCGAGCCAGAGGCAGCAGGTGACGTTCGCGCGCGTGAAGTCGAACGGTTCGAGCCCCACGGGACGGATCCGCTCGACGTTCCAGACGTGGAAGAACTCGTGCGACATCGACGACAGCGCGCGCAGGCGGCCCGAGGCCGTGCCCAGCGAGAGCCCCGGCACCGTCACCATCGTGCTGTTGCGATGCTCCATCGCATCGTCGAACGTCCAGGGCATGCCGTCGAGCAGGAAGGTGTACGTGCCGCCCTCGAACGCCGGGAACTCGCCGAAGACGGCCACCTGCTCGCGCAGGAGCGTCGCGGTCGACGCCGCGAGCGCCTGGAGGTCGCCGGCCGGCGCGTCGACGTGCGCCGCGATCCGGAACTTCGCCGGCGGCGCCGCTCCGGCCGGAAGATCGATGGCGGCGATCTCGAGCGCCGCCAGCTCGACGGGGCTGTCCATGAAGTACTGGAGGTTCGGCGCGGTGAAGGTCCAGGGCGACTCGGCCGGCAGCAACTGCGTGGCGGCGCTCCAGGACGACCCGGCCGGCGGATCGAACGTGATGCGGATGGGACGCAGGTCGAGGCCGTCGGCCCACAGGAATGCGGCGGGCATGTTCAGGTGCGCGTGCGTCGTATCGATGCCGAGGTACGTGCCGTCGGCGTGGTCGCCGAACACGTGGTACACGACGCGGACCGTGCCGTCGTGTCCGGCGACGATCCACTCGTCAGGGTCGCGACGGGCGGGCGTGAGACGGCGTCCCGCGCCGTCGAACACCTCCACCTGCGACACGTTCTTCGCGAAGTCGTGGGCGGCGTACCGGCCCGGCGACGACCGGCTCATCCGGACGTGGAGCGGATCGCCGCCGACGTCGGGAAAGACGACCTCCACGCGCATCGAGTGGTGCTCGGCGGCGGGGAAAGAAACGCGGTAGGTCACCGGCGAGCCCTGTTGAGCCGGCGGCGCGGCCGCGACCGTGAGACCGGCGATCGCCAGCACGCCCGCGATCACCACACGCCGAGCCTGTCGGGACATCGGGCCTCCTCAGGACGCGCGCGCCCGGATGCGCTCGCGCGCCATCTGCAACACCGCCATCGGGAGGCGCCAGAAGATGCGGCGCCGCAGAGCCGCGTAGGTCGTCTCCCCGCGCACGAACTGCAGGACGGCCTCGGTCAGCGTGGTGCCGCCCGCGATCCCGCGGATGACCCGGGCCACGCGCGCGTGGCTGGCGAAGAGGTATCGCTGCACGAGCACGGCTTCTCGAAGCTCCGCGCCGATCTCCGCGCGCCACGATCGTTCGTAGCGTGGCCCCGCATCGTCCGTGCCGCGGCGCAGGGCGTCGGCCAGCGCGCGGCCGGCGAGCTCGCCCGAGACCATCGCGTAGTAGATCCCCTCCGCCGTGACGGCGTGCACGAATCCGCCGGCGTCGCCCGCGAACAGCACGCGGCCGGACCACGCGCGGCGCAGCGGCCCGCCGACCGGGATGAGGAACGGCGTGAAGCACGAGCGGTCCGACTGCCCGCGGAGGACGCCGCGAGCCGCCAGCGACGAGACGAACGCCTCCTGCAGCTCGTACGGCCGCTGCGGCACCTCGGCGTCGAAGTGGGAGAGCAGACAACCGATGCCGACGTTGACGTGCCGCGTCTTCGGGAAGACGTACGCGTAGCCGTCGAGGCCGTCGTAGGCGTAGGCGACCCACAGGACGTCCGGCTCGGCCGCGGCGAGCCGCGTCACGGGCGTCTCCTCCATCATGTCGATCGCGAGACCGTGCCGCGGCCAGCGCGCGTTCACGCCGAGCCGCTTCGCGATCACGCTGTGCACGCCGTCGGCGGCGATCACGTGCGGTGCCGAGAGCCGGCGGCCGTCGCGCGCCTGCAGGGTCACGGCCGCCGGGCCGGCGGACACCTGGGTGATCTCGAACGGCGCCTCGAGCCGCGCGCCGGCGTCGATGGCCGCGCGCACGAGCGCGTGATCGAACTCGACGCGGCGCACGAGCAGCACGCAGTCGCGGTGGCCGTCGACGTCCGCGCGCGCGCCGCCGGGGCCCTCGAGGTGCAGCTTCGACAAACGATGGACGTCGACGCCGTCCAAGGCCGGCTCCAGCCAGGGCAGCCGACGCAGCGCGCGCGCGCTGATGCCGCCGCCGCACGGCTTGTTGCGCGGAAAGGCCGCGCGGTCGACGAGCACGGTCGACAGTCCGGCCGCGGCGAGGGTCCGGGCCGCGACGGCTCCCGCCGGGCCGGCGCCGGCGACGATCACGTCGTACCTCGCACCTGAGGGCTGCGCCGTGCCGCCGCCGCCTTCTTCAGGCTCGATCACGGGGCCGCCAGCCTCGATCCGCGCGCGTGGCTCACTCGCACGGCTCGCTTGCACGTTCATTCGTCCATACCCTCACGTCGGGCGAGCGCCGGCACTCCGACCCGCGACTCATCGCGCACCGCTCGTCACTCAGCATTCGGTCCATCAGCCCGAGGCGGCCCCGTCAGTACCGAATCCATCGCAGGAGCTCGGGCAGATTCGGCGGCTTGCCCTGCATCAGCAACCCCACGCGAAAGATCCGCCCCGCCGACCACACGACCGCGGCAGTGACGCCGGCGAGCAAGACCACGGAAACGACGATCTGCCAGAGCGGCGGCCCGGGCGGCATCGCGATCCGCAGCAGCATGGCGAACGGCGTGATCGGCGGCACGAACGAGAGGGCCACGGACACCGGCGAGTCGGGCGCACGAATCACGACGAACGACGAGATGTACGCGAGGATCAGCAGCATCATCGCCGGCTGGAGCATGCTCTGCGCGTCCTTCAGATCGGAGCAGGCCGAGCTCAGCGCCTGGAACACGGCGCCGTACATCAGCGACGCGGCGAGCAGGAAGACGAGGAACCACGCGACGAGCCAGGGATCGATCGATGCGAGCCGGCCGAGCGACGCCGCCGCGTACACGCCCACGGCGAGGTACACGAGCGCCAGCACGAACGTCACCGCCGCGATCCCGAGCAGCTTGCCCAGGAGCAGCTTGAACGCCGAGATGGAGCCGAGCAGCACCTCGCTGATCTTGCTCATCTTCTCCTCGATGATCGTGTGGATGAGGTGCTGGCCGTTCGACATGATCGTCATGAACATGAGCACGAGGAAGAACATCGGCACGCCGAAGCGCTCGAGCTCGTCGACGCGGCGGGCGGGCGTGATGCCGCCGTCGGCGCGCCGATCGATCAGCGCGAACGTGGCGACCTCGGGCCGGGCGATCAGCAGCGGCACGAGCGACGGATCGACACCGGCCGCCTCGAACCGGCGGCGCTCGATCTCGCGTCCGAGCTCGGTGCGGAGCCAGGTTCGAAGCGATTCGTACGACGTGTTCTCGCTGTAGTAGCTGATCGCCTCGCTCGAGCCCGGCCGGAGCACGCCTGCCGGGATCTCCACGAAGGCGAAGACGTCCTTCTCACGCACGCGCCGCGAGAGCTCCAGGCGCACGTCGTCCGGCGGGCGGCCATCGGCGTCGATCGAGACTGGCAGGAAGTGCGGCCCCTGACGGCTCGCGCCGTCCTCCCCCTCGCGGTTGTGCCGCGCGGCCGCGGCGGCAATCGCCGGATAGAGCACGCCGGTGCGATCGACGACGGCGAAGCGGCGATCGGCCGTATCGGCGTGGCGGCTCGCGTAGCCCATCACGCCGAAGGCGATCGCGCCGACGATCGGCATGAAGAACAGGCTGATGACGAAGAACTTCGTGCGGACGAGCGCCAGCACCTCCGTGTGCGCAACGGCCGCGACGCGCCTCATGACGCCGCTCCGCTGAGCGATCGCACTTCCTGATCGTCGGGGCGGGCCAGCCGGACGAAGATGTCGGCGAGCGACGGCCGCGCGATCTCGAAGCGCTCCACGGCGGTGGCGGCGGCGAGCTGCCGGAGGAACGCTTGCGGATCGCCCGCGACGCGCACGTCCTGCGCATTGCCGTGGTCGGTGATCGACTCGACCGCCGACAGCCGGCGCAGCACGTCGACGCCGCCGGCGATCCGGAGCCGGATCGTGTCCTGACCGTACGCCGCCTGGATGTCGTCGAGCGATCCGTCGAGCACCTTGCGGCCGCGGAAGATCATGACGATCCGGTCGCAGAGCTGCTCGGCCGTGGCCATGTCGTGCGTGGAGAAGACGATCGTCGTGCCGTCGCGGCGCAGGTCGAGCACCGCATCGCGCAGCAGCGCGGCGTTGAGCGGATCGAGACCGGAGAACGGCTCGTCGAGGATGAGCAGCCGCGGGCGCGAGACGATCGCGGCGAGAAACTGCACCTTCTGCGCCATGCCCTTCGACAGCTGGTCCACGCGCTTGTCGAGCCAGGCCGACAGCTCCAACCGCTCGGCCCACCGATCGATCACGGGCGACAGCTCGGCGACGGTGCGGCCTTTCAGCAGGCCGTAGTAGCGCAGCAGCCGCAGCACCTGCATCTTCTTGTAGAGGCCGCGCTCTTCCGGCAGATAGCCGATGTCGTCGCGCGACGACGCGGTGCCGCGCCGGCCGAGCACGGCGATCGTGCCGCGGTCGGGCAGGATGATGTTCAGGATCATCCGGATCGTCGTCGTCTTGCCGGAGCCGTTCGGGCCGATGAAGCCGCAGAGGCTCCCCTCGGGCACGTCGAGCGTGAGCGACGACACGGCGGCGTGCCCGCCGAACGATTTCGAGACGTCCTCCAACGCGATCGCGGTCATGCGCGCCCTATTCTCGCGTGTTTCGCCGCCGGCGCAGCCGCAGGCGCCGCGCGCAACGCGCGTGACGTGCTGCCGGCCGATTTGACAGCTTGTGAACGGTTTCACATCATATAGGCGTCTTCCGGGTCTTCGCCCGCCCGGATGCGCTCAGTCCAGCTCGCTTCGGTACGCTGTGCCGCGTCGCCTCCCCGCGCGCCTGCCCGGGAAGGTTCGCGTGTCCGTCGTGCCGTCGATGTGATCCGTCCGTCGGGCGCGTCGCAGCCGCTATGAGCCAGATCTTCCCCCGGAGTGCCAACGCTCTCGCCCGTATGAGCCTGGCCGGCCTGCTCGGTCTCGTGCTGATCATCGGGTGGATCGTCTTCACCCTGATGCGCTCCTCGTGGGCGACGAAGCAGAACGAGTTCGTGTCCCAGCCGATCCAGTTCAGCCACGCGCACCACGTGGGTGGCGTCGGGCTCGATTGCCGCTACTGTCACACGTCCGTGGAGAAGTCGTCGTTCGCCGGCATCCCGCCGACGAAGACCTGCATGAACTGCCACTCGCAGCTCTGGACGAACGCTCCGATCCTCGAGCCGGTGCGCGCGAGCTATCGAGACAACGTCAATCTGAACTGGACTCGGGTGAACGACCTTCCAGACTTCGTTTACTTCAATCACCAGATCCACGTCAGGCAGGGCGTCGGCTGCGTGACGTGTCATGGGCCGGTCGACAAGATGCCGCTGATGTACCAGGCCCAGCCGCTGCTGATGGAGTGGTGCATCGGCTGCCATCGCGCGCCGGAGAAGTACCTGCGCCCGCGCGATCAGGTCTTCAACGTCTCGTACGAGGCTCCCGCGAACCAGGTGGAGCTCGGCCTGCGGTTGAAGCAGGAGTACAACGTCGCCAGCGTCGAGCACATGACGAGCTGCTCGATTTGTCACCGGTGACCCGTCGCCACGTGAAGGCAGGCTCGAAACGCCAGGGCGGGACGTGGGGTCCCGCCGCCAGCGGCCGGCAGGGCGGCTGGACAGTTTCCGCGACAACTCACGATGAATCTCGCTGACATCCGCTCGCGACTCCAGGGCCTCGAAGGCCGGGCCTACTGGCGCAGTCTCGAAGAGCTCGCCGGCACCGACGAGTTCCGCCAGTACGTCACCCGCGAATTCCCGTCGCAGGCCTCCGAGTTCAACGACCCGGCGGGGCGCCGGACGTTCCTCAAGCTGATGGGCGCATCGCTCGCGCTCGCCGGCGTGAGCGCGTGCACGAGGCAGCCGGCCGAGAAGCTGGTGCCGTACGTACGCCAGCCCGAGGAGGTCGTTCCCGGGCGGCCGCTGTTCTACGCAACCTCGATGACGATCGGCGGCCTCGGGATGCCGCTGCTCGCCGAAAACCATCTCGGCCGGCCGACGAAGATCGAGGGCAATCCCGAGCACCCGGCGAGCCTCGGCGCGGCCGATGCGCTCGCGCAGGCGTCCGTCCTTTCTCTGTACGATCCCGACCGCTCGCACAACGTCGTCCATCGCGGAGACGTGCGGACCTGGTCCGACTTCGTGTCCGCCGTCTCCGCGGCGGCAGCCAACGAGCGCACCACGGCCGGCGCGGGGTTCCGCCTGCTGACCGAACCGGTCGCCTCGCCGTCGCTGCTCGATCAGATCCAGACGCTGCTCGCCGGCATGCCGCAGGCGAGGTGGCATCAGTGGGATCCGGTCTACGGCACCGTGCAGGGGGGCGCGCCAGCCTCACACGCGCTCTACCGCTTCGACCGGGCCGAGATCGTGGTGTCGCTCGACAGCGACTTCCTCGGCTTCGGCCCGGCGGCCGTGCGCTACTCGAAGGATTTCGCGGCGCGCCGCCGGATCTCGACGCCGGAGGACACGCCGAACCGGCTCTACGCGGTCGAGCCCGTCCTCACGATCACCGGCTCCAATGCGGATCACCGCCTTCCGCTCAAGGCGCGTGACGTTCACGCGTTCGCGGCCGCGCTCGCCGCGGCCGTCGGGGTGCCGGGCGTCGCCGGCGGCGCGCTGCCCGACGAGGCACGCACGCGCTGGATCCCGGCGATCGCCGACGACCTCCAGGCCCATCGCGGTCGCTCCGTGGTCGTCGCCGGCGAGCATCAGCCGGCCGCGGTCCACGCGCTCGCGCGCACGATCAACGAGGCGCTCGGCAACGTCGGCGCAACCGTCACCTACGCGGCGCCGGTCGTCGGCTCGCCGCTCGACGGCGCCGCGTCAATCGGCGAGCTCGTCGCCGACATCGACGCCGGCCGCGTCAGGACGCTCGTCATCGTCAGCGCCAACCCGGTGTTCACGGCGCCGGCCGATCTCGACTTCAGGACCGCGCTGCAGAAGGTACCGCTTCGCGTGCACCTCGGGCAGTACTTCGACGAGACGGCCGAGCTGTGCCATTGGCACGCGCCCGAAGCGCACTACCTCGAATCGTGGGGCGATGCGCGCGCGTTCGACGGAACGGTCTCGCTCGTCCAGCCGCTCATCGCGCCGCTCTACGACGGGCGCACCGCGCTCGAGCTGATCGCGGCGCTCAACGGCGCCGAGGTGCAGAGCAGCCAGGAGCTCGTGAAGGACTACTGGGCGCGCGCGTTCAACGGCCAGACGAAGCCGTCGTGGACGCTCCGCACCGCCGACGGCCAGTCGTACGCGTCGGTCGACGCGTTCTGGCGCCACGCGCTCCACGACGGGTTCGTCGCCAGCACCTCCACGCTGCTCGCGGCCGCGCCGCCGGCCAGCGTCGCCACCGCTCCGTCCTCGGCCGCCGCGTCCACGCCGGCGCCGACGATGACCGGCACGGAGATCATCTTCCGGCCGGACCCGTTCATCCTCGACGGCAGGAACGCGAACAACGGCTGGCTGCAGGAGATGCCCAAGCCGCTCTCCAAGGTGACGTGGGACAACGTCGCCTACATGAGCCCCGCCACGGCCGAGCGCCTCGGCATCTCGGTCGTGCGCCACGGCAACCGCGAGATGGACCTGCTCGAGGTCGGCTACGGTGGCCGGCGCGCCCGGATCCCCGTCTGGATCATGCCCGGCACGGCCGACGACGTGGTGGTCGTGCACTTCGGCTACGGCCGCCAGCGCGCGGGCCGCGTGGGCAGCAACGTCGGCCACGACGTCTTCGGGCTGCGCACGTCGCGCGCGCCCTGGTTCGACGGCGGCGCCGAGGTGGCGTCCACGGGCGACGGCTATCTGATCGTCTCGACGCAGAACCACTTCGTGATGGAAGGCCGCAACCCCGTGCGGGTGGTCGACACCGCGGAGTTCCGGCGGAACCCGAAGGCGGTCGAGGAGCAGGGCCCGCGCCGCCCGCCGCGGACGCTCACGCTCTACCCGCCGCCGGACCAGCACCCGCACGACAATCACGCGCAGCACCGCTGGGGCATGGCGATCGACGTCAACGTCTGCACCGGCTGCAGCGCCTGCGTGGTGGCCTGCGTCGCGGAGAACAACATCCCGGTCGTCGGCAAGATGCAGGTCGATCGCAGCCGTGAGATGCACTGGCTGCGCGTGGACACGTACTTCGGCGGCGCCAATCCGCAGGCGCCCGACGGCGTCTATCACCAGCCGCTGCCCTGCATGCAGTGCGAGAACGCGCCCTGCGAGGTGGTCTGCCCGGTGGCCGCGACCGTCCACAGCGACGAGGGGCTGAACGACATGGTGTACAACCGCTGTGTCGGCACGCGGTACTGCTCCAACAACTGCCCCTACAAGGTCCGGCGCTTCAACTTCCTGCTCTACGCCGACTTCTACACCGAGGAGGTCAAGGCGCAGCGCAATCCGGACGTCACGATCCGCAGCCGCGGCGTCATGGAGAAGTGCACGTACTGCGTGCAGCGGATCAACCACGCCCGCATCGACGCCAAGACGGCGGGCCGCCCGATCCAGGACGGCGAGATCAAGACGGCCTGCCAGCAGACCTGCCCGGCCGACGCGATCGTCTTCGGCGACCTGAACGATCCGAACAGCCGCGTGGTGAAGCTGAAGCAGCAGGAGCGCAACTACGGCCTGCTCGAGGATCTCGGCACGCGTCCGCGCACGACCTATCTCGCGCGCGTGAAGAACTCGAACCCCGCGCTGGGCTGAGGCCGGAGCCGCACATCCATGGAGCCTTTGGTGGAAGCCTCACAGTACGCGAAAGACGATTTCCGCGCGCCGGTGCCGGTGCTGGGCCCGGGCCACGACTACGGCACCATCACCGACAAGCTCACGACGATGGTGCTGACGAAGCACACGCCGGCGGTGTGGTTCGTCGTGGTCGCGATCTCGTTCACGTTCCTCATCGGCCTCACGGTCGCGCTGACCTACCTGCTCGCGCGCGGCATCGGCATCTGGGGCAACAACATCCCGGTCGGCTGGGCGTTCGACATCATCAACTTCGTCTGGTGGATCGGCATCGGCCACGCCGGGACGCTCATCTCCGCGATCCTGCTGCTCTTCAAGCAGGACTGGCGGACGTCGATCAACCGCTTCGCCGAAGCGATGACGCTCTTCGCCGTGCTCTGCGCGGCGCTCTTCCCGCTCGTGCACACCGGCCGGCCGTGGCTGGCGATCTACTGGCTCTTCCCGTATCCGAACACGATGGGCCTCTGGCCCAACTTCAAGAGCCCGCTGATCTGGGACGTCTTCGCGGTCTCGACCTACGGATCGGTTTCCGCGCTGTTCTGGTTCACCGGCCTCATCCCCGACCTCGCGACGTTCCGCGACAAGGCCGAGCACCCGGTGCTCAAGCGCATCTACGGCGTGCTCGCGCTGGGCTGGCGCGGATCGGCGCGGCACTGGGCCCGCTACGAGAACGCGTACCTGCTGCTCGCCGGCCTGTCGACGCCGCTCGTGCTCTCGGTCCACACGGTCGTGAGCTTCGACTTCGCGGTCTCGGTCCTGCCGGGCTGGCACGCGACGATCTTCCCGCCCTACTTCGTCGCCGGCGCCATCTACGCCGGGTTCGCGATGGTGCTGACGCTGGCGATCCCGCTCCGCGCGATCTACGGGCTCCAGGACTTCATCACGATGCGGCACCTCGAGAACATGGCGAAGGTGACGCTCGTGACCGGGCTCGTGGTCGTCTACGGGTACGCCTGCGAAGCGTTCTTCGGCTGGTACAGCGGCAACGAGTACGAGCGGTTCATGCTGAAGAACCGCGTCTACTACGGCCCCTACGCCTGGAGCTACTGGATGCTGCTGCTCTGCAACTTCATCGTGCCGCAGCTCCTGTGGTCGAAGCGGCTCCGCCGCAACATCGCCGTGCTCTTCACGGTGTCGATGTTCGTCAACGTCGGGATGTGGCTCGAGCGCTTCGTCATCATCGTCACGAGCCTGCACCGCGACTTCCTGCCGTCGTCGTGGGACATGTACTACCCGACGCGGTGGGACTTCCTGACGCTGGCCGGCACGATCGGCCTCTTCGTGACGCTGATGTTCCTGTTCGTGAGGGTGCTGCCGATGATCTCGATCTTCGAGATGCGGACGCTGCTGCCCGACGCGACGCCGAAGTCCGACCAGGGAGCGCACTGATGTCGCACGCGACGCCAACGTCTCCGACGCTCTACGGCCTGCTCGCCGAGTTCGACTCGGCCGACACGCTGCTGCGCGCGGCGCGCCGGGTGCACGAAGCCGGCTTCACGAAGACCGACGCGTTCTCGCCGATGCCGATCCACGGCCTGGCCGAGGCGCTCGGGTTCCGCGAGCACAAGATCCCGAAGCTCGTGCTCGCCGGCGGCATCGTGGGCGCGCTGGCGGGCTACGGCCTCGAGTACTGGACGCAGGTGATCGACTACCCGATGAACATCGGCGGCCGGCCCTACTTCGCGTGGGTCTCGTTCATCCCGCCCGCGTTCGAGACGACCATCCTCGTCGCGGCGTTCACCGCGGCGATCTCGATGATCGTGCTCAACGGGCTGCCGCAGCCGTATCACCCGGTCTTCAACCACGACGGATTCCGCCGCGCGAGCCGGGACGGGTTCTTCCTGGCGATCGAGGCGGCCGACCCGCGCTTCGACGTCGAGCGGACGCGCGCGTTTCTGCAGGAGCTCGACGCCCGTGAAGTGGTGGCTGTCGATGAGTAACGAGCACCGCGGGCCGGCTGGCCCGGCTGTCGTGTCGCCAAGGCAGGGCCGGATCCGCCGGCATCACCGGCGGACCGTCGGCGCCGGATGTCTTCTCCTGATCCTCGCCGGCTGCCGGCAGGACATGCACGACGCGCCGCGCTACGACCCGCTCGAGGCGAGCGCCGTGCTGCCGCAGGGCGCCTCGGCCCAGCCGCTCGTGGACGGCACGGTGGCGCGCGGCGAGCTGCGCGCCGACGACCTGCTCGAGACCGGCCGCGTGAACGGCCAGCTCGCGACGGTGTTTCCGTTCGCCATCGCGGCGTCCGATCTCGACCGCGGCGAGGAGCGCTTCAACATCTACTGCTCGCCCTGTCACGGGCGGGACGGCGAAGGCAACGGCATGGTCGTGCAGCGGGGCTACCGCCAGGCGGCGTCGCTGCACACCGACCGCCTGCGCCAGGCGCAGCCCGGCTATCTCTACGAGGTCATCCGGAACGGCTTCGGCGTGATGCCCGACTACCGCGCGCAGATCACCGTGGACGATCGGTGGCGCATCGTGGCGTACATCCGCGCGCTGCAGCTCAGCCGCAACGCGACGCCGGCCGACGTGCCGGCGAGCGAGCTGGCGACACTGGATGCACCGGCTGCGCCCGCGCCGGCGGCCGGATCGACGAGCCCGTCTGGGGGACACGACTGATGGCGATGCACGAGACAGGAACGCCGGAAGAATCCGTGCTGACGGCGCGGCCGACCGACGCGCTCGGCCGGCTGAGCACTCGGTCGCTCATGGCCGGCCTGGTGGGACTGGTGCTGAGCGGGCTCGGCTTCATCGCGGCGCCCGACGTGTTCTGGCAGTCGTACCTCATCGCCTACATCTTCCTCACCGGCCTGACGGTCGGCTCGCTGGCCGTGCTGATGGTCCAGCACCTCTCGGGCGGCGCGTGGACGATGATCTCGCGCCGTGTGCTCGAGGCCGCGACCCGCAACCTGCCGCTGATGGTCGCCTTGTTCGTCCCGCTCGCGATCAAAGTCCCGGCGCTGTACGGCTGGGCGCGGCCGGTCGACCAGATGGACGAGGCCACGGCGCACGCCGTCCACCTCAAGGCGGCGTACTTGAACGTCCCGTTCTTCTACGCGCGCGCCCTGCTCTTCTTCCTGATCTGGGGCGCCCTGACGTTCCTGCTGAACAAGTGGTCCCGCGAGCAGGACGAGCAGCCGGCCGTGCCGACCGGCCCGCAGGACCGGCGCTTCCGCGTCCTCTCCGGCCCCGGCCTCGTCCTCTACGTGCTGACCGTCACGTTCATGAGCATCGACTGGGTCATGTCGCTCGACCCGCACTGGTACTCGACGATCTTCGGCGTGCTGACGCTCGGCGGCCAGGGATTGTCGACGATGGCGTTCACGATCGTCGTGCTGGCCGCGCTCGTGCGCTTCGAGCCGATGTCGCGCGTCGCCGACGCCGAGAAGATCCACGATCACAGCAAGCTCATGTTCGCCTTCGTCCTGCTGTGGGCCTACTTCTCGATCTCGCAGCTGCTCATCATCTGGTCGGCGAACCTGCCCGAGGAGATCCCGTTCTACCTCGAGCGGCTGCACGGGCCGTGGATGGGCGTGAGCGTCGCGATCCTGCTGCTCCAGTTCACGCTGCCGTTCATGCTGCTGCTGTCGCGCAGCCTGAAGCGCAACCCGGCGGCCGTGCGCTGGATCGCGATCATCATCCTCGTGATGCGCGTCGTGGACATCACCTGGACGATCGGGCCGGTCTTCCGGCACGAAGGATCGACGCTGCACTGGCTCGACTTCGCGATGGTGCTGGGGCTCGGCGGCATCTGGCTGTCGCTCTTCTGGCGCAACCTGGCCGGCCGATCGCTCCTGCCGACGCGGGACCCGTATTTCAAGGAAGCAGTGGCACATGGCGGACACTGAGCACCTGCACGCCGAGGCCCCGGTCGAGGGCGACGGCGTCAACTATCGCGGCATCATCTGGTTCGTCGTGATCCTGACCGTCACGACGCTGTTCTGCCAGGTCCTCGTCTGGGGCGTCTTCGAGATCGCGGAGCGCGTGCACGTGACCCACTCGGGCGTGGTCCGCTCGCCGATGGCGACGCCGTCCGTCCGGCCGCACGTGGACATCGTCACCAACACGCCCGACAAGGGACGTATCGTCACCGGGCTCGAGCGCACGGAGGGCGTCCCGCACGGCGCGTTCGCGCCGGGGCTGCTCGTGGACGAGCCGAGCGTGCTGCGGACGTACCGGCATCAGGAGGACGCGTCGCTCTCCACCTACGGGTGGGTGGACAAGGCCGCCGGCGTCGTGCGGCTGCCGATCGCCCGGGCGAAGACGCTCGTGCTCGAGCGCGGCCTGGCCGCGCGGTCCGATCGGCCCGGCGGCGCGCAGCCGCTCCCGGCGCTGCCGGCGGCGCCGTCGCGCGACGCCTCGGGCGGCAGTGCACACTGAGCAGCGGATGACGTCGAGACTGGCTCGCGGATGGACGGCGGTGCGGCGCGGGGCGATCGGCCTGCTCGTCGCCGAGCTGACCCTCGTGTCGGCGGCCGCGCAGCCGTCGGCGCCGCTCTCGGTCCCGCCGCCGGGGCCGGCCGCGCTGCAGCAGATTCCCATCCTCAAGGATGCCGGGCTCGAGCAGAAGCTCAACGGCGCCGTGCCGCTGGACACACGGTTCGTGGACGAGGCCGGCCGCGACGTGACGCTCGGACAGTACTTCGGCGCGCGGCCCGTCGTGCTCGCGCTCGTGTACTACGAGTGCCCGATGCTGTGCACGCAGGTGCTGAACGGCCTGGCCGGCTCGCTGGAAGCGCTGCCCTTCACCCCGGGCCAGGAGTTCGACATCGTCGCCGTGAGCTTCGACGCCGGCGAGACGCCAGCGATGGCGGCCGCGAAGCGCGACGCGTTTCTCCGGCGCTACCGCCATGACGGCGCCGGCGGCGTGCACTTCCTGACCGGCCGCGCCGAGTCGATCGAGCGGCTGACGCAGGCCGTCGGGTTCCGGTTCGCGTACGACGCGGCGATCGACCAGTACGCGCATCCCGCGGTCCTGACGGTGCTGACGCCCGACGGCCGCGTGTCGCGGTATCTCTTCGGCATCGAGTTCGCGCCCCGCGACCTGCGGCTCGCGCTCGTGGAAGCCGGCGAACGGCGCATCGGCTCGGCGATCGACCAGATGCTCCTCTTCTGCTACCACTACGACCCGCAAAGCGGGAAGTACGGCGTCGCCATCACCAACCTCGTCCGCCTCGGCGGCGTCCTCACGGTGGCCGCGCTCGGGACCTTCATCTGGGTGAACCTGCGCCGCGAACGGCGGCAGGACAGCGCGGTCGATCGGACCGCAACGGGTGTGCGCTAGATGTCTTCTTCCTTCTCTCTGCTCCCCCCGAGCGCGTCGACGATCGCGACCGAGATGGACATGCTCTACCTGTTCATCGCGGCGATCAGCGCCTTCTTCGTCGTGCTCGTGGCGGCGCTGGTCGTGATCTTCGCCGTCAAGTTCCGCCGCCGCCACGCCGAGGACGTCGGGGCCGACATCCACGGGTCGCTGGTGCTCGAGCTGACCTGGACGTTCATCCCGTTCGCGATCGCCATGGTGATGTTCGTCTGGGGCGCCGATCTCTTCTTCCGCCTCGGCCGTCCGCCCGCCGACGCCATGGACGTCTTCGTCGTCGGCAAGCAGTGGATGTGGAAGGTGCAGCACCCGTCCGGCGTGCGGGAGATCAACGAGATGCACGTGCCGGTGGGCCGCCCGATCCGCATCACGCTCGGATCCGAGGACGTGCTCCACGACTACTTCATCCCGGCCATGCGCGTGAAGATGGACGCCGTGCCGGGCAAGCTCACCACGCTCTGGTTCACGGCGACGACGCCGGGGACGTATCACCTGTTCTGCGCGGAGTACTGCGGCACGAAGCACTCCGGGATGATCGGCCAGGTGATCGTCATGCCGCCGCAGGCCTACGAGGCCTGGATCGCGGCCAACCAGCCGTCGATCAACCTCGTGGAAGCCGGGCAGCGGCTCTTCGAGCACGGGCAGCAGTGCAGCGCCTGCCACAAGGAGGACGGCAGTGGCCGGGGACCGTCGCTGGCGGGCCTGTTCGGCAGCACCGTGCAGCTCGCCGACGGCCGCACGGCCGTGGCGGACGAGAACTACCTGCGGGAGTCGATCGTGAACCCGTCCGCGAAGATCGCGCGCGGCTTCTCGAGCCCGTCGATCATGCCGACCTATCAGGGCTCGATGAGCGAGGAACGGCTCATCGAGCTCGTCGCGTACCTGAAGACCCTGCGCCCGTCGCGCAGTGAATGAGCGAGCACACGTATGAGCCACGCCATCGGCACCACCGGCACGAGCTACCTGGACGCCCCGCACGGCCTCGCTTCCTGGCTCCTCACGAAGGACCACAAGCGGATCGCCATGCTGTACCTGATCTCCATCACGATCTTCTTCGCGGTGGGGGCGATGTTCGCGGCGACGATTCGCGCCGAGCTGGCCACGCCGCAGGGCGATCTGCTCGATTCGGACATGTACAACAAGATCTTCACGCTGCACGGCGTCGTGATGATCTTCTTCTTCCTGATCCCGTCGATCCCGGCGGTGCTCGGCAACTTCCTGCTGCCGATCATGTGCGGCACGAAGGACCTGGCCTTTCCCCGGATCAACCTCCTGAGCTGGTACATCTTCATCGCCGGGGCCATCATCACGCTCGCCGCCGTCTTCAACGGCGGCGTCGACACCGGCTGGACGTTCTACACGCCGTACAGCTCGATCGCGTCTGAATCGTCCGTCACCGTCGCGGCCCTCGGCGTGTTCGTCACCGGATTCTCGTCGATCCTCACCGGCCTCAACTTCATCGTGACGGTGCACAGGATGCGCGCCCCGGGGCTCACCTGGTTCCGGCTGCCGCTGTTCGTGTGGGCGATCTACGCCACGAGTCTCGTGATGATCCTCGGCACGCCCGTCGTCGCCATCACGGTGCTGCTCGTGGCGGCCGAACGGGCGCTCCACCTGGGGTTCTTCGACCCGACGCGCGGCGGCGACCCGGTGCTCTTCCAGCACCTCTTCTGGTTCTACTCGCACCCGGCCGTCTACATCATGATCCTGCCGGCGATGGGCGTGATGAGCGAGCTCGTCGCGGCCGTGTCGCGCAAGCAGGTCTTCGGCTACAGCTTCGTCGCATTCTCGAGCCTCGCGATCGCGGTCCTCGGCTTCCTCGTCTGGGGCCACCACCTGTTCGTGAGCAGCCAGTCCATCTACGCCGGCCTCGTCTTCTCGATCATCACAATGCTCGTCGCCGTCCCGTCGGCCGTGAAGACGTTCAACTGGACGGCCACGATGTACAAGGGCTCGGTGACCTGGGAGTCGCCGACCTACTGGGTCGTCGGCTTCATGGGGCTGTTCACGATCGGCGGCCTCACCGGTCTCTTCCTCGCGACGATGGGCCTCGACATCCACCTGACCGACACGTACTTCGTCGTCGCGCACTTCCACTACATCATGGTGGGCGGCGCGATCATGGGCTACCTCGGCGGCATGCACTTCTGGTGGCCGAAGATGACCGGCCGCCTGTACTCCGAGGCCGGCGCGAAGGCGTCCGCCATCCTCGTCTTCGTCGGCTTCAACCTGACGTTCTTCCCGCAGTTCCTGCTCGGCTACATGGGCATGCCGCGGCGCTACCACGCCTATCCGCCCGAGTGGCAGGTGCTCAACGTGCTGTCGAGCGCGGGCGCGTCCGTGCTCGCGATCGGGTACCTCCTGCCGGCCTTCTACCTGACGTACTCGCTCATCAAGGGCGCGAAGGCGCCCGCGAACCCGTGGGGCGCCAAGGGCCTCGAATGGACGATTCCGTCGCCGCCGCCGACGTTCAACTTCGAGGACGACGTCGTCGTCGACGAACCGGCCTACAACTACAAGCCGGCCCGGGAGGTTCACGTTGGATAAGCGGTCGACCCCGTTCCCAGGAACGCCGGTCGCCTCGGCGCCGCCCGACGGCGCCGGCGGCGCGGCGCACGCGATCTCCACCCAGGCGTTCGGCCGGCACGCCGCGGAGGACGCCCACGCGCGCAACCCGAACCTGCAGCACCACTTCTACAGCATGGAGCAGCAGCTCGAGGCGTCCACGCTGGGCATGTGGGTGTTCCTCGTCACCGAGGTGATGTTCTTCGGTGGCATGTTCATGGTCTACATCCTGTACCGCGTCCTCTACCCCGAGGCGTGGGTGATGGGCAGCAACCACCTCAACGTCACGCTCGGCGCGCTGAACACGGGCGTCCTGATCTGCAGCTCGCTGACGATGGCCCTCGCGGTGCGATCCGCGCAGATCGGATCGCGGTCGGGCCAGGTCGTGAACCTGATCCTGACGATCGTGCTGGGGTCGGTGTTCCTGATCGTGAAGTACTTCGAGTACGCCGAGAAGTTCGAGCACCACCTCGTGCCGGGCCCGCACTTCGACATGTCGCTGCCGGAGGCGCCGCACCAGCAGCTCTTCTTCTCGATCTACTTCATGCTGACCGGCGTGCACGCGGCGCACATGGTGGTGGGCATCGGTCTGATGCTCGTCATCCTGACGATGGCGATGCGCGGCCGCTTCTCGTCGAGCTACTACACGCCCGTCGAAGTGTCGGGCCTGTACTGGCACTTCGTCGACATCGTCTGGATCTTCCTGTTCCCGCTCCTGTACCTGCTGGGCGCGCACCTCGGAGCGCACTAGCGGAGCCGGCGGGCCTCCTCTCGCGATTGGGATTCACGCGCCATGTCCACTGAACACGCTCACGTCATCACGCCGGTCCGCACGTACGTCGCCATCTTCGCCGCGCTGCTGGTGCTGACAGGCCTCACGTATCTCGTGGCGCTCCAGGACTTCGGCGTGATGAACACGCCGATCGCCCTCGCCGTGGCGCTCGTCAAGGCCAGCCTCGTCGTCATCTACTTCATGGGCGTGCGCTACAACACGCCCCTGACCAAGGTCGTCGTCGTCGCCGGCTTCTTCTGGCTGCTGATCCTGTTCGGGCTGACGCTCAACGACTACATGACCCGCCACTGGATGGGCGTGCCGGGACGGTAGGTGCCGCGCGTGGAGGGCTGAAGCCCCCCGCCTCGAACGGTCCGCCGCCGGACGCGCGGCGTGCGGAGGGTCGAGAACGTTCCCTCTGCGGCCGCGGACTCGCATTCGCACGCGCCGTCTCCGGTATAGTGGCCCTCTGGCGGCCGCTGCTCGTCCGCCCGCGACACCATGTCCGATCTTCGAGAAGACCTGTCGGCGCTGCGGATCGATCGGTCCACCGAGCCTCCGCCTCGACGCCGCTGGATCGGCTGGGCGCTGGTCCTCCTGCTCCTGGCCATCGCGGGCGCCGGCGCGTGGCGGTGGTTCGCGCGCGAGCGGCCCGTCGAGGTGCAGGTGGCCTCGGTCACGATGCGCGCTGCCGGCAACCAGGCTGCGGTCCTGAACGCATCCGGGTACGTCACGGCGCGGCGCCGCGCGACGGTCTCCGCGAAAGTCACCGGCAAGGTCGTCGAGATGAACGTCGAGGAGGGCATGGCCGTGCGCGAGGGCCAGATCCTCGCGCGCCTGGACGATGCGACGCCTCGAGCGGCGCTGGCGCTGGCCGAGGCGCAGGCCGAGGCGGCGCATCGCGCGATCGCCGAGAACGAGGTCCGGCTCGACGAGGCGATCATCAACCTGAACCGGCTGACGAAGCTCGTCGACATCGGCGCCGCCACCGCCGCGGAGGTCGACGCCGCGCGGGCGAACCGCGACTCGACCCAGGCGCGGATCCTCGCGCTGAAGCAGCAGGCTGCCGTCGCCGAACGCCAGGTCGAGCTCCAGAAGGCGGAGCTCGACAACATGATCGTCCGCGCGCCGTTCAGCGGCGTCGCGATCTCCAAGGACGCCCAGCCCGGCGAGATGGTGTCCCCCATCTCCGCCGGCGGCGGCTTCACGCGCACCGGCATCTGCACGATCGTCGACATGCGATCGCTCGAGATCGAGGTGGACGTCAACGAGAGCTACATCAACCGCGTCCGGAGCGGCCAGGACGTCGTCGCCGTGCTCGACGCGTATCCCGATTGGCAGATTCCGGCCGAGGTCATCACCATGGTGCCGACCGCCGATCGCCAGAAAGCCACCGTGCTCGTCCGGATCGGCTTCAAGGCGCTCGACCCCAGAATCCTGCCCGACATGGGCGTCAAGGTGACGTTCCTGCGATCGGCGGAGCCGGGCGACGAGGGTCAGGCGAAGCCCGCGGTGCTCACGCCCAAGGCCTCGATCCGTGAAGAGAACGGCAAGCCGATCGTCTTCGTGATCCGTGGCGATCGCGTCGAACGGCGCGCCATCCAGACCGGCGGCGGGGACGGCGATCGTGTCGAGGTCACCGCGGGCCTGCAGAACGGCGACCGCGTCGTGATCGCGCCGCCGCCAGCGCTGCAGGACGGCACGCTCGTGACCGTTCAGAATCCGTAGCCCGCAGCACCACCGATGGCCGTGCACGTCGGATGGCCCGATGATCGATGAACGATGGGCGATGGCCTGAACCCGATGGCCCGATGCCCGATGATCCGATGGGATGTCCCGCTGATCCGATGACCCGATGCCATGACTGCCGACCGACCTGACCCGTCCATCAGACCTCAGCACTCGACGCCGACAGCGACGTCCGCCCTTCCGCTGGTACGGGTGCGCGGCGTCCACAAGCACTTCGTCCGCGGCAGCGAGCGGATCGAAGTCCTCGAGGGCGTCGATCTCGACATCCCCCGTGGCGAGTTCCTCGCGCTGATGGGCCCTTCGGGCTCCGGCAAGACGACGCTGCTCAACCTGATCGGGGGGCTGGACGCCCCGACGGGCGGCACGATCGAGGTGGACGGCGTCACGATCAGCGGACTCGGCGGCGGCGCGCTCTCGCGCTGGCGATCGCGCAACATCGGCTTCGTCTTCCAGCTCTACAACCTGCTGCCGGTGCTCACCGCGGAGAAGAACGTCGAGCTGCCGCTGCTGCTGACCTCGCTCTCGAAGGCGGAACGCCGCAAGCGCGTCGCCATCGCCCTGCGCGTCGTCGGCCTGGCGGAGCGGGCGAAGCACTACCCCAGACAACTGTCGGGCGGGCAGGAGCAGCGCGTCGGCATCGCCAGGGCGGTCGTGACCGATCCGACGCTCCTGCTGTGCGACGAGCCCACCGGCGACCTCGACCGCAAGGCTGGCGACGAGATTCTCGACCTGCTGCAGGCGCTCAATCGCGAGCACGGGAAGACCATCGTCATGGTCACGCACGATCCGCACGCTGCCGATCGCGCGACGCGGACCGTCCACTTGGAGAAAGGCGCGCTGGAGGGCGCGCCCGCGTGAAGTACGTCCCGCTCGTCTGGAAGAGCCTCTGGCGGCGGAAGGTCCGGACCGTCTTCACGCTCGCCTGCATCTTCATCGCCTTCCTGCTGTTCGGCCTGCTCATGACGATTCGCGCCGCGTTCAGCCTCGGCATCGAGCTGGCCGGCCTGGACCGGCTGGTGCTGATCCACAAGGTCAGCCTGATCCTGCCGCTGCCCGTCTCCTACCAGGCGCGGATCGCGGCGGTCCCGGGCGTCGTGTCGGTCACCCACAACACGTGGTTCGGCGGGATCTACCAGGACCCGACGCAGTTCTTCGCCAAGATTGCCGTGGAGCCCGAGAGGTTCTTCGCGATCTACCCCGAGTACCGCCTGCCCCCGGACCAGATGAAGGCGTGGCTCGCGGACCGGCAGGGCGCGGTCGCCGGCCGGTCGCTGGCCGATCGCTTCAACTGGAAGGTGGGCGATCGCATCCCCATCCAGGGCGACATCTGGCGGCCGAAGGGCGGCGACGGCGCGACGTGGGAGTTCAACCTCGCCGGCATCTACGACGGCGAGCCGAGCGTGGACAAGACGCAGTTCTTCTTCCGCTACGACTACTTCGACGAGAACCGGCAGTTCGGCGAGGGTCTCGTCGGGTGGTACATCGTCAAGGTCGCGGATCCCGCACGCTCGCTGGATCTGGCCCGCCAGTTCGACGACATGTTCGCGAACTCGCCGGAGGAGACGAAGACGACGACCGAGAAGGGGTTCGTGGACAGCTTCGCGAAGCAGATCGGCGACATCGGCACGATGATGATCGCGATCCTGTCGGCCGTGCTGTTCACCATCCTGCTCGTCGTCGGCAACACCATGGCGCAGGCGGTGCGCGAGCGCACGAGCGAGCTGGCGGTGCTCAAGACGCTCGGCTTCTCGAACGGCGCGGTGCTGGCGCTCGTGCTGGCCGAATCGCTGTTCATCGCCGTGCTCGGCGGCGGCCTGGGCCTCGCGCTCGCGTGGGCGATCGTGCAGCAGGGCGATCCGACCAACGGCCTGCTGCCCGCGTTCGTCCTGCCGGACCGGGACGTTCTGCTCGGCATCGTGCTCATGCTGGCGCTCGGGATGGTCGCCGGCGCCATTCCGGCGGTGCAGGCGATGCGCCTGAAGATCACCGATGCGCTGCGCCGCAATTGACGCCGCGGGCGCGCGGCGATCGGCGTGCGCCGTGCCGATGGTGAGCGGCGAGCGGGCCGTCCATCCTGCGCCGGCCGGGCCGGCGCGAGGCGGCGCAGCCGGCGCGCCGCCGCCGGAGATCTCGCGATGAGACAGATCGCCGCCATCACGCTCGTGAACCTGCGCACGATCCCGCGCCGGCTCGGCTCGTCGCTCGTCGCCGTCGTCGGCATCGCGGGCGTCGTCGTCGTGCTGGTCGCGGTGCTGTCGATCGCCGAGGGCTTTCGCGCCGCGATGACCGAGGCCGGGTCGACGTCCCGCGCGCTGATCATGCGCGCCGGATCGGATACGGAGATGACGAGCGGCCTCGCCGGGCCGGAGACCGAGATCATCAAGCAGGCGCCGGGAATCCAGCGTGATGGCCAGCGGCCGCTCGCCTCGGCCGAGCTGTTCGTGATCATCGATCTGCCGAAGCAGTCCACCGGCACGCCGGCCAACGTGCCGTTGCGCGGCATCGAACCGGCGGCGTTCGGCGTGCGGAACGAAGCGACCATCGTCCAAGGGCGCATGCTCCAGTTCGGCACGAACGAGGTCGTCGCGGGCCTCGCGGCGTCGCGCCAGTTCAGCAACCTGAACGTCGGCGCCGAGATCCGATCCGGCGACGTCACCTGGAAGGTCGTCGGCATCTTCGAGGCAGACGGTTCGGTGGCCGAGACCGAGGTCTGGTGCGATGCGCGCACGTTGCAGGGCGCCTATCGCCGCGGGAACAGCTACCAGAGCGTCCTCGCGAGGCTGGACACGCCCGAAGCCTTCACGACGCTCAAGGACTGGCTGACCGCCAATCCGCAGGTGAACGTCGTGGTGCGGCGGGAGAGCGAGTACTACACGGCGCAGTCGCAGACGCTCACGACCCTGATCACGACGATCGGCGTCACGATCGCCGGCCTCATGGCGATCGGCGCCGTCTTCGGCGCGCTCTTGACGATGTACACGGCGGTGGCGTCGCGGGCGCGGGAGATCGCGACGCTGCGCGCACTCGGCTTCCATCCGGTGGCCGTCCTCGTCTCCGTCTTCGCCGAGTCGATCGCCCTCGCCGTCGTCGGCGGCCTCATCGGCGGCACCGCGGCGTACGTCGGCTTCAACGGCTACCAAACGTCGACGATCAACTTCCAGACGTTCAGCCAGGTGGCGTTCGCGTTCCGCGTCACGCCGGGACTGCTCGCCATGGGCTTCGCGTGGGCGCTCGGCATGGGCCTCGTCGGGGCGTTCCTCCCGGCGATGCGCGCGGCGCGGTTGCCGATCCCGCAGGCGCTCCGCGAGCTCTGACGCGCCGCCCGGCGTGAGGCAGACGTCTCGTCCAGGAGCGGACGACAGGCCCAGCCCACGGCAGATCGCAAGTCGCCGGCGTCGACAACCGTGTGGAGCACGGTCGAATCTTGAACACTTTTGTCCTATCGCCGGCACGAGACGGCATCGCAGGTTTCAGGCAAGGGCATTGACCGGATAGCGCGCCGGCTGAAACAATCGTGAGCTCGGCCGGTCGACGGTCGACATTTCTGTTCGCATCGAGAGGATCCACGGACGTGAAAGGCCTGCAGGAACGTCTCGAGACCCGCCGGTCGAAGGAGATCCAGAAGCTCTCGACGCTGCTGCAGATCAGCCAGGCCCTGTCCGGAACGCTGGACCTGAAGGCCTCGCTCCACGATGCGCTCGACCTGCTGGCGCGCCATCACGACGCGGTCAAGAGCCTCGTGGTGCTCCACGACCGCGACACGCGCGAGCTGCGGATCGAGGCGGCGTCTGGCGCGAGCCGCACCGCGACGCACACCCTGCTCCGTCCGGGCGACGGCGCCATCGCGAAGGTCATCGAGACGGGACGGCAGGTCCTCCTCCATCGGATGACGCAGGAGCCGTCGCTCGTGGCGCAGATGTTCGGGCGCCAGGATCCCGGCGCCGAGTACAGCTTCTTCTGCGTGCCGGTCACGATCGATCGCCAGCCGGTGGGCGCGCTCGCCGCCGCGGTCAACTTCGTGCCCGACCGCAACTACGAGCGCTCGGCCAAGTTCTTCGCGGTGGTCGCCTCGATCATCGCGCAGGCCGTCAAGGTGCAGCGGCTCGTCGCCGCGCAGCACCGCAAGCTCGTCAACGAGAACGCGCGGCTCCGCCAGGAGCTGCGCGAGGGCTACGACTTCTCGGCCATCGTCGGCAACAGCGGGCCCATGCAGCGCGTCTACGAGGCCGTCGCCCAGGTCGCCCGCACCAACACGACCGTCCTGATCCGCGGCGAGTCGGGCACCGGCAAGGAGCTGGTCGCGCAGGCCATCCACTACAACTCGCTGCGATCGAAGCGGCCATTCGTGAAGGTCAGTTGCGGCGCGCTGCCCGAGACGCTGATCGAGTCGGAGCTGTTCGGCTACGAGAAGGGCGCGTTCACGGGGGCGAACGATCGCAAGCGCGGCCGCTTCGAGCTGGCCAACAACGGCACGCTGCTGCTCGACGAGATCGGCGACGTGCACCTCGGCACGCAGGTCAAGCTGCTGCGGGTGCTGCAGGAGCGGGAATTCGAGCGCCTCGGCGGCACCGAGCCGGTGAAGGTGAACGTCCGGCTGATCGCCGCCACGAACAAGGACATGGAGCAGGCGATCGCGCAGGGCACGTTCCGCGAGGACCTGTTCTATCGCCTGAACGTGTTCACGATCTTCGTTCCCCCGCTGCGCGAGCGGAAGCCAGACGTGCTGGTGCTCGCCGATCACTTCCTGGAGCGGTTCGCCTCCGAGCACGGCAAGGACATCCGCCGCATCTCGACGCCCGCCATCGACATGCTCACGGCCTACCACTGGCCCGGCAACGTCCGCGAGCTGCAGAACGTGATCGAGCGCGCCGTGCTCGTGTGCGATGGCCACGTGATCCACGCGCACCATCTGCCGCCGACGCTGCAGACCGCGGAGGCGTCCGGCACGGTGATGAGCGTGTCGCTGGAGGAAGCGCTCAACGCGTACGAGCGCGACATCCTGCAGGACGCGCTCAAGAGCGCGCGCGGCAACCGCGCCAAAGCCGCGCGGCTGCTGCGCACGACCGATCGGATCTTCAACTACAAGGTCCGCAAGCTCGGGATCGACTGGAAGCGATTCAAGTGACGGTCCCGGTGCCTCGAACCCGGCGCCCGCCTCTCTCTCGGCTGTAGGATCTCGACGCCGTGGCGACCGCCGTCCTCCAGCTCCTTCGTCCGGCGAACGTCGCGACGGCGGCAGCCGACGTGGTGGCCGGCTACGCGGTGGCCGGCACGCCGGAGGTCGGCCGGCTGCCGTGGCTCGTCGCGGCATCCGCCTGCTTGTACGCCGGCGGCGTCGTGCTCAACGACCTGTTCGATCGGCACGTGGACGCCCGCGAGCGCCCGGAACGGCCGATTCCGAGCGGACGGATCCGGCCGGCGCGCGCGGGCTGGCTGGGCGGAACGCTCGTCGCGGCTGGCCCGCTCGCCGCCGCCTCGGCGAATCCGACGGCTGGCCTCGTCGCAGCCGCGCTGGCGGGTGCCGTGCTCCTCTACGACGCGCTGGCGAAGAGGAGCGCGCTCGCCGGTCCGCTCGTCATGGGCGGCTGCCGAGGCTTGAACTTCGCCCTGGGCCTCGCCGCCGCGCCGGACGTGCTCCGAGTGCGCTGGCCGGTCGCGCTCTTCGCGGTGCTCTACATCGCGGGCGTCACCCTCCTCAGCCGTGGCGAAGTCTCCGGCGCGCCGCGCGCCGCAGCCGCCGCGAGCCTGGCGCTCATCTGCGCGACCGCGCTCGCCCTCGCCGTCGTCGCGCTCCGGCACGACGGTGCCATCGCGCTCGCACTCGTGTTGACGGCCGCGTTCACCTGGCGCGTCGTGCCTCCTTTCTGGCAGGCGTACCGGCAGCCTGCGCCCGCGGCGATCCGGCAGGCAGTCAAGCGCGGGGTCCTCTCCTTGGTATTGTTGGATGCAGTCCTCGCGGCGGCCTATGCCGGACCGGCCTGCGCGCTGGCCGTCATCGCGACCGGCCTCGTCGCCGGGTACCTGGCGCGGTTCTTCGCGGTGACGTAGCTCGATGGACCTGATTCGGCAGACCGTGACCGTTACGTTCGAGTACCCCGTGTACTTCACGCGCGGGGTCTTCTCGATCGACAACCTCGTCTTGCGCGAAGTGCTCGGCGCGCGGGCGACCCGGCTCCCCGCCGAGCTGGTCGTCGTGGCCGACGCCGGCGTCGTCGAAGCTCATCCGGGGCTCGCCGGCGCGATCGCCCGCTACGTTCGGCACCGCCACGACGCGCTCCGGCTCGCCACGCCCGTGCTCGTGATCCCCGGCGGCGAGGACGCGAAGAACGATCCGCGGCACCTCGCGGCCGTCCACAAGGCCATCCACGACGGCGGCCTCTGCCGCCACTCCTACGTCGTCGCCGTCGGCGGCGGCGCCGTCCTGGACGTGGCCGGCTACGCGGCCGCCACCGCCCACCGCGGCATCCGGCTCGTTCGCGTGCCGACGACGGTGCTGGCGCAGGACGATTCGGGGATGGGGGTGAAGAACGGCGTGAACGGGTTCGGCAAGAAGAACTACTACGGCACGTTCGCGCCGCCGGCCGCCGTCATCAACGACTTCGGCTTCCTCGCGACGCTCGAGGACCGCGATTGGCTCGGCGGCCTGTCGGAGGCCATCAAGGTCGCCGTGATCAAGGACGAACCGTTCTTCGCCGAGCTGGAACGGCTCGCGCCGCGGCTGGTCGCGCGCGATGACGCCGCGATGGAAACGGTCGTGCGGCGTTCGGCGGCCCTGCACCTCGCGCACATCGCGGGCGCCGATCCGTTCGAGCTGGGATCCTCGCGCCCGCTCGATTTCGGGCACTGGGCCGCGCACAAGCTCGAGCCGCTCAGCGGCCACCGGCTCCGGCACGGCGAGGCCGTGTCGATCGGCATGGCGCTCGACGCGACCTACTCGTGGCTGCGCGGCCTGCTGGGCGAATCGGAGTGGCGCCGGATGATCGACCTGATGCTCGCGCTTCGACTGCCGGTCTACGCCGCCGAATTGGACGAGCAGGCCGACCGCCCGGACCATCCGCGATCGGTGTTCCGTGGGCTCGCCGAGTTCCGGGAGCACCTCGGCGGCGAGCTGACCGTGATGCTGCTCGAAGCCATCGGGCGCGCGGTGGACGTGCACGAAATCGAGACGAGCGTTATGATGCGCGCGATCCGGACGCTTCGAGATTTCGACGTCACGAACGGCGCCGGCGTGTGCGGTGCGACCGTCGCCGCGCCGCTGGGACGGAGGCCATGACCCGACTGCAGTCGCCGCTGAACGGCACGCAACTCGTCGACGAGTACTTCATCGAGAACCGCAACCGGCTGCTCGAGGTCGCCGCGTTCCTCGATCGGCTCGATCGAGCCGGCGCGGATGGGACGCCGGACTTCCGGATGGCCGCGTTCCACGACGCGCTCGTGGCGCTCACGACCGCCGGTCCGAATCGGCTGCACCGGATTCAACTGATCTTCAGCGATCCGACGACCGAGCCGCGGCCGGCGCTGGATCGCAAGGGCGCGGTCGGCGCGTACGAGCCACCGGGACGCGGAGACCGCTCGTGAAGTACATCGACCACCACGCGCACATGGTGTCGCGCACGACGGACGACTACGTCCAGATGGCGCTCACCGGCTGCCTCGCCGTGACCGAGCCCTCGTTCTGGGCCGGCTGGGATCGCAGCACGGTCGATGGCGTGGAGGACTACTTCCGCCAGCTCACCGGGTTCGAGCCGCGGCGCGCGGCGCAGTACGGCGTGGCGCACTACACGTGGCTCGGGATGAACCCCAAGGAATCGGACAACCGCGAGCTGTCCCGGCAGGTCCTGGCCCGGCTGCCGACGTGGCTCGAGGGGCCCACGGTGCTCGGCATCGGCGAAATCGGGCTGAACCGCGTGACGCGCAACGAGATCGCCACCTACGCGGAGCACGTCGCGCTGGCCGAGGCGCTCCAGCAGCTCGTGCTCATCCACACGCCGCACCTCGAGGACAAGCTGAAGGGCACGCGCGTTACGATCGACGTGCTGCAGCGGCACTCGGCGTTGAAGCCCGGGCACGTGCTGATCGATCACGCCGAAGAGCACACGATCGAGGCCATCCTCGATCACGGCTACTGGGCGGGTCTCACGCTGTACCCGCAGACGAAGGTCTCCGCGCAGCGCGCCGTGGACATGATCGAGCAGTACGGGCCGGATCGGATTCTCGTGGCCGGCGCGTGCGACTGGGGCCCGAGCGAGCCCATCGCCGTGCCGAAGCTCGTGATGGAGATGCGCCGCCGGCGCCACCCCGAGTCGCTCATCGAGCAGATCGTGCTGTGGAACCCGATCCGCTTCCTCGGCCAGTCGCCGAAGTTCGTCGTGCCCAGCGGCCTTCCCGACTCCAGCCCGGCCATCGCCCGCTGACGCGACGTCTTGCGCATCTCCACGCCGCAGCCGCTGCACCTCACCTACTGCACGAACATCCACGCGGCCGATGGCTGGACGGCCGTGCGGGCGACGATCGGCAGATACGCGCCCGCGCTCAAGGCCCGCCTCTCGCCGGCCGCGCCGTTCGGCATCGGCCTCCGCCTCTCCGCCCGCGATGCCAGCGAACTGTCGGCCCCCCGCGCCCTGGACGAGTTTCGGGCGTTCCTCGATCGCGAGGGCCTCTACGTCGCGCTCATCAACGGGTTTCCGTACGGCGCCTTTCACGGCACGCCCGTCAAGGCCGACGTCTACGCGCCCGACTGGCGCACTGACGAGCGCGTCGCGTACACGACCCAGCTCGTCGACATCCTGGCCGCGCTCGTGCCGCCCGGCGTCGACGGCGGCGTGTCGACCGTTCCGCTGTCGTACAAACCGTGGATGGCCGCAGCCGCGGCGGAGGGCTGGGAACGCCTGACGGCCAACGTCCTCTCGATCGCCGAGCGGCTCATCCGGCTGCGCGCGGACGGCGGACCCGTCATCCACCTCGACATCGAGCCCGAGCCCGATTGCGTGCTCGAGAACACCGCCGAGACGCTCGACTTCTTCGAGCGCCGCCTGGTCCCCGCCGCCTGCGCGACGCTCTCGCCCAGGCTGGGCATGCCGGATGCGGACGTCGCGCGTGCGGTGCTCGATCACGTCCGTCTCTGTTTCGACTGCTGCCACTTCTCGGTCGCGCACGAGGATCCGATCGAGGCGCTCGACCGGCTGCTCGCCGCCGGCATCAGGATCGGCCGCGTGCAGCTCAGCTCGGCGCTGCGGCTCCAGATGCCGGCCGACGTGTCCGCCGCGGCGCGCGTCGCCGCGCGCCTTCGGCCGTTCGCCGACTCGACCTACCTCCACCAGGTGATCTGCCGGCACGATCGCACCGATCACCACTACGCCGATCTCGACGCCGCGCTCGATCGGCCGCCCGCCGGCGAATGGCGGATCCATTTCCACGTGCCGCTCTTCACGGGAGAGTACGACGGCCTGCAGTCCACGCAGTCCGACGTGCGGCGCGTGCTCGCCGCCGCGGCCACGCGCGCGCTGACCTCGCACCTCGAGATCGAGACCTACACGTGGGAGGTGCTGCCGGCGCCGCTCAAGATCGATCTGCTGGAGTCGATCGCCCGCGAATACGACTGGGTGCGCGGCGAACTGGCGGCCGCCTCCGCCCGGCCCTCCCCGTGAACCGGATCGCCGTCCTCGACGTCGTCGGGCTCACGCGCGCGCTCATCGAGCGTGGGATGCCGCGCCTGTCGCGCTGGGCGCAGGAAGCGGCACACGCGGACGTCGAGCCGGCGTTCCCGGCGGTCACCTGCACCGCGCAGGCGGACTACCTGACCGGCCTGCCCCCGTCGAGCCACGGGATCGTGGGCAACGGGTGGTACTCGCGCGAGGACTGCGAGGTGAGGTTCTGGAAGCAGGCGAACCCGCTCGTCGCCGCGCCGAAGATCTGGGATCGCGCGCGCGCCGAGGATCCCGCGTTCACGGTCGCGAACCTGTTCTGGTGGTTCAACATGTACTCGACCGCGGACTACAGCGTGACGCCGCGGCCGATGTACCCGGCCGACGGCCGCAAGATCCCGGATGTCTACACCAGGCCCACCGCGCTGCGCGACGATCTGCAGGCGGCGCTCGGTACGTTTCCGCTCTTCGAGTTCTGGGGCCCCCGCGCGTCGATCCGCTCGTCGCGCTGGATCGCCGAGTCGGCCCGGATTGTCGAGCAGCGCTACAGCCCGACGCTGACGCTGGTCTACCTGCCGCACCTCGACTACAACCTCCAGCGGCTCGGCCCCTCGTCACCCGCGGTGGACGCCGACCTCGCGGCCATCGACGAGGTCGCGTCGGACCTGATCGGCTTCTACGAAGCGCGCGGCGTCGGCGTCGTCGTGCTGTCGGAGTACGCGATCACGGACGTGTCGACGCCGGTGCATCTCAATCGGGTGCTGAGGCAGCATGGGCTCGTCGCCGTGCGCGAGGAGCTCGGCCGCGACGCGTTCGACCCGGGCGCGAGCGGCGCATTCGCGGTCGCGGATCACCAGGTGGCGCACGTCTACGTGAACGATGCCTCGCGGCTCGCGGAGGTGCGCCGGCTGCTCCACGACACGCCGGGCGTCGAGACGGTGCTCGACCGTGACGGCCTGCGCGGCCACCAGATCGACCATCCGAGGGCGGGCGATCTCGTCGCGATCGCATCGGCGGACGCCTGGTTCACCTACTACTACTGGCTGGACGATCGGCGCGCACCCGATTACGCGCGCACGGTCGAGATCCATCGCAAGCCGGGCTACGACCCGGCCGAGCTGTTCGTCGATCCGGCGCTCCGCCTGCCCTCGCTCGCCGTCGGCTGGAAACTTGCCAAGCGAAAGATGGGCTTCCGCAGCCTGCTCGACGTGATCCCGCTCGACGCCACGCTCGTCCGCGGCTCGCACGGTCGGCCCGGCGGCACCGGACCGGACGGCCCCGTCATCATGAGCAGGTCACGCTCGCTCTTCGACAGCACGCGCCTCCGCTCCACCGATGTCTACGCGCTCCTGCTGCGACATCTGCGAGACACCGAAGCGAAGCCGTGAGGGTGAGCTCCCTGACGACTGCACGTTGCAGGCGATAGGTCACGCGCGCCGGAACCACCATCTCGAGGCGAGCATGCCGATCGCCGGCACGAGCAGCGAACCGAGGAATGCGAGCAGGAAGCTCTCCATGCGCATCGACCAGGCGCCGATCGCCGCGTATCCCATCGCGACCCCGAGGTTCGCCCACGTCGTGAGCTGGACGAACCGGCCGAACGGGCGTTTGACGATGCCGGAGACGATGACGCTGGCTTCGGCCAGCACCGGGATGGGGCGGCACAACACCAGCGCGAAGTCGCCGTAGCGTGCCGACAGGGCGCCGGCGCGCGCCATCCCGCCTTCGCCCACGAACCGCCGCGCCGCGCCCGCCGCGCCCGCGCCGAACGCGTAGCCGACCAGGCACGACGCCGTCATGCCGGCCCACACGGCGGCCGCGCCACGCCAGAACCCGAGGATCAGCCCGGCGCCGGCCGACACCACGCTCGACGGAATCGGCAACAGCACGTCGGCCGTGAGGAACCCGACGACGGCGCCGGCCGCGTACGCCGGCGGAACATTCGCGTGGAGGAGCCGGTCGCCAAGCGCGTTGAACCGGTCTTCGAAGAGGACGAACGGCACGAGGATCAGCGCGAACAACACGACGAACACCGCCGCCCACCGCATGACGCACAGCCTACCAAAACGAAATAATAGTGGGATGCCTGCGGCGCTCCCGGTCGACACGATCTTCCTCGATGCCGGCGGCGTCCTGATCTACCCGAACTGGCATCGCGTCGCGGACATGCTCCGCGCACACGGCATCGCGGCGGAGAGCGACGCGCTTCTCGCCATGGAGCCCGGCGCCAAACGGCTGATGGACGAGTCCGCACGGCACGCCGGGTCGGCCGATGCGTCGCGCATGCTCGACTTCTTCGGCACGGTGCTCGATCGGGCCGGCGTTCCCGCCGGCGAGACGCGTGACGCCGCGATGGCCGACGTGCGCGCGTACCACGCCACGCACAACATCTGGGAACGGTCGCCGGCTCATGTCGTGCCCGCGCTGGAGGCGCTGAAGGCCCGCGGCGCGAAGCTCGTCGTTGCGTCGAACGCGAACGGCGTGCTGCACCGATGCTTCGACCGGCTGGGCCTCACGCCCTACTTCGACGTGATCTGCGACTCGTTCTTCGAAGGCGTCGAGAAGCCGGATCCCCGCTTCTTCCAGCGGCTGCTCGCCCGGGCCGGCAGCCGCGCCGAGACGACCGTCCACGTCGGCGACCTCTTCCACGTGGACGTCGTCGGCGCGCGGCGCGCCGGCCTTCGCGCGATCCTCCTCGACGAGCACGACCTCTACGGCGATATGGACGTCGCGCGGATCCGCACGCTCACCGAACTGAGCGACGCCATCGACAACGTGTAGCTCTCCGGCGCGCCAGCCTCCGCCTATGCCAGCGCATCCTTCATGTATTGGAGGCACTTCGGCATCTCGACCAGCGGATCGCCCTCGTACTCGAACTCGATGTTCGCCGGGATGTCGTACTTCTGGGTCTTCAGCAGTTGCAGGACGCCCTTGATGTTCGTGTCGCCCTGACCGAAGGGCAGGTTCGCCATCCCGTTCTTCTTGTTCTTCCGATCCTTGACGTGCAGGTTCGTGATGCGGCCGTGGTGCTTCTGGATGAACGCGATCGGGTCGGCGTCGGTTGCCGTGTAGTGGCCGATGTCGAGGTTCGCCCAGATGTTCTTCGACGCCTCGAAGCACTGCAGGAACGTCGCTTCCGTCGAGATCTCGTTCGCGTTCTCCACCGACGCGTGCCCGTGGACGCCGACGAGGACGTTGTGCTTGTCGGCGAAGGGCGCGATGCGCTTCGCCATGCTCACCTGCGTCGAGGTGGTGATCGCTCTGACGCCCAGCGCCTTCGCCATCTGGAAGCCGTACTCGATCATGTCGTCGGCCGTGTTCTGGTTCATGTTGTAGCAGAGGAAGCGGACGTCGATGCCGGCGTCGTTCCACTGCTTCTTCACCGCCGCCCAGGTGGCGGGCGACGTGGACAGGCGCCACTTGCGCTGCGCGTCCTGCGCCTCCTTGATCTGCGCCTGCTGCTCGGGCGTCATCTGCTGGCCGCGTCCTCCGCGGCCGACGTTCGGCAGCGCCGGCATCCCGGCCAGGTTCTCCGCGTCGCCAGACATCAGCTCCGCTTCCCACAGGCCGATCGTCTTCATCGCGTCGATGATCCGGGTCGCCGGGTTGTTGATCGATCGGAAGCTGTACGTCTGGGCGCCGAGCGTCACGCCGTTGAACCGGGCGTCCTTGATCTGGGCCGCGAGCGTCCTGGACAGCACGCCCGGCACGGCCAGCGAAGCGAGCGCCATCTTGCCGATTTCACGTCGGGTATAGGACATGGGACGAACCTCCACGCCGGGCGTAGCCGTGCCGTTGCCGCCGGTAGGCCACCGGGGCCGCGTTCACGCCTGCGTCGACGGATTGTGTCCGGAATTAATCACCGGGACGGATGGGCTGTCAACCTCGCGGGCTCGCCCGCGGTGTCACGCTCGAGAAGATCCAGGAGCTCGCCGGCGTCGCGCAGCACGCGCGCCGCGCCCTCGAACGTCGTGCCCCTCGTCAGCGCCGTGGGCACGACGACGCACGGGACGCCCGCGAGGCGGGCGGCGCGAAGACCGCGCTCGGAGTCCTCGATCGCCAGGCACTCCTCCGGCCGGCAGCCGCTGCGCTCCACCGCCTTCAGGTACAGCTCGGGGTCGGGCTTCACGCGCGTGACGTCGCTCGCCGTGAGGATGAAATCGAAGTACGGCAGCAGGCCCGTGGTCTCGTGGATCGTCTCGAAGTGATCCAGGCGTGAGCTCGTCACGACGCCCATCGTGAATCGGCCATGGAGGGCCTGCAGGACGCGCGCGACGCCGTCGATGAGGAGCGGCGCGTCACGCAGCCGCTGCGCGTAGCGCGTGTTCCGCACGTCGCGCAGCCGCTCCACCTCGTGGCCGGGCAGGCCGCGCGCTTCCGCGAGGTGCCAGGCGCCGCGCCCCTGCAGGAGGAAGAGATCGTGGTAGAGCGGCGGCGTCAGCTCGACGTCGACCGTGGCCAGCACGTCCCGCGTGACCTCGTAGTAGATCTGCTCCGTATCGACGAGCACGCCGTCGTTGTCCCAGAGAATCGCCTTCGTCATCACTTCGGATATTGTCTCTCAGCGCGCGCGCCGCGGCACGCTTCCGCGACGACGGCGCCCATTGCGGAGCACACGCGTGAGCGAATTCGAATCGCACTGGGACGACACGGGGGCGCTGCTCGACGCCGCGCCCCGCTGGGCACGGTATCGGCGGGACATGCTCTCGGCGTTCCCCGCGCCGTACCGATCGGAGTCCGACCCGCTGCCGGGCGCCATCGCCGACGCCGTGCGGCGGATCGACGAGCTGCGGCCGGAGCCGCTCGGCCCCGCCTTCCTCGGCAGCGACCCGTCGCTGTCGATCGACTTCGACGCCGTGAAGCGCGCGGCCATCCCGGCGGCGATGGCGGATCCGGCCGACGTCGTCCGCGACGTCGTGAACCTGTTCCAGGGCGCCCCGAACTGGGGCCATCCGCTCACGATGTGCAACGTCGTGCCGCAGCCGAACACGGTCGCGATCATCGCGTCCATGCTCGCGCAGGTGTACTCGCTGAACATCCTCGAAGGCGAGTACGCCTGGAACGTGCACCGCGCCGAGCTCGAGAGCGCCGCGATGCTCGCCGGCGCGTTCGGGTGGGACCCGGCGCGGGCCGGCGGCATCTACACGTATGGCGGCTCGGGCTGCTGGACGTATGCCGTGAAGTACGGGCTCACGCGCGTGCTGCGCGGATCGCGGCAGCGGGGCGTGCGGACCGACGCGAAGGTGCTCTGCTCCCAGCAGGCGCACTACACGATGCAGAACAGCACGGACTGGACCGGCCTCGGCATGGACAACGTCATCCGAATCCGGACGGACGTCGACACGAACGCGATGGATCTCGCGCACCTGGAGGAGGTGCTGCGCGATCTCACCGCCCGCGCCGTGCCGATCGCCGCCGTCGTCTGCACGATGGGGACGACCGACGCGAACGCCTTCGATCCGGCCGACAAGGTGCGCGCGCTGCTGGATCGCCATCCCAACGCCGAGCCTTACGGCCCGGCCTTGCTCTACTGCGATGCGGTCGTCGGCTGGTCGTGGGCGCTGTTCCGGCAGTACGACTTCGACGTGAACCCGCTCGGCTTCTCGGACGACGCGCTCGCGCTGATCCGCCGGGTGGCCACGGCAGCGTCGACGATCCAGCACGCCGATGCCGTCGGCGTCGACTTCCACAAGGTGGGCTGGACGCCGTACGGCAGCAGCGTCTTCGTGTACCGCGACGCCGACGAGTTCCAGTCCCTGCTGAGCCGTCCGCTGTCGCCCTACCTGCAGGCCCGATCGCCGTACAACCCGCTCGACTACACGCTGGAGGTGTCGCGCCCCGCGACGGGATCGCTCGCCGGCTGGGCTACGCTCCGCTACCTCGGCCTCGAGGGCTTCCAGTCGATCCTCGGCGGCATCATGGAGACCAAGGCGTACCTCCGGCGTCTGCTGTTCGACGCCGAGACGCTCGTCTGCGCCAACCCGGACGACTACGGGTTGTGCACGCTGTTCCGCGCCTATCCGCGCGGCGTCGACGGCAACGCGCAGTTCGAGCGCGAGCTGACGGATCCGTCGGCGCGCGACGCGCTCATCCGCCACAACCAGCTCACGCGCGCGATCGGCGATCGGCTGTGGGAGTGGTTCCGCGCCGGCAAGCGCATCGACGGCCTGCACACGCCGTACATCAGCTTCAGCACCGGCTTCCGCGTGACCGAGTACAACCGCGACGCCGCCGATCCGGATGCCGTCGTGTTCGCGCTCAAGATCTTCCCGATGAACGTGCACATCCACCCGAAGCTCATGCGCCACGTGCTCGACTGCGTGCTGGCGGCGCGCGACGAGGTGATGGAGGACGCTTGACGTGCCCGGCCACCTCTCGGCCTGGCTCGATTCGGGTGGAAGGTCGTCCGCGGCGCTTGCGGCTTGGAGGATCGCTCGGCCGACGGCGAGCGGCTTGTTTCTTCTGCACGCTGGGCCGCTCTTGCACCGACACTGAGTAGAGTAAGAACAGGAGGGCAAGTGCGAGGGCGGCTCGTCGTGTTCCTCGGGTTCCTGTGCGTCGCCTTCCTGTCGAATGCGCCGGCGGCGTCGCGACGCGAACAACAGGCCGCGCCGTTCCGCTCCGCGACGGAGATCGTGCGCGTCGATGTGAGCGTCCTCGACAGAGAGCGGCGCCCGGTGCGCGGGTGGACGGCCGCCGATTTCACGCTGCTGCTCGACGGGCAGCCGCAGAGGATCGTCGCCTTCGAGGAGGTCGGTGCGGCCGGTCGAGGATCGGAGCGGCGCCCGGGCTCCGATCAGATCGCGGCCGCGGATCTCGCGACCAGCGACCGCACGGCGGCCCGCCTGCTCGTCGTCGTGCTCGACGACTACAGCCTCGCCGAGGCCCGCGCGCTTCCGGGCGACGTCGGCCAGGCGAGGAGTGCCGCGCTGGCCGCACTCGACAGCCTCGACGCAGACGACCTCGGTGCGATCGTCTTCGCCTCGACCGGAGGAGTGCCGGAAGGGTTCACCACCGATCGTGGGAGGCTGCGGGATGCGATCTCACGCCTCACGGTCGTGCCGGACTCTCCGGTGAAGGTCGAGGGCATGACGTGACGCTGCCCCTCAGTTCGCTGGCCGTCGGCCCGCACGTGCTCACGATGGACGTCCGCAGCGGCGCTCGGGCCGAATCGCGCAGCGTGCGATTCGAGGTCGCAGCGTGACGTGGCGCCTGTCGCTCGTCGGGCTCGCGGCTGCCTCGGTAGTGCGTGTGACGACGTACGCCCAGACACCAGCGCCACCCAATCCGGTACTGGACGACCTCGTCTCCAAGGCGGCGGCCTACGTGGACCGCTACTACGAAGCCATGTCCCGGCTGACGTTCGACGAGCGCTACGTCCAGGACATCGTCGTCGCTCGCGTCATGTCTCCGATGCCTCCCGGGCGGGCTTCCGCGCCGAGCCGGCCGACGGGCGAGCAGCAGCGCGTGCTCCGTTCGGAGTGCATCGTCCTCCGCGTCGGTCCGCCGTTCGAGTGGCGGTTCTATCGAAACGTCTTCGAGGTGGACGGGCTCGGGGTCAAGGATCGCAACGCGAGGCTCGTCACGCTGCTCCAGCAGCCGGCCGAGAGCGCCGTCCGTGCCGCGGAGCGGATTGCCGAGGAGAGCGCGCGCTACAACATCAGCAACGTGGGCCGCGTGCTGAACGAGCCGGCCCTCCCGTTCGTGTTCCTGAGGGACGCCGTCAGGAGCAGGGTCCAGCTCACCCTGCAACGGCGCGAGGACAACGTCTGGATCGTGGCGTTCACCGAGCACGGACGGCCGTCGCTGTTCCGCCACAACCGCACGCTCGACAACCCGAGCTCCGGCCGCTTCTGGATCGACGCCTCGACGGGCGAGGTCCAGCGTGCCGAGCACGTGGTCTCGCCGTTTCCGCTCAAGGCGACGTTCACCACGGTCTTCCGGCACGACGCGCGCTTCGGTGTCGCCGTGCCGCACGAGATGCGGGAACTGCTGTCGACCGGCCCTGAAGCCGCGGCCCGGCGCGTGTCCGGCGTGGCGACGTACGAGAACTACCGCGAGTTCCGGATCACCGCCGGGTGACCTCAGAGATTCGCCTGGATCGCCTGCTTCGTCCGCTCGATCAGCGCGGGCAGCCGCTTCTCGTCGTACTCGCGCGTGTCGATCGGCTCGCCGATGAACACGTCCACGCGTCCCGGCCGCGGCGCGAGCGTCGTCTTCGGCAAGAGCGCGAACGTGCCCCGGATCGTCACCGGCACGATCGGCACGCCGGCCTTCATGGCGATCTTGAACGTGCCGGGCTTGAACTCCTGGAGCCGGCCATCCGGTGTGCGCGTGCCTTCCGGAAAGACGGCGAGCGACGTGCCGGCCTTCAGGCCCTCGATCACCCGGCGGAGGCTCTTCGCCGTCCGCCGCGCGTCGCCGCGATCGACCGGGAAGTTGCCCGACGTCCACAGGTGCCACCCCATGAACGGCACGTAGAACAGCTCCTTCTTCGCCATGATCTTGAACTGGTGCGGCAGGTAGGCGAAGAGCGCGGGCGTGTCGATGAGGCTCGCGTGGTTGGCCATGTAGACGTAGCTCCGGCCCGCCGCGACGCGCTCGGCGCCGTGCACCCGGATCCCTGCGCCGATCGTGAGCGCGACCATCCGGCACCACCATCGCGCGCATCCGTGCTGCAGCTCCCCCGTACGGTCGAACGGCCACAGCGCGAGCGAGATCGTGCCCATGACGACGGTCTCGACGTACCAGAGGAGGTTGGCGACGGGGGCCCAGAGGTAGACGAAGACCTTCACGCGCGCCCGCCAAGATAACAGAGAGGCTGGGCGGCCGGCTGCCGAGTTTGCCCTCTCGGACGGACACGGGACGAGGCGGCGCGTCCACGGCCGACGGTGCCGGATTTGCACAGCAGGCGCTCGGGCCCTGCCGTGCGACTCGTCATCTCCTACCGGCCTCGCTGGCCGCGTCTGCTGCGCTGGTCGTCCTGGTCCTCGTCGCGCTACCGCTGGATGGCGATCGCGGCGGTCGCCGCCGCGATCGCGCTCGCCATCGGCGCCGGTTGGTGGCTGGCGCGCTACTCGGTGGCCGTCAACCGCCTGGCGCGCGGCGTCGGCGACACGGTGTTCTACGGCGCCGACGGCCGGCCGTGGTTCCGGCTCGACGAGCGCCGGCACGACGTGACGCTCGACGCGATCGCGCCCGTGCTCCAGCAGGCGGTCGTCGCCATCGAAGACCGGCGGTTCTACCTGCACCCTGGCGTCGACCCGATCGGCCTCACGCGCGCGGCGGTCCGCGACCTGCGCTCCGGCACGCGCGCCGAGGGCGGCAGCACGTTGACGATGCAGTTGGCGCGCACGCTGTTCCTGTCGAACACGCGCACGTTCGGTCGCAAGCTGAGGGAGATTGGCCTCGCGGTGCTGCTCGAGCTGCGGCTGAGCAAGAAGGACATCCTCGAGCTGTACCTCAACCGCGTCTACCTCAGCGGCGGCGTGTACGGCGTCGAAGCGATGTCCGAGCTGCTCTTCGGCAAGCCGGCGACGCGCGTCACGCTCGCCGAGGCCGCGTTCATCGCGGGGCTGATCCGCGCGCCGTCCGCGCTCTCGCCATGGAACAACTACGAGTTGGCGCTCGAGCGCAGCCGGCTCGTGCTGGCGCAGATGCGCGCGCTCGGCTACGTCACGCCGCAGGAGGCGGACGCCGCCAGCCGCGTCCGGCCGAAGATCGCGCCCTACCGCGGGCCGACCGATCCGCGCGCGGCGTGGGCCAAGGACTACCTGCGCCAGCAGTTCCGCAACCAGTTCGGCGGCGACCACCCGCCGGACTGGCGCGTGAACACCTCGTTCGTGCCGGCACTGCAGGAGGCGGCCGAGCGCGCCGTCGGCGACGGCATCCGGCGGCTGCGGCGCCCGGCGCTTCAGGCGGCGCTCGTCGCGATGGATCCGGCGACGGGCAACATCCTCGCGATGGTCGGCGGCGCGGACTACACGCGCAGCACGTTCAACCGCGCCGTCCGCGCGCGCCGCCAACCGGGCTCCGCGTTCAAGCCGTTCGTGTTCGCCGCCGCGCTGTCGCGCGGCTTCTCGCCCGTCTCGCTGCTCACCGGGCTCGACAACGTGACGAGCCCGGAAGATCCCGACTGGCGGCCGACGTCGGTCGTCCACGTCGACGGCGGAACCGACGAACCGCTGCCCGACGTGACGCTGCGACGCGCGCTCGCGCAGTCGAACAACGCGGCGGCCGTCGTGCTCCAGCAGCGGGTGGGCGTCCGCAACGTGCTCCGCATCGCCGAAGGTGCCGGGCTGAGCGATCTGCCCGCAGTGCCATCCCTCGCGCTCGGCAGCGGCGAGGTGACGCCGCTCGATCTGACGGCCGCCTACACCGTCTTTCCCGGCTACGGGCAGGCGGCGCGCCCGCGTGGCCTGCTCTCCGTGCTCGACGCCGACGGCACGCCGCTCTATGCGGATCCGATTGAGACCGAGCGCGTGCTCAGCCCCGAGGTCGCATTCCAGATGATCGCGCTCCTGCGCGGCGTGGTGGACGCGGGCACCGGCGCGCCGGCGCGAGCCTTCGGCGTGGCCGGCCCCGTCGGCGGCAAGACCGGCACGACCGATCGGTACGTCGACGCCTGGTTCGTCGGCTTCTCGTCCGCGCTCGTCGTCGGCGTCTGGGTGGGGTACGACCAGCCGGCGCCGATCGGAGCGAACGCGTACGGCGCGCGCGTCGCGCTGCCGATCTGGGCGGACTTCATGAAACAGGCGGCGCGCGTGATCCCGCCGCGAAGCTTCCCGGTGCCGCCGGGCCTGCGCGCCGTCGCCCTCTGCCGCGTCACCGGGCTCCGGCCGGTCGAGTCGTGCCCCGTCTACACCGAGTACTTCAAGCCTGGCGACGACATCCCCTCGGCGGTCTGCCCCGAGCACGACGGCACGTTCGGCGAAACCGCCACCCGCGCGATCGGCGAGTTGCTCCGAGGGCTCGGCACCGGCCTCAAAGGGATCTTCAAGGACTGAAGCGCACCGCGCGGCGGGTTGACTAGAGAGTGAACTGGCCGGCGGCGTGCGGAGGCCGGCGCCGCCGCAAACGATCGCGAGCGCGACAGCCTACGGCGCGGAGTCGCTGGAAAGCTCGTCGCGCAGGATCGCGAACACGAGCTGATCGTAGACGCAGCCGTCCTTGATGACGGCCTGCCGCAGCGTCGCCTCGTGACGGTATCCCGCCTTGGCCAGCACGCGGGCCGACGCGACGTTCCAGCCGAAAGGCAACCCGTACAACCGGCGAAGCGCCGGATGTCGATCGAACACGAACGCGGTGAGCAGCCGGAGGGCCGTCGTCGCCGCACCGCGCCCCCAGAACTCGACGCCGAGCCAGTAGCCGACTTCGGCACCGATGCGCTCGACGTCTTCGCGCACCTGGTAGCCGATGCCGCCAGCGACGTGGCCGTCGACCTCGATCGCGAAGTCGGTGGCCGGGGAAGCCGCCGACGCCGAGGCGATGAACTGCCGCGCGTGGTCGACCGTGTAGGGGTGCGGAAATCGATCGCGCAACCCGAGCCAGACGCGCCGATCGGCCGCCTGCCGTGTCATGGGTTCCGCATCGTCGTCCCGCCAGTCGCGGACGACGACGAGGCCGGCGCTGAGGTGGACGGGCACGCGAGCACTATAGCTGTCGCGGCGGCATCGGTCGCTGGCGCGTCGACCCACTCGTCCTGCCGCCGCTCGGATCGCCACGTGGTCCCGGCGTGAAGGAGCGGCGACTCGAACGCCGCGCGGTGCTGCGCCGGTACGGCGACGCCGACCGGCGTCACTTCCCCTGGCCGGCCAGCGCTTCGTCCGTCCGCACCTCGAAGCGCCGGACGTTGCTGTAGCGGGCGACGCCGTCGAGGCTGCGGATGGACGCCGTCGAGCCCGAGATCTGCTCGTGCATCTCGACCGGGAGCGCGATCCCGGAGCGATCGTCGAAGCGGAACTGCGTCGTGATCGAGACCCTGAGCCTCGGCGGCGTCAGCACGTGCTCGGTTCGCAGGACGACGCCGGTATCGACGTCGATCCAGATTCGCCCGCCGCTCGGGTTGTCCTGCGTCGAATTGTGCTGGAACAGCGTGGGCCGCTCGGTCTCCCGGTACCTCAACACCCACACGTTCCGGCCGCCGATCTCGTCGCGACGCGACACCTCGAACGTGAAGCGTGGCCGCAGCGGCGCCTGGACGAACAGGATCGGGATGCCGGGCACGTTCAGCGTCCTGCCGACGTCGCTGATGTTGAACCGCGCGCTCTCGTGGTCGATGCGGAGCGCCTGCGCGCGCGCGACGTCGGCCGGCTGCTGGAAGAGCCGCGCCAGCCGATCCTGCCGGTCGCGCACGGGCCGGCCGTCGACCTCGAACACGTCGCGGAACATCTGCCATTCCAGCGGCGGCCCGACACGCACGAGGACCGTATCGGATCGCAGATCGCGACGACGGCCCGGCGCCGTGACGACCTGGGGCCGGCTCTGCGGCGTGACGGTGACGACGCGGCTGATGCCGGCCACTTCCTGCGAGTAGTCCTCCTGAAGGACCAGGCTGGAGAGCTGGTCGAGGTACCGCGCGGCGTACGCCGCCGCACGCGCGGTCACGAGCTCGACCGCCGGCGGCGAGTCCTGGACCGCCGAGCGATCCGGGACGCCGACCGCGGCGTACACGGGCCCGACGATCATCGAGACGATGACGAGCGAGCAGCGCTTGGCCATGATGCACCTCTCGGCGCGTGGCAGGAACCGGTGCCGTCAAGTGTAGTCGACCGCCGGGACGTTCGCTCTCGTACGAGAAGCCTCACGGCCAAAGACCGTCCCCCGTTTTCCTCCCGACCACGGCAAGCATCGGCGGGCCGAAGACGAACGCGCCAGGACGGCGAGCGATCTCCCGCCACCACTCCCAGAACTCTCGTGCCTCGCGATCGGCGAGCATCCCGCTGTCGACGAGCGACGGCAGGTGCAGGGCGAGAAACGCCTCGATCCAGCGCCACACCGGATCGCCGGGGCGGCCGGTGCGCACGATCGGCTCGATCGACGTCACGCGCACGCCGGCCGCCTCGAACGCCGCGGGCAGCACGCCGGCCACGTCGAGCGATCCGCCGGCCCGCGCGAAGCTCTCGTGCACGGCGCGAAAGACCGTCCGGAACACCGCGGCCGCGGGCACGGACTCGATCGCGAGGTAGTGCCAGTAGTCCATCACGGCGACGACCGCGCCCGGCGGCAGGCCGCGCGCAAGGCGCGCCACGACTGCATCGGGGTTCGGCAGGAAGCTGAACAGCCAGCGCGCGAAGACGCCGTCGGCGCGCCACGCCGACAGATCCAGATCGCAGACGTCGTGCGTCACGACGTCGACGTTCGTCCGGCGCTCGCGGGCGACGGCGTCGCGCACGCACGCGGTCGCCACCGACGACGCGTCCACGGCGACGATGCGCCCGGCCGGACCGACGAGCGAGGCCAGATCGAGGCTGGTGAAGCCTGGGCCGCAGCCGAGGTCCACGACCGTCTGGCCCGGGCCGAATCCCGCGGCCCGCCACACGCGCGTCGTCTCGTCCCGCCAGGCCTCGTGCTGCCGGCGCAGCCGCTCGATCTCGGCCGGCGCCATCCCGAGCAGGTAGTCGGACATGGAACGCGCGCGGGCTCAGTACGCGATCGCGTAGCAGTCGCGGCGCGGATCGGCGCCGGCGATCCGGTTCTTCGTGGCCGGGTCGACGATCACGGCCGTCGCGCAGCTCGCGATGCTCTGCGGCGCGATCGTCGTGACGTCGTGCCCGAGAGCCTTCAGCTCGTCGATCACCGGGCCGGTCATCGCGGCCTCGACGTTCAGCTTGTTGAACCCCGCCGTGTGCGGATAGAACGATCCGAAGAAGTGCAGCGTCTGGAATCGCGGCCACTCGAACGCCGCGTGCAGGTTCGGGTACCACTCGGGCCAGAACTCCACCACGCCGAGAAACGCCTGCAGCATCGTCTGCACCTGGTTGTCGCCGCCGGGCGTGCCGAAGGCCATGAACGGCTCGCCGGCGCGCAGCACGATCGCCGGGCTGAGCGTGTAGCGCGGCCGCGCGTGCGGCCGCACCTGCGCGGCGTGCGTCGGATCGAGCCAGAACGACTCGCCGCGCACGCTCATGAGGATGCCGGTCCGGCCGAGGACGACGGCCGTCGGAATCCACGCGCCGCTCGGCGTGCTGTCGAACACGTTGCCGTCCTTGTCCACGATGGCGATGTGCGTCGTGTCGCGGAGGATGCCGCGCAGCGGCTCGGCATCGGGCGGCAGCGGACCCGGCTGGTACCCGTCGGCGATGTTCGCCTTGAAGTACGTCCAGCTCTTGATCTTCGAGTCGAAGGGCAACGGGTCGCCGGCGACGAACGCGCGCGACGCCGCCTTCGGATCGATCCGCGCCGCCCGCTCGCGCGCGTACGCCTTCGAGAGCAGCCCTTCGGCCGGCGTGTTCACGAAGGCCGGATCGCCGTAGTAGGTATCGCGGTCGGCGTACGCGAGCTTCAGCGCCTCGACGAGCGCGTGGAGGTACGGCGCGCTGTTGCGCTTCATCGACCGCACGTCCATCGTCTCGAGGATGTTCAGCGCCTCGAGCAGCGACGGGCCCTGGCTGTTGAACCCCTGGGTGTAGACGTCGTAGCCGCGATAGCGCGTCGTGGCGGGCGCTTCCACGCGCGCCGAGTACTCGGCGAAGTCGCTGAGCTCCCATGGGTAGCCCTGCGCCCTCAGGAACGCCACCATCTCGGCGGCGATGTCTCCCTTGTAGAACCGATCGCGCGCGGCGACGATGCCGGCGGCGCGCCCGCGCGACGCCGCGCCGCGCTCGGCCTCGACCATCCGGCGGAGCGTCGCCGCGAGGTCGGGCAGCGCGATCGTCTCGCCGGCCTGGTAGCTCGCTCCGTCGGGCCTGAGCCACATGCGCCGGTTGTCGGGCCACTTGTCGATGAACGCGCGGTTCTTGTCGATCGCCGTGGTCGTGAGCGGCCGGAGCGGGAAGCCGTTCGCCGCGTAGTCGATCGCGCGCGCGGACACCTGCGCGAAGCTCATCGTGCCCCAGCGCTCGAGGATCGTGAGCGCGGCGTGCAGCACGCCCGGCACGACGGCCGGATCCAGGCCGATTCCGACGAAGTTCTTGTGGCGCGACGTGAACCAGTCGATCGTCGCGAACGCGGGCGCCCAGCCCTGCCCGTTGACCGAACTGACCTTCTTCTCGCGCTGGGGATACACGAGCGCGTGGCCCTCGCCGCCGAGGCTGTAGAGATCCTGTTCGACGACGCCGCCGACGAGCATGGCGGCGACGCCGGCATCGAAGGCATTGCCGCCCTGGACGAGAATCCCGTGCGCCGCCGCCGTGGTGAGCGGATGACCGGTCGAAATCCCGGCGCTCCGACCGATCACCGGCGGCCGCTGCACGGGCAACTGCGGCGCCGCCAGCACGCTCGCGACGACGAGCACTCCGGCCAGGCCGGCGACCGCCAACGTGCGCATCACGGAGGAGCGCATCGGGCTACCGCCACGCATGGAAGACCACCATCGTCGGCTCGATCCGCCGGAGGCGGTGGAGCCAGCGGCGTGGATTGAGGAGCTGGCGGCCGATCAGCGGCCGTGGGGCGACCTGGCGGACGGCCACGCGCTCGACGCGACGGAACCCGACCCAGCGGAGCATCGCCTCCACGGCGGCCGCGTTCGGGCCCCAGAAGCTCGTCCGATCGCCAGAGAGCTCACCGTTCGGGTAGAAGCGCATCGCCGGATACGGACAGTCGGCGAGATCGGTGTGCGTCTCGAGGATGAGCTGCTCGCCGGTCACGCTGTAGATGCTCTGCAGCGCGCGGAGCGGATCGACGACGTGGTAGAGCACGCCGAGGAAGAGCACGAGGTCGAACACGCCCACCGTCTCTCGTGAGAGATCGACGACGTCCATCTCGCGATCCTCCACGCGCGAGCCGAGCGCGCGCCGCGCCAACTCGAACCCGGCTTTCGTCCCCCAGCCGGGGCCGTTCCAGCAGAACGAGTCCACGGCCATCACCCGGCGGGCGCCGCGGCGCTCGGCTTCGAACGACAGCAGGCCGTCCCAGGCGCCGATGTCGAGCACCGTGCGGCCGGTGAGATCCGCGGGCAGGCCGATGTAGTCGACCTTGTCGGGCAGGTTCGTGCGTCCGGGCGTGACGATCCCGTTGCCGAGATCGATCGAATGCCACCAGCGGATCTTCGCGACCTCCTCGCGCAGCTCGTCCGTCGTCACGCAGACAGCATAGCCGGGGCGAGCCGCCGCGACACCTCGATGAGCGCGCGAACGCCGTGGTACGGATCACCCCAGTCATGGCTGCCCCACGTGCGCGGATCGAACCGCGGCCCGGCTGGCCGCACCCAGGCGAACTGCCGGAGGAGCGGCACCCGATAGCGCGGGTCGCCCGTCCACTCGTCGGCCATCAGCAGGGCGACGAGCATCTCGGCCTGCTCCCACCAGCGCTTCGCGCGAGACGATCGCGGCAGGTACCACGCGCGGCGCGCGGCACCGATCGGCGGACCGAACGTCGCGATGCCGCCGCCGACGGGGTCGAAGCCGTAGCGGAGCGCGTGATCGACGAGACCGAGCACGATGCCGCGGATGTCTTCTGCCGGATCGCCCAGCACGTCGATCGCCAGCCTCGCGAGCCACGCCAGCTCGGCGGCGTGCCCGTAGCTCACGACGACGGGACGGCGCCAACCGGGACGCCACGTCCAATCGCGCGTCAGGAGGTCGTCGATCGTGCAACGCCACCGCGCGTCGACGCCACGTTCGAGCACGAGCGCGACGAGGGCGCGCAGCCGCGCCGCGTGCGCCGGGCTGCGCGTCAGCGCAACGAGCGGCGTCAGCGCCTCCACGAGGTGCAGGTGCACGTTGACGGTCTTCCCCTGACCGGCGGGCCCCGCGATCGGCCGCCACTCGCGATCGAACCGCTCGAAGAAGCCGAGCGCGCCGTCCTCGGCGCGCTCGACGAGCACGTCGACCGCGCGCTCGGCCCACCCGCGCGCCCACGCGTCGCCCGTGGCCAGCGCCAGTTCCGCGAGCGCGTAGATCGCGAACGCCTGGCCGTACGTCCGCTTGTCGGGATGGAGCGCGGCGCCGTCGCGCGCGACCGCCGTGACGAACCCGCCGTGCCGCGCGTCCCACATCCGATCGACGAGGAAGCGGGCGCCGCGCCGCGCGAGGTCCGCGTATCGGCCGTCGCGGTCGATGCCGTGCCGGTGCGCAGCGGCAAACGTCCAGACCATACGCGCCTGCGGCACGAGGTGCTTGTCGATCGCGCCTGTCGTCCGGCCGTCCGCGTCGACGGCCAGCACGAAGCCGCCATGCGCCTCGTCACATCCGTGCGCCGCCCAGAACGGCAGCACGAGATCGCGCAGCGCCGCATCCGCCTCCCGCCGCATGCGGTCCAACGCGGCATCGCTCGCGCCGGCAGCCGCCGGAACGCCGGCGACATCAGCGGTATGCGGCCACGCACGCGCCAGCCCGACGTGCACGTCTTCAGCGAGCCGCCGCAACAGCGCGGCGCCGGCCCGCGGGAGTCGCGCGAGCACGTCCGGGAACGGCGATCGATCCGTCACGCCCGCACACTGTAGTCGAGCACGCGCCCCGCGCGGCGGGCGCGCGGCCGCGTCGCGGCCGCGGCATGATGACCGTCATACAGGCCGGCCGTGGGCCGTGTAGGCTTGTCAGAGTCATGACGTTCCTGCCGAAGGAGCACGGCGCCTACGGCCAGATGGCGTTCCCGCTCGTCACGGCGCTCCTCGTCAGCGGCGCGAGCGTGGCGACGCTCGCCTGGATGCTGGCGGTGGCGATGGCCTTCGTGGCGCACGAGCCGGCGCTCGTGCTGCTCGGTCATCGCGGCGCGCGCGCGCGGCGCGAGCGGGGCCCACAGGCGGCGGTCGCCGCGGCGATCACCGGCGCGGTCGCGCTCGCGGCGGCCGCCGCGGCCGTGCTCACCGCGCCGGCGGCCGCGCGCTGGGCATTTGCCGTCCCGGCGATTCCCGCGCTCGTCGTGGCGCTGCTCGTCGCGGTCAATCGCGAGAAGAGCGCCGCCGGCGAGCTCGCGGTGGCGATCACGTTCTCGCTCGCCGCCATCCCGGCCGCGCTCGGCGCCGGGGCGGCCGTCTCGACGGCGGTTGCGATCGGCCTGGTCTTCTCGGTGGTCTTCACCGCCGCAGTGCTCGCGGTCCGCACGGTGATCCTCGGGGTGCGCGGCGGCGGGAACCCGGATGCCGTCCGCGCCACGTGCATCGCCATCTGGTGGGTCTCTGCCGCGGCCGTGGCGGGGCTCTGGTGGACCAGCAGCACGCACCGGCCCGCGTCGATCATGCTCGGCGCCGTGACGCCTGCGATCGTCTTCGCCCTCGCGATCACGTTCCGCCGGCCGCCGCCATCCCGGCTGAAGGCGCTCGGGTGGTCGATCGTCGGCGTCAGCACGCTCGCCACGCTCGTTCTCGTCGCCGGCTTCTGAGGGCGCGTTTCAGAACTCCCGCGGCGGGGTGGCGCCGGACCGGGGTCGCGCCGCGTGGCGCGCAGGCGACGCCCGTGATCACGCGCGTCGTGCCGCGCACCACGTGGGGCTGTCCGGCGACACCCCGCGCGCGCCGAGTTCTGAAACACGCTCTGGATCTTCGTTCGCGGACGCCGCCAGCCTGGCAGCCTCTGGTGCCGGACTTCCGCTCTGCCCGGGCTGTGCGGGCCTCGCACCGCCCGCTCCATCTCCTGGCCTCGCAACGTTCTCGACGACGTCGATTGGCCCCGTAGAATCAGGCCGTCGGGGCTCTCGACACGTCTCGGGCGTGCGCGTCCGACGTGCCCTACACGTCCAGCGCTTCGGCTTCCTCGGCGCGTTCCATGATGAACCGGAAGCGCGCGGACGGATCCTTGCCCATCAGCTCGTTGATGATCCGATCCGTCGCGATCTGATCCACGACCTCCACGCGCAGCAGCCGCCGCGTGCGCGGGTTCAGCGTCGTCTCCCACAGCACCTTGGGCATCATCTCGCCGAGCCCCTTGAACCGGGTGATCTCGGGCTTCGCGCGGCCGGACGCCCGCGCGAGGATCGCGTCCTTGTGTTTCTCGTCGAGCGCCCAGAACGTCTCCTTGCCGACGTCGATCCGGTACAGCGGCGGCTGGGCGAGGAACACCTTGCCGGCGGCGAGCAGCGCCGGCATGTGGCGGTAGATGAACGTCAGGAGCAGCGTCGCGATGTGGTGGCCGTCGGAATCCGCGTCCGCGAGGATGATGATGCGGCCGTAGCGCACCTTCGACATGTCGAAGCTCTTGCCGATGCCGCACCCCATCGCGGTCACGAGATCGGCCAGCTCCTTGTTCTCGAGGACCTTCGCGAGCGACGCGCTCTCGGCGTTCAGCACCTTGCCGCGCAGCGGCAGCACCGCCTGCTTCGTGCGATCGCGCCCCTGCTTCGCCGATCCGCCCGCCGAGTCGCCCTCGACGATGAACAGCTCGCTGTCGTCGCGGCCGGACGAGGTGCAGTCGCTGAGCTTGCCGGGCAGCGTCAGGCGCGACGACGTCGCGCTCTTGCGCGTGACCTCGGCCTGCGCCGCGCGGCTGGCTTCGCGCGCGCGAGCCGCCAGGATGATGCGCGCGACGATGGCCTGCGCGACCGAGATGTTGTGGTTGAGCCAGTGCTCGAGCCCCGGGCGGACCATCGAGTCGACGACCGTCGTCACCTCGGGGTTGTTGAGCCGATCCTTCGTCTGCCCCTGGAACTGCGGCTCCTCGATGAAGATGCTGAGCACGCCGACCATGCCCTCGCGGATGTCGTCGGCCGTGAGCGTCACGCCTTTGGGCGAGAGACCGTGCGTGTCGATGAAGTTGCGGACCGCCTTCCCGATGCCCGCGCGCAATCCGTTCTCGTGCGTCCCACCCGACGCGGTGGGGATGCCGTTGACGTAGCTGCGCAGGTGCTCGTCGGTGGACTCGGTCCATTGCGCGACCAGATCGAGCTTCACGCCGGTCTCGTCGTGCTCGCGCGCGACCGCGAACGGCTGATCGTGGACCGGTGCGGCCTTGCGTTCGGCCAGGATCTTCTTCAGGTAGTCGGCCAGCCCCTCGTCGTGCTGGAAGACCTCGCGCGGCGGCTGCCCGGGCTCGGCCGCTTCGTTCTCGAAGGTGATCCGCAGCCCTTTGTGCAGGTAGCTCGCGATCTCGAGGCGTTCGCGGATGGTGGCGGCGTCGAAGTGCGTCTTCGGAAAGATCGTCGGGTCGGGCCGGAAGAAGACGGTGGTGCCGGTACCGCGCGCGGCGCCGACCTTCTTCACGCCGCCAGCCGGCACACCCTGCTTGTAACGCTGCTCCCACGTGGCGCCGTCGCGCCGAACGGTCGCGACGAGCTCGCGCGACAGCGCGTTGACCACCGACGCGCCGACGCCGTGCAGCCCGCCGGCCGTCTTGTAGTTCTGGCCCTCGAACTTGCCGCCGGCGTGGAGCGTCGTGAAGATCACCTCGAGCGCGCTCGTCTTCGTTTGCGGATGCCGATCCACCGGAATCCCGCGCCCATCGTCTTGAATCGTGATCGACGTGCCGTCCTCGTGCAGGAGCACGGCGATGTTCGAGGCGTAGCCGTTCATCGCCTCGTCGACGGCGTTGTCGAGGATCTCCCAGACGAGATGATGGAGGCCGGTGGCGCCGACGCCGCCGATGTACATGCCCGGCCGGCGCCGGACGGGCTCGAGCCCTTCGAGAACGGTGATGTCTTTGGCGGAGTACGTCGATGCCACGAGACAACGATAGTACAGCCTGGTGCTCCGTCCACGCTCGGCCAGTACCGCTCGCCGACGCGCGGCGCCCGAATCGCAGGCGCGAGACGGAATGCCGGCCGCATGTGAGCGACGCAGAACGCCGAGAGCCGAGATGCGCCGACCGGCAGGCGGCAGTGACCGAGCGTGCTGGGGCCGCTAGGCCGTGCGGCGCGTCCGAGCGGAGAGCACGAGCCCGACGCCGGCGAGCACGGCGACGCCGGAGATCACCAGGCGCGGTGTGATGGCTTCGCCGAGCAACACGACCGCACCGAGCGCGGCGATGATCGGCACGCTCAACTGCGCGACGGAGGCCTGCGTCACGGAGAGCCGCGGCAACACGCGATACCAGAGCGCGTAGCCGACGCCCGAGGTGAGCGCGCCCGAGATCAGGGCCAGGCCGAAACCTCGAGCGGTCGCCGTGGATCTCGACGCCGGCGCAAGCGCCAGCGGGAGCGCCGCCAGGCCGCTCCAGAAGAAGCTGCGTGCGTTCGAGGCGATCGGATCGAGCTGGCCTCTGCCGGCCAGCGAGTAGACGCCCCATGCGGCGCCCGCCATCGCCATCAGCAGCAGTCCTGTCGGATCCGGACGCGTAGCCGGCGACAACGTCAGCATCCCCAGGCCGCCCACGGCGAGCACGACGCCGATCCAGGCCGGCACGGCCGGCCGTTCACCGCGCGCGAGGCCGTAGCCGATCATCGTGAGCTGCACGGCGCCGAACAGGACGAGCGCGCCCACCGCGGCGCCGATGCGGAGATAGGCGAACGAGAACGGCACGGCGTAGGCGAAGAGCGCGGCCGGCCCGACGACTTCGGCACCGCGCAACGGCGCCCACGTCCCGCTCTGGACGCGTGCGATCAACGCGAGCGCGGCGGCGCCCGCGATCAGTCGAACCGCGGTGAAGGCCGCGGCGTCGATCTCGTGCGCGCCGAGCGCGCCGCGCGTGAGCAGCGAGTTCGACGCGAAAGCGACGAGCACGACGAGCGTGAGCGCAGCGGTTCGGCCATCGATGCCGGAACGCACGACGGGTCACCTGCGGATGCGCATCATCTTGTTCCCGCCGCGCTGGAACTCGTACGGTACGTCCTCCATCGAAACCGCCAGGCCGGCGGCGGTCAGCGCGCGGACCGCCGGATCGACGAACGGCGACGGGCGGCCGCCCAGCGCCAGCAGCGGGAAGACGCGGCACTCGGCCGCCACCCGGCACATCTCGCGGATCGCCGCGTCGTGGAAGGCCGCGCCGAGCTGCTCGGTGTAGAGAAACAGCAGGTGCGACGAGAGCACGAGGTCGAACGAGGCATCGGCGAACGGCAGATGCGGCAGCGCCGCCGCGACGTACCGGCCTGCGGCCCTGCCGGCGCCGCCGAAGTCCGCAAGGAACTCGTTCATGGCCGCCAGCCGAACCCGGCCGAGCTCCTCGGGAGACCGGATGTCATCCCACACGAACTCGTCCGCGTTGCGCCGGGTCTCGTCCAGAATCCGGCCGTACGTCGTGTCGATGCGTGCCCTGATTTGCCCGGCGTCGTACTGGTAGATCGGATCGCACGACACGACCCGTGACCCGCGACGGGTCGCCTCGGCGTTGAAGCTCGCCGGGCCGTCGCCGCAGCCGATCATCGTCGAACGCAGATCGGCGCCGGTCAGCGCGAACATCCGCCGGTACTCGTCGAAGGACCGGCCCCACGGCACGATCCGATCGAGCGTGAACATCGGGTGCGCGGGCCTCAGCGGCGCGTGACGCGCACCCAGTCCACGAGGAACCTCGCGCGATCGGCCTTGATCAGATCGACGGTCTCCGCGCTCAGCCCCGGGTACGGCGCATTCACCTTGTTCACCCCCTGCGGGTAGGCGCCACCCAGCGCGAAGTTGAGGATGACGAACTTCAGCGTGTCGTACGCCCACGCGCCATGGCGCTCGACCGTCGCCTTCGTCGCACGGTAGACCTCGACGTCGTCCACCTTGAAGACGATGAGATCGGGTGACCAGTCCACGGAGTACACGTGCCAGCTCGTGATGTCGCTCCCGGCCGCGAACTCGTGGCGGGCGACGAGCGGCGTGTTGCCCGAGTAGCCGGCGCCGTGGAGCGCGACACTCGTCCACAGCGGGTCGCCGACGTTCTCCATGACGTCGATCTCGCCGGTCGCCGGCCACCCGTCGTTGCCGAGCAGCCAGAACGCCGGCCACAGGCCCGCGCCGGCCGTCATCTTGATGCGTGCCGCGGCGGTGCCGTACGTGAAATCGAACTTGCCCCGCGACTCGAGACGGCCCGACGTGAAGTCGAACGAGCGGCCGTCGGCCGTCTCGAACCCCGCGCGATAGCGAGGCCGAATCTCGAGCGCGCCGTTCTCGGCGCCCTCGGCCGACGCGTCCCGGACGAGATTGACCGTCTCCGGCGAGTCCACGTAGGCCTGCTGCTCGTTGTTGACCGTCCGGCCGCTGACGATGACGTTCCACTTCGACCGATCGAGCGCGCTGCCGGCGAAGTCGTCGAAGAACAGAACGCTCGGCGCCGGCTGGCGCGCGGCGCCGGCGGCGGACAGCACCAATGCCGCGATCACTGCTGTTCTCATGCACCCTCACGATCGATGGCGTACTCGGGTCGCAGATCGCACCGACGTCCCTGTGAGTGTGTTTCGAAACTCGGCACGCGCGGATCCTGTCGCCGGACAGCCGCACGTGGTGCGTTGCACGACGCGCATGATCACGGGCGTCGCCTGCGCGCCACGCGGGACGGCCCCATCCGGCGCCCTTCCCGCCGCGGGAGTCTCGAAACGCACTCTGTGGGCGTCAGATGGTAGCGTCGCCCACCGCCGATCTCAAGGTGAGATGGCGGCTCGACGAGCACGTGACCATCGCGCGCCGGCACGGGCTGGACGAGCGACAGTCCACGGCCGTCCTACGATCGGCTGAGCGACAACGGCCTCACCGCGCCGCAGAGCGTGTCGTCGCGCAACGAGACGATCAGCTCGCGGTCCGAGATCGCCAGGGCGAACTGGACGCGCCGATCGAGACGCGCGGCGAGCCCGGCGATCAGCGGGCGGTCGAGGGCCCACAGGCGCATCGCCTCGACGCGATGGATCCGCTCGCCCGCGACACGATCGAGCCATTTCGCGGGATCGCGATGCACGTACACGGCGACGCTCGACGCGGCCTTCGCCGCCCGGTGCAGCCGCTCCGGCTCGGGCGTGCCGATCTCGATCCAGCGGCGGCAGGCGCCGGTCAGATCGCGCACGGCGATTGCCGGCTCCTCGGGGCTCGAGATGCCGCCTTTCGAGAACTCGATGCCTTCCTCGTACTCGAGCGCGAAGGCGAGCACGCGCGCGACGAGAAAGTCCTCCGACTCCGACGGATGGCGCGCCACGCGCAGGTTCAACGTCTCGTACACACCGCGGTCGTGGTCAGCGAGGTCGATGTCGAACTGGTGAACCGTGGCGGTCAGAGACATCGGATCATCGGGGCATCGGGATATCGGGTCATCGCATCGGGACATCGGGGCATCGGGCTATCGGGTCATGGCATCGGGGCATCCTTCAGCTCTTCACGACGACGTAGTAGGCGCCGGATGGCGGACCGGCCATCAGCGCCATCGCCTCCTGAAGCTGTGCCGGCGTGATGCGGTTCGCGGCGGCGCGATGCGAGGCGACGTTGTCCCAGACTTCGACGATCGCCAGCTTCTCCGGCACGTCGGTCGACTCGAGCAGCTCGCACGATCGGCAGCCGTCGGCCAGCCGGATCACGTCGATCACCTGCTCGAGAAACCGGCGCAAGTCTCCACCGCGGCCCGGCTTGGCTTCGAAGTGATTCAGTCGCGTGATGGACATCGGCTCATCGATCGGCGGGCATCGTCAGCGCGCCGCCTTCCACTTGATCCCGCAGCCGACGCTCGGCCGCTGATCGGCGGGCACGGGGCGACCGGTGAGCACGGCGTCGATCGCCGCCCGCAGGTCGCGGCCGGTCACCGGCTTGCCGCTGCCCGGCCGGCTGTCGTCGAGCTGACCGCGGTACACCAGCCGGCGATCCACGTCGAACAGGAAGAAGTCAGGCGTGCAGGCCGCCGAGTACGCGCGCGCCACGTCCTGGCGTTCGTCGTAGCACAGTGGAAACGTGAACCCGACTGCGCTCGCCATCTCGGCGAGGCTCTCGGGGCGGTCGCCCGGGTGCGTCTCGGCGTCGTTGGCGCTGATCGCGACGATGCCGAGGCCGCGCGGCTGGTAGTCGCGCCCGAGACGCGCCAGCTCGTCCTGCACGTGCTTCACGAAGGGGCAGTGCCGGCAGATGAACATGACGAGCAGCGCCTTCGCGTCGGCAAACGTGTCGAGCGAGACGGTCTCGCCGGTCACGACGTCCGGCAGCGCGAACGCCGGCGCCTTCGTGCCGAGGTCGATCATCGTGGAGTGGACAGCCATATCATCGGATTATCGGATTTTCGGATCATCGGCGCATCGGGACATCGGATCGGATCACCGGTTCATCGGGGCGTCGGGGCATCGGGACATCGGATCGGATCATCGGATCATCGAGGCGTCGGCGCATCGGGACGTCGGATCGGATCATCGGTTCATCGAGGCGTCGGCACATCGGGAGGCCTCGGATCGGATTATCGGGCAGCGATCGCACGCTCGCCGATGCCTCGACGATCCGATGCGATATCCGATATCCCGATATCCCGATGTCCGATGTCCGATGTCCGATGCCCCGATGCTTCAGGGTTTGACACAGCTCTTCAAGACGACGTCACCCTCGAGACCTTCGCAATAGCAGCGAAGCGTCAGCCGGCGGTGTTCGGGCAGGCTCGTCAGGATCGCGCCGGCGGTCTCGTCGAGCAGGTTCGCCCTCACGCCGCGGTCTCCGCCGCTCTGGCCGAACACGACGTACCGCTGGCCGGGCACGTCGTCGCCGATCTTCGTGACGGTGCCGGTGACCTCGACGGCCTTGCCGAAGTACGCACTGCGCGCGGCTCCAGCGTTGTCCTGGAATTCCTTCCACAAGAGATCCGCCGAGAGCTTCGCCGACGGTGCCGTCGTCCGGATCCGGAGATCCTGGTCCGGAAGCTGGCTGACGCAGGCGGCGACGGCGCCTGCCGCGAGCGCCGCCGTGCTCCATGCGGGCCATCGCGCCAGGCGCACGCTATCCCTCGATGACGAGCGCGGCGGGATCTTCGATGAGGTCCTTGACGCGAACGAGGAACCGCACCGCTTCGCTGCCGTCCACGATGCGATGGTCGTAGGTGAGGGCGAGATACATCATCGGCCTGATCGCGATCTGGCCGTTCACGGCGGCGGGCCGATCCTTGATCGCGTGCAGGCCGAGGATGCCGACCTGCGGTGGATTGAGGATCGGCGTGCTCATCAGCGACCCGAACACGCCGCCGTTCGTGATGCTGAAGGTGCCGCCGCGCAGGTCGTCGAGCGTGAGCGTGCCGTCGCCCGCCTTCTTCGCGAACTCGCGGATCTTCCCTTCCACGGCGGCGAACGACAGGCGGTCGGCGTCGCGCAGCACCGGCACGACCAGCCCTTCGGCCGCCCCGACGGCGACGCCGACGTCGTAGTAGTGCTTGAGCACCATCTCGTCGCCCCGGATCTCCGCGTTCAGCCGCGGGAACTCGCGGAGCGCGGCGATGGACGCCTTGACGAAGAACGAGACGATGCCGAGCGCGAACCCGTGCTTCGTCTTGAACGATTCCTTGTGCCGCTCGCGCAGCGCCATCACGGCGCTCATGTCGACCTCGTTGAAGGTCGTCAGCATCGCGGCGGTGTGCTGCGCCTCGACGAGGCGCTTCGCGATCGTCGCGCGCCGCTTCGACATGCGCACGCGCTCCTCGCGCCGTTCGCCCGCGACGGCCGGGGCGATCGGCGCGACGGCGGTCGGCGCGCCCTGCGCAGGAGGAGCTGGTGCCGGCGCCGGCGCCGCGGCGTGCTTGACCGCATCCGACAGCGCCGCGAACGGGCGCGACAGCGGCGTCACGGCGGCCGCGCGCTCGACGTCCGCCTTGGTGACGCGCGGCCCCTCGGCTTTCACCTCGCCGATCGGCACGTCCTGCGCGCGCGCCGCCCGGCGCGCGGACGGCGTCGCGGCCACCGGCGCCGCGCTCGCGCCACCCGCGCTCGTCCCACCCGCGCTCGCGCCGGCGCCGCGCTCCGACGCCGCCGGCGCTACAGGGGCAGATGCCGCAGCGGCGGGGGCCGCGGCCGCCGCGCCCTCGGCGACCGTGCCGAGCACGTCGCCGATCTTCACGTCCGCGCCCTCGGCCTGCGCGATCGTCTCGAGCACGCCGTTGCGCGGCGCGTTGACCTCGACGTCGACCTTGTCGGTCTCGAGCTCGACGAGCGGCTCGCCCACCGTCACGGCCTCGCCTTCCTTCTTCAGCCACCGCGCGACGCGCGCGTCGACGACGGACTCGCCCATCTCGGGCACCACGATGTTCACGGTCATAGACAGTCTCAGACCTGGCGGTTCTCGGCACCGATGCCGGCACCGGCATCCGAGCGCAGCTCGAACGCGCGCGCGAGCAGTTGCTCCTGGTTGCGCGCGTGCCGCGCGGCCGACCCTTCCGCCGGGCTCGAGCTCCGCGGCCGCGCCAGCACCGCCAGCCGGCGCGGTCCGACGAGATCCTCGATCAGCGGACGCACGAACTCCCACGCGCCCATGTTCTCCGGCTCCTCCTGGACCCAGAGCACCTCTTCGAGCCGGGGATACGACTCCAGGCTCTGCAGCATCTCGTTGATCGGCAGCGGATAGAGCTGCTCCACCCGCGTGATCGCGACGGCCGGCGACGCGTGCCGGTGCGCGCTCGTCAGCAGATCCACCGACACCTTGCCGGTGGCGAAGACGAGCCGCCGCACGTCGTCCGCCCGGCGCAGCGCCTCCTCGTCGTCGATCACCTTCATCCACTGCCCTTCCGCGAGATCGGCCGGCGCCGAGGCGACGAACGGGTGACGCAGCAGGCTCTTCGGCGTGAGGACGACGAGCGGGAGCGGATCCTTCACGAGCAGCGCCGCCTGCCGTCGCAGCACGTGGAAGTACTGCGCCGCGCTCGTGCAGTTGACGACGCGCACGTTCGTGTCGGCGGCGAGCTGCAGGAAGCGCTCCGGGCGGGCGCTCGCGTGGTCGGGGCCCTGCCCCTCGTAGCCGTGCGGCAGCAGCAGGACCAGCCCCGGCTCCTGCCCCCACTTCGCGCGCGCGGAGAGCACGAACTCGTCGAGCATCATCTGCGCGCCGTTGATGAAGTCGCCGTACTGCGCCTCCCAGACCACGAGCCGATCCGGCGCCTGGATGTCGTAGCCGTACTCGAACCCGATGGTCGCGTTCTCGGTGAGCGGGCTGTTGTGGATCTCGAAGGCCACACGCGCCTGCGGGATCGACTGCAGCGGCGAGTACCGCGCGCCCGTGTTGGCGTCGTAGAACACGGCGTGCCGGTGGCTGAACGTGCCTCGCTCGACGTCCTCACCGGTGAAGCGAACCGGCGTGCCGTCCTCGAGGATCGACGCGAGCGCCAGCTCCTCGGCCATCGCCCAGTCCACGGTGCGCTCGGTCAGCGACGCGAATGCCTGCCGGCGCCGCTCGCGCCCGCGCTCGAGCTTCCGGTTGATCGCGAACCCGTCGGGCACGACGAGCAGGCTGGCGTTGAGCGCGCCCAGCCGGTCGGCCGGCACGGCCGTGCGCGTGTGCTCCGCCGTGCCGGGCGCCGCGATCTCCGGCAGCTCCTCGACGAGGCTCTTCTCGGGATCGAGCGCGTCGTAGATCCGCTGCAGCCGATCGAGCCGCAGGTTCAGCAGCGACTGCGCCTGCTCCTTCGACAGCAGGCCGCGCGTCTCGAGCGTGCGCGCCCACATCTCGCGCACCGTCGGATGCTCGGCGATCTTCCGCGAGATCACCGGCTGCGTGAACGCCGGCTCGTCGCCCTCGTTGTGGCCGTAGCGCCGGTAGCCCACGACGTCGATCAGCACGTCGCGGTGGAACTTCATCCGGTAGGCGTACGCCAGCCGCACCACGGCGACGCACGCTTCGGGATCGTCGGCGTTCACGTGAAAGATCGGGATCTTGAACCCGCGCGCCGGCCCGCTCGCGTACAGCGTGCTCGCCGCATCCTGCGGGTTGGTCGTGAACCCGATCTGGTTGTTCGCGATGATGTGGACCGTGCCGCCGGTCGTGTAGCCCGGCAGCCGGTGCATGTTCAGCGTCTCGACGACGATGCCCTGGCCGGGGAAGGAGGCGTCGCCGTGGATCAGGATCGGCAGAACGGCGTCGGGATTGAACACCGGCGCGCCGCGCTTCGACACGTCGCTGCCGGCGGCGCGCGCCATCCCCTCGAGCACCGGGTTGATCGCCTCGAGGTGGCTGGGGTTCGGCGGCATCGACACGAGCATCTTCACTTCCTCGCCGCCGTTCACCGCCCGCGACGCGCCGAGGTGGTACTTCACGTCGCCGCTCCACTGCAGGCCCTCGTCGTCGTCGAGGCCGCCGCGGACCGGATCCTTGAACTCCGCGAGGATCTGCTCGTACGGCTTGCCGAGCACGTGCGCCATGACGTTGAGCCGGCCGCGGTGCGCCATCGCGATGAACGCCTGCCGGATGCCCGACTCGGCCGCGTCCCAGATCAGCTCGTCGAGCACCGGCACGAGCATGTCGAGGCCTTCGATCGAGAAGCGCGTCTTGCCGGGGAACGTGCGGTGGAGGAACCGCTCGAACGCCTCGACGTCGGTGAGCCGATCGAGCAGCGCCGACGGATCGATCGGATCCCGAGGCGCGCGGTAGCGGCCGGTCTCGATGGCCTCGTTGAGCCAGTCGCGCTCCTCCGGCACGAAGATGTGGGCGATGTCGTAGCCGGTCGTCGAGCAGTAGATGTGCCTCAGCCGCTCGATGACGTCCCACATCGTGCGCGCGCCGGCCGTCACGGGGCCCTTGACGAGCGTGGCCGGCAGCGCCTTCAGATCGTCGACGGTGACGCCGTGCGTCTCGGGCAGGAGCGCCGGATCGCCGAGCCTGCGCGCGCCCAGCGGATCGATCTGCGCCGCCAGGTGGCCGTAGAGCCGGATCGACTGCGCCAGGTTCGCGGCGCCCACGATGAGATCGATGAGATCGGGCCGAACGGTGGGGGCGCCGGCCGGCGGGGTGTCGGCCGGCGGGGTCCAGTGCCGGAAGAGCGCGCGGGTCGCCTCGTCCACCGATGCCGGATCGGCGCGGTAGCGATCGTACAGCTCGAGCACGACCCCGGCGTTCACCCCTTGAAAGTCGTTCAAGTCGAAAGGCATATCGGCGCCAGCACTCGATCCTACGTCAGACGCGCGTCGAAGCGGATGTCCGCTCGCGCCGCGTGCGGCTCGCGATTCGCAGCCTCCACCATTATCGGCGCGTGATCGGCCGGCGATCGGCCGCAACGCTGGCGATCGACCGGCGCGCGGGCGGCGGCCGCGACCGGAGCGGTATAGTGGGAAGGCACGAGGAGGCAGCGATGCGAGCCCATTCCGTCCGCACGCGGCTCACCCGGCGAGGCGCGCTCGCGGCCTGCGCCGTGTGGCTATGGATCGGGATCGCGGCCGCCGCCGCGCCCGCGCTCACGAGCGTCTGGCGGTCGCAGCCGCTGACGATCGACGGCGCGCCGGCCGAGTGGCCGCCGCTCACGTCGCTCGAGGCGGGCCCCGCCGTCGGCGTGCAGAACGACGGCGAGTTCCTGTACGTCGTCGTCTCCGCGGCGGATCAGAAGTGGCGGCCGCTGCTGGAAGGCGGCCTCGTCGTCTGGCTGGACCCGAAGGGTGGCAAGGCGCAGACGTTCGGCATCTGGCTGCCCGGTCCCGCGGAGCCGGCGCCGCCAGGCGCCACGCCGATGCCCGCGGCCACGGCCGGCCCGAGCGGCGTGTCCACCGACGTGCTCGATCAATTCGATCTGCTCGGCCCGGGCAAGAGCCAGCGGCGGCTCGTCGACGTGACGCCGGAGATCGGCGTGGAGGTCGCATCCGGTCTCATCGGCGACGCGGTCGTGTACGAGATCAAAGTACCGCTGCTGAAGACCGAGGCCCGGCCGTATGCGGTTGCGGCCGCGCCCGGCGCCACGATCGGGATCGGCCTCGCCACGCCGGAGATGCCGCGGCGCCAGCGGCGGCGGCAGGACCTCGTGGGAAGCACCGGCCAGGTCGGCGGATATCAACCCGGCATTCCGGGCTACACGCCGTACATCCCCGGCATGGGCGGCCGGGGCTACACGCCGTACGCGCAGAAGGACGAGCGGCCGAAGCCGCTGCTCGTCTGGTCGACGCTGAAGCTGGCGAAGTAGACGCGCGGCACCCGCCGCCCGCCACGCGTCCGTCAGTCAGTCTCCCGGCTCGGTCATCTTCTTCGGATCCACCCAGGCGCCGAACTGCTCGGGCGTGACGAGGCCCAGCGCCGCGGCAGCCTCCACGAGCGTCGTGCCGTCCTTGTGCGCCTTCTTCGCGATCTTCGCGGCGTTGTCGTAGCCGATGTGCGGGTTGAGCGCGGTCACGAGCATGAGGCTCTTGTGCAGGTTCTCGTCGATGCGCGCGCGATTCGGCTCGATGCCGACGGCACAGAACCGGTTGAAGTTCGTGCACGCATCGCCGAGCAGTTGGATGCTCTGGAGCACGTTGTGGATGACGAGCGGCTTGAAGACGTTCAGCTCGAAATTGCCCGAGGCGCCGCCGATGCCGACGGCGACGTCGTTGCCCATCACCTGCGCGGCGACCATCGTCATCGCCTCGGACTGCGTCGGGTTGACCTTGCCGGGCATGATCGAGCTGCCCGGCTCGTTCTCCGGGATCACGAGCTCGCCGAGGCCCGAGCGCGGTCCTGACGCGAGCCACCGCACGTCGTTGGCGATCTTCATCAGCGCCGCCGCGAGCGTCTTCAGCGCGCCGTGCAGCGACACGAGCGCCTCGTGGCCCGCGAGCGCGGCGAACTTGTTCGGCGCGGTCTTGAACGGCAGGCCCGTGATCGTGGCGATGTGCCGCGCGCTCCGCACGGCGTAGTCCGGGTGCGTGTTCAGCCCGGTGCCGACGGCCGTGCCGCCGAGCGCGAGCTCGTAGACCGGCGGCAGCGCGGCCTCCACCGCCGCCACGGCGAGGCCGATCTGCGCCACCCAGCCGGACATCTCCTGTCCGAGCGTGATCGGCGTCGCGTCCTGCAGGTGCGTGCGGCCGATCTTGACGATGTCGGCGTAGGCGGCAGCTTTGTGGCGGAGCGTGCTGCTGAGCTGATCGACGGCGGGCAGCAGGTGATGCACCACTTCTTCGGCGGCGGCGATGTGCATCGCGGTCGGAAACGTGTCGTTCGACGACTGCCCGCGATTGACGTGGTCGTTGGGATGGATCGGCTTCTTGGAGCCGATGACGCCGCCGGCCAGCTCGATCGCGCGGTTCGAAATCACCTCGTTCGCGTTCATGTTCGTCTGCGTGCCGCTGCCGGTCTGCCAGACGAACAGCGGGAAGTGCGTATCGAGCTTGCCGTCGATCACCTCGTCGGCCGCCGCGACGATCAGGTCCACCTGCGCCTTCGTGAGCGCGCCGAGCTCGCCGTTGGTGAGCGCCGCGGCTTTCTTCAGCACGCCCAACGCGCGGATCATGGGCCGCGGAAAGTGCTCGCGGCCGATGCTGAAGTGGTGCAGCGATCGCTCGGTTTGCGCGCCCCAGTAGCGATCGGCCGGGACCGCGATTTCGCCCATGCTGTCGGTTTCGATGCGGGTGTTCGACACGGCGGAGCTCCGAAATAGAAAACGGTCCGAGCGGGAGCTCGGACCGTCAAGGGTAGCAGACGCGCGAGACGAACGCGCCCGCGTCGAGGCTGCGAAACGCCTACTGCGGACCGCCGGGCGCGCCGCCGGGACCGCCCGGAGCGCCGCCAGGCCGCGCGCCGCGCTGCGGCAGCGTGGGGCCCGGATTGATCAACGTGAAGTTGCCGCGCCCCCAGCCGTTCGGCGGCGCCATGGCCGGCTTCTTGTTGCCCTGGTGGCAGCTCCAGCAGCTCACTTTCTCCTTCACGGCGGTATCGCCGACGGCGTTCAACGTGTCGGCGTTCAGCGCCATGGTCATCTGGATCATCTTGCGGGCGATGTCCTTCTCTTTCTTCTCATCGTCCGCGAACTTGAAGCTCGGGCCGCGGCCGGGCTGCGGCGGCGGCGCGCTGGTATCGACGGTGTGGCAGTGGCCGCAACCCTCGCCGGCGGGGGCGGCCACGCCCAGCGCCTCGACGAACGTCTGCATCAACTGCTGCACCTGCGGGCGCGACCATTCCTTGGGTAGAACCTTGATGTTCTCGAGCGGCGCACCACCGCCTCGGCCGCCCGGCCCCTGGCCGGGGGGCGGTCCCTGCTCGCCGGGGGCGGCAGAGACAAACGCCACCGCCCCGGCCAGCATGGCCGCGGCAGTGACCAGCTTCCGTGACAGAACACGCATGAGGGCCTCCAGAAAACGGACGCCGTATCTTACGCGGTTTTGTCGGAGTTCTGTCAGCCGACGGCGAAGGGCGCCTGTCACCGATGCCGAGGTCGGGACGTACCGGTTGGACGATGCCGTACCGTCGAACCGGCGGCCGAAACCGCGCCGTGCCGCCGGTCGGCCGCGCGGCGCGCTGCGCTTTGAGACACTATTCCGCGAGATGAAGAAGATTGGGTTTCTGTCCTTCGGGCACTGGACGCCGTCGGCCGAGTCGCAGGTCCGCACGGCGGCCGATGCGCTGCGGCAGTCGATCGAGCTGGCCGTCGCGGCCGAGGCGCTGGGCGCCGACGGCGCCTACTTCCGCGTGCACCACTTCGCGCGCCAGCTCGGCTCGCCGTTTCCGCTCCTCGCCGCCGTCGGCGCGCGCACGCGCACGATCGAGATCGGCACGGCCGTCATCGACATGCGCTACGAGAACCCGCTCTACATGGCCGAGGACGCAGGGGCGGCCGACATCATCGCGGGCGGCCGGCTCCAACTCGGGATCAGCCGAGGGTCACCGGAGCAAGTGATCGACGGCTGGCGCTACTTCGGCTACGCCCCTCGCGAGGGTGAGAGCCACGCCGACATGGCCCGCCGGCACGCCGAGGTCTTCCTCGACGTCATCGAAGGCAAAGGATTCGCGCAGCCGAACCCGCGGCCGATGTTCCCGAATCCTCCCGGCCTGCTGCGCCTCGAGCCGTATTCGGAAGGGCTGCGGGATCGGATCTGGTGGGGCTCGAGCTCGAACGCCACGGCCGAGTGGGCGGCGAAGCTCGGCATGAACCTGCAGAGCTCCACGCTCAAGGACGACGAGACGGGCGAGCCGCTGCACGTGCAGCAGCGCAAGCAGATCGAGACCTACCGCGCGGCCTGGACGCGGGCCGGCCACCGCCGCGAGCCGCGCGTCTCGGTGAGCCGCAGCATCTTCGCGCTCGTCGACGACCGCGATCGCGCCTACTTCGGACGTGAGGGCCGCGGCAGCGACCAGATCGGCTACATCGACGCGAACACGCGCGCGATCTTCGGCCGCTCGTACGCCGCAGAGCCCGACGTGCTGGTCAAGGAGCTGGCCGCCGACGAGGCGATCGCGGCGGCCGACACGCTGCTCCTCACGGTGCCGAACCAGCTCGGCGTCGAGTACAACGCGCACGTCATCGAGAGCATCCTGAGGTTCGTCGCCCCGGCGCTCGGCTGGCGCTGACTACGCCGCGATCGTCTTCCGGGCGCAGGCCGATGCGCCGTGCGCACCCGGATCTAGAATCGCGAGAGCCCCCGGCCACGCGAGGAGCACACGAACGATGACACCGAAGAACACCATCTGCCTGTGGTTCGACAAGGACGCCCTCGACGCCGCGCGCTTCTATGCCGCCACCTTTCCGGACAGTGAGGTCACCGCGGTCCAGACGGCGCCCGGTGACTATCCCGGCGGCAAACAGGGTGACGTGCTGACGGTGAAGTTCACCGTGGCCGGCATCCCCTGCCTCGGCCTCAACGGTGGGCCGACGTTCCGGCACAGCGAAGCCTTCTCGTTCCAGATCGCCACCGACAGCCAGGAGGAGACGGACCGCTACTGGAACGCGATCGTCGGCAACGGCGGTCAGGAGAGCCAGTGCGGCTGGTGCAAGGACCGCTGGGGGCTGTCGTGGCAGATCACGCCGCGTGCCCTGACCGACGCGCTCGCGGCCGGCGGCGCCGAGGCCAAGCGCGCCTTCGCGGCCATGATGCCGATGAGGAAGATCGACATCGCCGCCATCGAGGCGGCGCGACGCGGCTGACCGCTCGCGGCCGCGAGTGGTAAGAATAGACGCCCATGCGCCGAGCGCTCCTCATCCTTCTCAGCGTGATCGTGGCCCTTGCGGCCGGCGGCGCCGTCTTCGTGGCGCTGCGGCAGCATCTGACCTTCGACGCGCCCTACCCTGACGTGACGGCCTCGTCGGATCCGGACGTTATCGCGCGCGGCCGCTACATCGTGCGCGACGCGGCGCCGTGCGCTTCGTGCCACGGCGACCCCTCGCAGCGCGAGGCCTACTTCGGTGGGGCGGACGTGGCGCTCAGCGGCGGATTCGTCTTCGACATCCCGCCCGGCAGGTTCTACACGCGCAATCTCACGCCGGATCCGGACACCGGCCTGGGACGCGTCTCCGACCGCGCGATCGCGCGCGCCGTCCGCTACGGCGTTGGCCACGACGGCCGTGCGCTCTTGCCGTTCATGGAGATGCAGGGATTGGCCGACGACGATCTCGTCGCGGTCGTGTCGTACCTGCGAACGCTGGCGCCGGTCCGGCACTCGGTACCGCCGCACGAATACACGCTCCTCGGCAAGGTGATCCGGGCGACCGTGCTCGCCAACCCGGTCGGCCCGGCGTCCACGCCGCCCTCGCGCGCGCCGCGCGGCGCCACGATCGAAGCAGGACGGTACCTCGCCGAGTCGGTCACGCTGTGCTGGGCCTGTCACACCCAGCGCAGCCAGATGACGGGCGCGCTCATCGGACCGAAGTTCGGCGGCGCGACGGACTTCATCGAGTCCGACGATCCCGGACGCTCGTGGTCGCCGCCGAACCTCACGAGCGATCCCGAAACCGGACGGGTCGGCATCCTGAGCGAAGACGATTGGGTGAAGCGCTTCAGGATGGGACAGGTGATCCCGAGATCGCCGATGCCGTGGCAGGCGTTCTCGCGGCTGAGCGAGGACGACCTGCGCGCGATCTACCGCTATCTCAGGACCGTGCCGCCCGTGAAGCACGACGTCGGCCCGCTCGTCGTCACCCTGAACGGCCAGTAACGAGACCGGCCGGCGAATGCGCTAACATCAGCCGATTCCTCACAGTTGGACGCGAGCGCCGCCATCCCGATCGCGATGTCGGCCGGCGTCCGGGAGACGGTCACATGCGCCGGTTCGGATCGTTCGGACGGAACCTCGCGCGCCCGCTCGGCGCGTCTTTGCTCGTCGTGCTCGCCTGGGCGCTCGCCGATCGCGACGTCGCGACGCAACAGCCTGCGCCGGGCGCGCCGGCCCAACCGCCGGGCCGGGGCGGTGCGCCGGCCCCCGCTGGCGGTGGCGGTGGAGGAGGCCGCGGGCGCGGGCTCGCCAACGATCCCGTCGCGCAGGCCAACCTGGCCGCCATGCGCGCGCCGCTCGATCGGCTGACGCCGGTCACCGACGAGATGCTGCGCAATCCGCCGCCCGGCGACTGGCTCCACTGGCGCCGCACCTACGACGGCTGGGGCTACAGCCCGCTCACCGAGATCAACCGCGACACGGTGAAGAACCTGCAGGTCGCGTGGACCTGGAGCCTGAGCTCCAGCCCGGGCGCGGTGATGGAGTTCACGCCGCTCGTCCACGACGGCGTCATGTTCCTCTGGAACTTCGGCGAGACGATCCAGGCGCTCGACGCGAAGACCGGCACGCTGCTCTGGCAGTACGCGCACCAGTTGCCGAAGGACTACCCCAGCCTGCCCGGCTTCTTCCGCACGAAGCGGAACCTCGCGATCGGCGGCAACAAGCTCATCGTGCCGACGATCGACATGCGCCTCATCGCGCTCGACGTCAAGACCGGCACGAAGCTCTGGGACGTCAGCACCGACGACTACAAGAGCCTGCGCACCTACAACAGCGGGCCCATCGTGATCAAAGACAAGGTCCTCGTCGGCGCGGGCAACTGCTCGCCAGGGCACACCAATTCACCCGGGCCGCTCCAGGGCGTGTTTCCCCCTGGCGGCTGCTTCATCACGGGCCACGATCTCGAGACCGGCCGGGAGCTGTGGCGCTTCAACACGATCGCGCACGCGAACGAGCCCGGCGGCGACACCTGGAACAACCTGCCGGACGAGAAGCGCGGCGGCGGCGCCATCTGGGTGGTCGGGCAGTACGACCCGGAGCTGAACCTCACCTACTGGGGCACCGGCTCGCCCTCGCCCTGGTCGACCGTCACGCGCGGGACCTACGACGCGAAGGGGCTCTACATGAACTCCACGCTCGCGCTCAATCCCGACACCGGCAAGCTCGTCTGGCACTACCAGCACATCGGCGCCGATCCGTACGACCAGGACTACGCGTTCGAGCGCATCGTCGTGCCGGTGAACTTCGGCGGGCGCACGCGCAAGGCGGTCATCACGGTCGGCAAGCCCGGGATCTTCGAAGCGCTCGACGCGGCCACGGGCGAGTTTCTCTTCGCGCGCGATCCGGGCGCGCAGAACGTGGCCACCGCGATCGATCCGGTGACGGGTGTCAAGACGTTGCTGCCCGAGCCGTTGCCCGAGGGCGTCACGCGGTGCCCCGGGAACATCGGCGCGCGCAACTTCCCCGCCGGCGCGTACAGCCCGCTGACGAATCGCTACTACCTCCCCATCAACGACGTCTGCATGGGCAAGCAGGGCGACACGCCCGCCCGCTTCCTCGCGCTGGGCCTGACGACGCAGGAGTTCGTGTGGGACATGAAGTCACGGGTGCCGCAGTCCTCGGCCCTACTCGCCACCGCGGGCGGCCTCGTGTTCTCGGCGACGCCGGACCGCTACTTCCGTGCGTTCGACGATCGCGACGGCAGGGTGCTGTGGGAGAGCCCGCGACTCAACGACATCCCGAACGCGTTTCCGATGACCTACATGGTGGACGGCAAGCAGTACCTCGCGATGCCGGTCGGCAACACCGGGCTGCAAGGCAACAACGCGCTCGGCACCGCCCCCGAGCTCGCCGCCGTGCGCGGCGCATCGTCGTCCATCCTCTGGGTGTGGAAGCTGCCGTAGACGGCTCGTGGCTTACGGCGGGGTGGCGCCGGAGGGGGAGGCCCCGCGTGGGCGCGCGTGCGACGCCCGTGATCATGCGCGTGTGCCGAGCACCACGTAGCTGTTAGGCAACAGGACGCGCGTCCTGCAGCCGCCTCGTGGCTTTCGAAGCGGCGTTCAGCTCTCGAGCATGCGCCTGATCCCCTCCCGGTACGGGGTTGCGGTCAGGCCGAACGCCCGTTCGAACTTCGTGCTGTCGAAGACGTAGTCGTGTTCGAACTGATAGAGCATTTCCATGTTCTCGCGGAGCACCGGGACGAAGAGCCCCATCACGGACAGCAGCCAGCGAGGGGCGGCCTGCAGCCGGTTCGGCCGGCCCGCGATCTCGCACGCGAGGCGAACGAAGCGTTCGCCGCTCATCGGCTCCTTGCTCGTCAGCGCATGCCAGACCTGTCCGTACGCATCGGTCCGGTTCGCCAGGAGCGCCAGCGCGCGGGCCGCATCGGGTGTGAACGTGAACGTGTGCTCCGCTTCTGGATTGCCGATCCACTGCGGCGTCTTGCCCGCCTTGATCCGCTCGGTCACCGTCGCGTGTGTGAGGCTGAGTGCCGCGCCAGGACCGTAGAAGTCTGCCGCGCGCACGATCATCCCGCGGAGCGTTCCTCGCCGCACCTCGTCCATGAGCGTCGTGGCAATCCGCGCGCGCACGTCGCCCTTGCGGCTCGACGGGTTGTACGGAGTCGTCTCGGTCATCGGGCCGTCCACCCGCCCGTAGGCGTAGACGTTGTCGAAGAAGACCAGGGCGCTCCGATGCCGCAGGCAGCCGTCGATGACGTTCCGCATCACGACGGGCCATTGTTCCTGCCACACGCGGGTGTTGTACGCGAGGCCCGCCACGAGATAGGCGACCTCGCTGCCCGCGATCGCATCAGCGGTCGCTCGGGCGTCGAGCAGATCGGCCCGAACGACGTCATCCGTGTCGTGTTCGGCGCGCGGCGAACGGCCGACCTGCCTCACCCGCACCTCGAACGCGCGGAGCTCGCGCGACAGCCCCCGGCCGATCACGCCGTTCGCCCCGAGGATCGTGTGCAACGGCACGGATCGCACTATGGCATAGCTCACTCACGGTTTCCGGTCTCGCCAGCGGGCCTCGCGAGCGGTTCTGGCCCGCCCCGGGACCGGTGCAACGGCCCCATAGCGGCCTGTCGGTTAGCCGCCCTCAGCGCAGTCGATGCTGTTCCGAGGCCCGGCTGACCGAAGGAAGCGAGATCTGCCAGACAGAGGCCGTGGAGACCTGGAGAGCCTGCGTGGTTTCTGCGACACCGCGTGAGGCGACGCGTCTGACATGTTCGAGGCGCCGCGGCGGCATCGTTCCGGTCGAGGTAGCCGCCGGCCGCGAGCTTCAGCAGGATGAGATCGCTCACGCGCGGCACGGGCAGGACAACGCCCATCACCTCGAGCGGCTCCGACCGCGCCACGACCTCGCGCTGCCACGCCCAGCGTCCGACGACGATGTCGATGTCGGTGGCGTCGGCGAGCTGGATGTGGACCACGCCGGCCAGCGGGTCGTCGGCGTCCCCACGTCGCGGATCGACCGCCGCGCCCGTCTCCATCAGGCGGCTCCACATCCCGGCGTCGAGGACGCGGAGATCCGTTGTCAGCAGATCGATATCGGCGGTGAATCGTGGGTAGCCGCGAGCGGCCAGTGCATGGCCGCCGATGAGCGCCACGGGGATGCCGAGCGCCTCGAGCACGCGCACGACGGCACGGACGCTCACCCTTCAGCCGATCGCGAACGGGGCCGTCCCGCGCGGCGGGTGGCGGCGATCGCGGCGCGGGCGGTCCGCAGATCGACCTCGTGCGCGGCCATGTACGCCGCCAGGCCTTCCGCGCTCAACCGCATCGCGAGCTCGACACGCTCGGCCGGCGTGAGCGCGAGCATCCGCTCGCGGTCCATGCGCGCGATGTCGCTGGCCAACGCGCTGTGCACGTACGCCAGTATACGCGGCGTCTTACCTGAGCCATCCAATGAGCCGTGCCTCCCGGATTGACGCGCGTTGTCGATCGAGAGGCGCGCAGTCGCCGCCGGCGGCCCGGATCTCTGGCCAGGTCAGTACGTCCAGGCTGGCTCCGGCATCGCGGCTTCATGGTTTCCCGCAGCAGGGCAATCGTCCCGTCCCGGATCTCGAAGACCATGAAGGCGCAACGACGCCGTCGCCATGCCGAGGCACTCGACCGAGGATTTGTCGGATCGTTCGTATCGATCGCGAACTGGCCGTTCGACATCTGGATGCTGGAAGGTTTCGACCAGTAGGAACGCAGCCCTGCCTCTCTGACGCTCGAGGTCCGAGGACCCCGCGACCGCTCGACCTGGCGGGGTCGTGATCGGTGAACGCGCGTCACCTGGCGATCCAGCGTTTTTCGGCACGACGCACACGCAAGTCCGCTACGCTTGACGACGGAGCGTGCGGATATGGAGTCACGTGTACTGGGATCTGACGGGCTGGCGGTGTCGGCGCTGGGGTTCGGCTGCATGGGGATCAGCTTCGGACTCGGCCCAGGGGTGAGCCGCGGCGAGGGGATCGCGATCATCCGCGCGGCGGCGGATGCCGGGGTCACGTTCTTCGACACCGCCGAGGTCTACGGACCGTTCACGAACGAGGACGTCGTCGGCGAGGCGCTCGAGCCGGTACGCGACCAGGTCGCGATCGCCACGAAGTTCGGCTTCAAGTTCGAGAACGGCAAGCAGGCGGGGCTCGACAGCCGGCCGGCGCACATCCGCGAGGTGGTCGAGGCGTCGCTGAAGCGGCTCCGAACCGATCGCATCGATCTGCTCTATCAGCACCGCGTCGATCCGGATGTGCCGATCGAAGACGTCGCCGGCGCCGTGAAGGACCTGATCGCCGAGGGCAAGGTCGAACACTTCGGCCTGTCCGAGGCGGGCGTGCAGACGATCCGGCGCGCCCACGCCGTCCAGCCGGTCGCGGCGCTCCAGAGCGAGTACTCGCTCTGGTGGCGTGAGCCCGAGCGCGAGGTGCTCCCGACGCTCGAGGAGCTCGGCATCGGCCTCGTCCCGTTCAGCCCGCTCGGCAAAGGATTCCTCACCGGCACGATCGACGAGACGACGAGCTTCGCCTCGACGGACATCCGCAACGTCGTGCCCCGATTCGCGGACGACAACCGCCGCGCGAATCTCGCGTTCGTCGACTGGCTGAAAGCGTTCGCCGCACGCCGGCACGCGACGCCGGCGCAGATCGCGCTCGCCTGGCTGCTGGCGCAGAAACCGTGGATCGTCCCGATCCCCGGCACGACGAAGCGGCACCGGCTGGAGGAGAACCTCGGCGCCGCGGCGATCCACCTGACCGCAGCCGATCTCAGCGAGATCGACGAGGCGTCATCGCGGATCCAGGTGCAGGGCGCTCGCTATCCCGACCACCTGCAGAAGCTGGTCGGCCGGTAGCGTCTCCGGCTACCGCGGCTGGCGCTCCAGCGCGCCGATGAACGCGAGCAGGTCCGCCGGACCCGCTGACGCGGCGTCGTACACGCGCGCCATGTCGAGCTCTTCGTACGCGTGCGCGACGACATTGCGGAAGCCGGCCGCGCGAACCAGGCGGTCGGCGAGCGTCGCGTCGATGATGCTGCCCGCCTGAAGGCGGCGAAAGGCGTCTGCGTAACTCCGAGGAGTTCCGAGGTCGTACGCCACGCAGGCGGCCACCGCGAGATCGATCACGATCTGCGTGGCCTGCCACATGTGGAGAATCACGGCGTCGGCCGCATCGGTCGAGGCCACGAAGTCGGCCTTGCGCTCGGGCAGCCGGCTTCGCACGCGTGCCAGGTGGCGATTGACAGCCGCGGTCCGCTCGGCCAGCACCGCGCGGTCAATCCTCATCGGGCTCACCGGGGCAGCGCGCCGAGCACGCGCTCGTACGCGGGTTCGAGGACGGGCGCGAGGTCGCACCAGGTGTCGATCGCCTCGAGCCGAAACCCGTCGAAGCCGCCGGGCTCGCGCTCGAACAGCAGCGCGCCGTCACGCGCCACCCGATAGCGCAGCAGCGCGCCGGCTCGATCCAGATCCACGAGGTCGACGCGGTCGGCGTTCACGTGTTCGACCAGCCGGGCCAGGAGCCCGTCCGCGTCGAACCCTGCCTCCGCCCGGTACGCGAAATCCCAGTCCGATCGATCGTGCGCGTCACCGCGCGCGCGCGATCCGTGCAGCACGAGCAGCCGTAGTGCCGGCGTCTCGGCCGCGAGCGCACGAAGAGCGTCATCTGCCGGCGATGCGACCACGATGGCGACGATGGTAGCAGCCGACAGGGCCGTCGTCATCACGCGTCAGCGCCTCGAGCGAACGCACGGCGGCGCCGCCGGCGTTCGCGCCTCGCGGTCGCGTGTCGTCCCCTTCGCGCCGCCGGTCGAACGCGTGCTCGTCGTCGGGGTGCCGGCAGCGGAAAGACCACGCAGGACCGAGACCGATCTTCGTCGTGTCACGCGCGACTGGGCCGGGACGAAGGACCCGCCATCGCGGCGCGCGCGGCTGCTACGTCGGCCGCGGGCGCCTTCACGCCTGACACTCGATCAACGATGACGGCGGCGCGCACGGCAGGAGCCGGATTCCGTCGCTATCATCGGCGTGACGGTGAAGAACACGCACATCCGTTGCGGGATTCGCGGTCAGAACCGTCGCAGCAGGGGTGTTCGTCGGCGTCACCCATGCCTACGAGGAGACAAACCTGACCACCCAGCCCGGCGGCGGCGTCCTGTGGCCGATGCAGGGCAAGTGCTACAACGTGGCACCGTTCGCGCAGGTGCCGATTAGTCTGTACGAAGGCGGCGACGAGACGGGCTTCATGGGAGGCGATCGTGTCCGCCCGATAGCCCGGCAGCCGCCGCTGAACGCTGTGGATCACCTCCTCATGGATCTCTCGCTTCGCGCCCTCAACGGATTCGGGCTTGGCGCACGGCCGGGCGAGCGCGCCACGATCGGCGACCCGCGCGGCTGGCTCCGGGCGCAGCTTCGCGCCGGGGCGCCGATCGTGCAGGCGCCAGCGGAAGCCACGCCGGACCAACTCACCGCCGCCATCGAGGCGTTCCGGATGGCCGGGCAGGGCGCCGTGAACGACACCGGCCGGGCCGCTCGGCAGGAAGCGCGGCGACGGCTCACGTCGATCGCCGCGGCCGAGAGCCGGCAGGCGCTCGTGCAGCGCATCACGAGCGCGCGCCCGTTCGTCGAACGGCTGGTCGCGTTCTGGTCGAACCATCTCTGCGTGTCCACGGCCGCCAAGGTGCTGGTCGCACCGCTCGCCGGACGCTACGAGCGCGAGGCCATCCGGCCGCACGTGCTCGGGCGCTTCGAGGATCTCGTGCTGGCCTCGGCGACGCATCCGGCGATGCTCGTCTACCTCGACAACCTGCAGTCGATCGGCCCGAGCTCGCCCGCCGCGCGCGCGAGCGGCCGCGGCCGCGGCACCGCGCGCGGGCTCAACGAGAACTACGCGCGCGAGCTGCTCGAGCTGCACACGCTCGGCGTGGACGGCGGCTACACGCAGCAGGACGTGCAGGAGCTGGCGAAGATGCTGACGGGCTGGACCGTGGGCGGGCTCACGCCCGAGCGGCCCGCGGCACGCGGCGCGCCGGGCGGGCGCGGTGTCGCGCGCGGCCGCGGACGGGCCGCCGCCATACCGGTCGAAGCCGCCGGCGCCGGCGTCGGCTTCGCCTTCAGGCCGCTCCTGCACGAGCCCGGCGCGAAGACGCTGCTCGGCACCCGCTACGACGAGTCAGGACAGGCCGAGGGCGAACGGGCGATCCGCGCGCTCGCCCGCCATCCGGCCACCGCACGGTTCATCGCGACGAAGCTCGTCCGCCACTTCGTCAGCGACGACCCGCCGCCCGGCGCGGTCGATCGGATCGCGCGGCGGTTCCGCGAGACGGGCGGCGATCTCGCGCTCGTCGCCGAGGCGCTCATCGACCTGCCGGAAGCCTGGACGCTGGAAGCGCGCAAGTTCCGCACGCCGCAGGACTGGGTGGTCGCGATGCTGCGCGCGTTCGACGTCGCCGACGCGGGCGCTCTCGTGCTGCCGGTGCTGCGTCAGCTCCGGCATCCGCTCTGGTCGCCGCAGGCGCCGAAGGGCTTCGGCGACACGGCGGCCGAATGGGCCGATCCCGATTCGCTCCTGAACCGCGCCGAGCTGGCCCGCGGCATGACCCGCCGGCTCCGGCTGCCGCGCGTCGATCCGCGCGCGCTCGCGGACGTGATGGACATCGCGCCGGGCGATCCCCTACGCCGGTTCCTCGACGACGCGTCGATCGCCGTCGAGGAGCGCATGGCGCTCGCGCTCGCCGGCCCGGCGTTCCAATGGAGATGACCATGCACCGCCGGACGTTCCTTCGTCACATGTGCGCCGGCGGCATCGCGACGTTCGGGTTCCCGACCGTCAACTTCGCGCAGATCGCGTCGCCGGGCCGCTTCGTCTTCGCGCTGCTGCGCGGTGGATTCGATGGCCTGTCGGCCGTCGTCCCCTACGGCGATCCGGCGTACTCGTCGCTGCGAGGCCAGTTCGCGTTCCAGCCCGCCGAGCTCGTGGAGCTCACCGACACGTTCGGCCTGGCGCCCGGGCTCGCACCGCTCAAGGAGCTGTGGGACGCGCGCGAGCTCGTCGCGCTGCACGCCATGGCGATCCCATACCGCACCCGCAGCCACTTCGACGGTCAGGCCGTGCTCGAGACGGGCATCGATCGGCCGATCGGCTCGTCCGACGGCTGGCTCAATCGCCTCCTGCAGACGATGTCCGGACGCCGCGCGGGGATCGCGATCGCGGCCGGCATGCCGCGCTCGCTGAGCGGGCCGTTCGACGTGCAGACCTGGTCGCCGGCGCAGCTCGGCGCGGTGGACGACGCGTATCTGGAGCGGCTGGCGGCGCTCTATCGCACGGACAAGATCCTGTCGGGCCGGTTCGAGGCGGCCGTTCAGCAGAAGGACGTGGTCGGCGAGGAGCCGATGGCCGGCGGCAACGCCCGGCGGGGCGGCATCACGCCGCTGATGCAGGCGGCCGCGCGCATCCTCCGCCAGGACTCCGGCCCGAACGTCGCGGCCGTGGAGTTCAGCGGCTGGGACACGCACGCCAATCAAGGGGTGGCGGGCGGCGCGCTCGATCGGCTGCTCGGCCAGCTCGCGGAAGGGCTCATGGCGTTCCGCCGCGACATGGGCCCGGCCTGGTCCGACACGACCGTCGTCGTGATGACCGAGTTCGGCCGCACGGCGCGGCCGAACGGCACACGGGGCACGGACCACGGCACGGCCGGCGCGGGATTCGTGCTCGGCCCGAAAGTCGCGCGGGCAGCCGTGGTGGCGGACTGGCCCGGGCTGCGCGATCAGGATCTGTTCGAGCGCCGCGATCTCGCGCCGACACTCGACACGCGATCGGTGCTGAAAGCCGTCGTAGCCGCCGCGTTCGACCTCACGCCCGCGCAGCTCGCGCGCGTGTTCCCCGAATCGGCGGCCGCGCGGCCGCTGTCGTCTCTCATGACGTGAGCCGGCGCGGCCGCGGCGTGTTGCGCCGAAGATCGGCGCCAGCGAGCCGTGCGCGGATCTGCCGCGCGCACGACACGAGCGCCTTCGCGACCGACGGCCTGCAGGACCTCGACCCGACGGGACGGACCGGCGGATGAACAGGTCGTGCCGCGCGTCTCACCGCCCGATCGACCGGCGCGAGATCTCTTCGTCGTCGAATCTCAATGGCTCCGGGGATAGTCCTTCCAGAGCCACTCGAGTGCCTGCGCCAGCGTCTGCGCCTTCATCGCTCGATCGGTGTGCCCGGCGTTCTTCACGAACGAGTACTGATAGGTGTAGCCCCTGGCGGCGAGCACGCGGGCCATCTCCTCGCTGGCTTGCACCCAGTCGTGCATACCGTCGCGCATCACGTTCGGATTGAGCAGATCGCGATCGCCCACCGCCAGCCAGATCCGAATCGGCTTCCTCGGCGAGCTCTGGATGAGGCTGCGATGGAACTCCCACGCGCCGCCGGGTGTGTCGGGGTTCGACGGCCATTGCTGGTTGACCGCCGTGATCGAGTACGCGAGCACGCGATGGTACAGGTCGTTGCGGTACCACGCCATGATCAGCGCGGCCGAGCCGCCGGAACTCCCGCCCATCGTCGCGCGCGCGTCCGGATCGCGCGAGAGCGTCACGTTGTACTGCTCCTCGACGCGGGGCAGCACTTCGCTTTCGACGAAAGCCGCATAGGTCCCCGACATCGTGTCGTACTCCAGCCCGCGCTGGCTGCCCTGCGCGTCGCCGCCGCCGTTGCCGATCGAGATCGCGATCATCGCCGGCACGCGCCCCTGCGCGATGAGGTTGTCGAGCGTGACGAAGAGCATCGGATCGGGCCCGTCGGCGCCGACGATGAACGGTGCCGCGGCGCCGCGCAGGTACTGCTTCGGCACGTACACCTGTACGCGGCGGGTCCACGGCGCCGGATGGCTGGTGGTGACGATCAGCCTGGCGGGATTCTGGGGATCGGGTGTTCCGAAGGTGCCAGGGTCTCGCGCGATGCCGGGATAGATCCGGCTCTCAGCGGAGCTCATCTGGAATTCGAAGACGTCACCCACCGGGACGCCAGGCCGTGGCATCGTCTCGGGCGCGGGCGTGTGCGTCGGCCCGATGACGTAGTTGCCGACCGTGTCGGCCGGCGGGAGCGTGCCGTCCGGCAGCTCGATCTTCTCGACGAAGCCTGGTGTGTGGGGGTCGCGCGTGGGCGGCGTCGGGCGGGGCGCCGCGGGAGCGGCGGCCGCCTGCGCGCTCGGGGCGGGCGATTGCGATTGCCCTGCCAGGACCACGTGCATGGCCCCCAGTGCGGCCACCAGCATCCAGACGCTGAGTTGACGCATCGCGCCTCCGGTGATTGAAGCCGCTACAGTAGCGCACGTCGTGGTATCCGGCCACGGAGACATGCCGCGCGGCCCGGCCCATCCTGCGTGAAAGGACTTGCCGGTGCGCCGCGCCAGGTCAGCCAGCGGCCGGACGCTGAACGCGCAGGCGAGCACAGCCTCGCGCGCGCTCGCCGACCCGCCGACCGCGGAAGTCGTTACGGCGTCGATCCGGCGAGGCGGGCACGGATCTGCCGCGCGCGGGAAAGGAGCGCTTTTCGCCCCGATCGCTCGAATGCGGCGAGATGGCGGCGGACGACGGGCCGCAGGGCCGGCAGGGATTCGGCGAAACGCGCCAGGCTGTCGAGCGCCCATGCGCGCACGAAGAGCTGCGGGTGAGCGACGTCGCGCTCGAGGATCGCGACGGCCCGCGCACGCTGCCGTGGCGTCCACCGGAACAGCGGCAGCGCGCGGACGATTTGCAGCCGGATCTCCCACGCGTCGTGCTCGGCGAGCGGTCCGATGAACAGCCGCTTGTACGGCGCGACCCACTCCGGATGCGCATGGGCGAGCTTCTCGACGAGGTCCAGCGCGCGCAGCGTCACCAGCCAGTCGGGATCGCGGGCGAGCGCGACGAGCTCCTCGACGCGGGCCGGATCCGCTTCGACGAGCCGCCGTGCGGCGGCCACGTGCGCGATCGAACGCCGATCGCCGCCCGTGAGCAACGCGCGCAGCGTCACCGCGCCTCGTACGGCACGGGCGCCTCGGGCGGCGGCGACACCACGCGCGTGAACTGGCCGCGCTGGAGCAGCTCCCGCCCGCGGCCGCCGCGGCTCGTGACGTCGTACTTGGCCGTGCTGATCGTCTGCTCGGCGCCGCGCGTGGTCTCCACCGTCAGCAGATCGCGGTCGCCCGTCGACGCGACGAAGCCCAGCAGCCGGTCGTCGTCCTTCTGGAGCTTGATCAGGATGACGCCGCGGCCCGGGCCGGCCAGGAAGTTCACCTCGCCGAGGCGGCAGAGCATCGCGCGCGCCTGCCGCGTGGCCGCGATCACGATCTCGGTGCCCGTGACCTTCGCCACGCCCACCACCTCGGCGCCGTCGGCGAGGCGGGCGAAGCGGCGGCCGGCGCGCGTGCTCGGATCGGCGAACGGCGCGAGCGAGAAGCGCAGGCTGTACCCGTCGCTCGTCGCCGCCAGCGCGTGTACCGGCGCCGGCACGTCCGGCGACTTCGACGCAATCGTGCCCTCGCGCGGATCGAGGCTGAACGCGCCGATCACGCGCTCGCCGTCCTTGAACTTGAACAGCCGCTGGATCGGCTCGCCGTAGCCGGTCGACGCCGGCACGTCCGCGATCTTGATGCTGTAGGCCGCGCCGACGTTCGAGAAGAAGACCACCGTCGCGCGCGTGCTGCCGGCGAGCGCCGTCAGCACGGCGTCGCCTTCGCGCACGCGCGTGGCCGCCAGATCCTTCACCTCCTTCTGCCGCTTCACCCAGCCATCCCGCGTGACGATCACGACGTTGTCCTCGTCGACGACGAAGTCCTCGGCGGAGTACTCCTTCTCCTCGACCGCGCTCACGATCTCCGTCCGGCGCGCGCCGCCGTAGGCTTTCTGGATCAGCTCGATCTCCTGGCGGATGATCGTCCAGCGGTGGTCCTTGCTCTTCAGCAGCGCGCCGATCTCGCGCGCGCGCCGCCGCTTGTCCGCCAGCTCCTGCTGCACGACCAGGATCTCGAGGCGCGCGAGGCGGTAGATCTTCAGCTCGAGGATCGCGTCCGTCTGCTCGGCATCGAGCTCGAATCGCTTCATGATCTTGTCGGCCGCGTCCTGCTTGCCGTCGGACTTGCGCACGATGCGCAGGATCTCGTCCAGCGCGTCGAAGACCTTCTCGAAGCCCTCGAGCACGTGGATCCGCCGGTTGAGCGCCGCCAGCTCGAACTCGAGCCGCCGCGTGACGACATGGAAACGGAAGTCGAGGAAGTGCCAGAGGATCTCGTGCAGGTCGAGCCGCTCGGGCTTGCAGACGAGCGCGTTCTCCGTGGGGACGAGGCAGGTCAGGTTGACCGGGAACGTGGTCTGGAGCGGCGTGTGCCGGTAGAGGTAGGCCATCACCATCTCCGGATCGGCGTCCTTCTTCAGCTCCAGCGCGATCCGCACGTCGTCGGTCGACAGATCGCGCACGTCGACGAGGTGCGGGAGCTTGCGGGAGAGCGCCACGTCGGCCAGGCGCTCGACGAGCGTGGCCTTGTTGAGCGTGTAGGGCACGCTCGTGACGTAGATCGTGCGCCCGCCGCGCGCCTCCGGCCCCGGCTGCCACGTGGCGCGGATGCGGATCGTGCCGGTGCCCTTCTCGTAGATCTCGCGCAGCTCGTCGGTCGTGTTGACGATCTGGCCGCCGGTCGGGAAGTCGGGCCCCTTGATGTAGCGGCGGAGCTGCGCCGGCGACATCTCGAGGTCGGCGTCGATCATCTTGACGAGGGCGGTGCAGACCTCCGTGAGGTTGTGCGGCGGGATGTTGGTCGCCATGCCGACCGCGATGCCGGTGGCGCCGTTGACCAGCAGGTTCGGGATGCGCGCCGGCAGCACGACCGGCTCGTCGCGCGTGCCGTCGTAGTTCGGGCGGAACGGGACGGTGTCCTGGTCGATCTCGGCCAGCATCTCGTCGCTGATCCGGGCCAGCCGGCACTCGGTGTAGCGCATCGCCGCGGCGTTGTCGCCGTCGAGCGACCCGAAGTTGCCGGAACCGTCGACGAGCGGCTCGCGCAGCGCGAAGGGCTGCGCCATGCGGACGAGCGTCTCGTACAACGCGGCGTCGCCGTGCGGATGGTAGTTGCCCATCACGTCGCCGACGACCTTCGCGCACTTGCGGTGCTTCGCGTCGGCCGTCAGATTCTGCTGCCACATCGTGAACAGGATGCGGCGCTGCACCGGCTTGAGGCCGTCGCGGACGTCCGGCAGCGCGCGCGCCGTGATGACCGACAGCGCGTAGTTGAGGTACCGCTCCTGCGCCGCCTCGTGGAGCGCGACGCGATCGTCGCCGCCCGTGGGCGGCGGCGTCAGCAGGTCGGCATCAGCGTTGTCGAAGAGGGACGGGGAGCTGCCGGTTTTCTTCTTTGCCACGGCCGCGAATTGTACCGCGGCGCCGCAGGCTCGGCGGCGCGGCGGGGGCGCACGCAACGCCTGCTGGACGCGGCCGGCAGCTCACGTGTCAGCGCGTTCTCGCGCGCGACCTGCGCCCGCAAGCATCGCCCGCGAGCGTGCGCCGGCCGGCGCTACAATCGGCAGGCTCCCCGCGCACACCGCGTATCGACGATCGTCCGGAGACGAACCCGCCATGGCAAAGCGCGCCCCACGAAACCACGAGCCGCCGTCTCGCCTGATCGACGCGCGAATCGAGGAGCTCGGCGATTGGCGAGGCCGGGTGCTCGGCCGGATCCGTGCCCTCGTCCGGGCCGCCGATCCCGCCATCGTCGAGGAGTGGAAGTGGGACGTGCCGGTCTGGTCGCACGACGGCCTGATCTGCACCGGCGAAACCTACAAGCAGACCGTGAAGGTGACGTTCGCGAAGGGTGCGGCCCTGCCGGACCCGTCGCGGCTCTTCAACGCCAGCCTCGAAGGGCGCACCAGGCGGGCGATCGACATCCACGAGGGCGACGAGATCGACGAGCACGCGTTCAAAGCGCTCGTTCGCGCCGCCGTGGCGTTGAACAGACTGTAGACGGGTACGACAGGTACGACCGGTACGACGGGTACGACAGGCGACAGGAGCGAACTGACGCGGGTCACCTTGATTTTGGATGCGCGAGAGGGTCGCGCGTGGCCGTCGCTTCGCGACAGGGCCGGAACGCCGTCGCGGCCAGGCGTCGGGCGTCGGCGCCAGGGTGATGGAGGAAATCACCTTCCTCGGCCGCGACGAGCGTGCTGAGAGCGCGGCCAGAATCCGGCCGCAGGTCTCGACCACGCGGCGCGCGATCCTGCGGATTCGACGGCGCGATCCGCGTTGTTCAGGGCCGCCAGTCCGCGATGAAGAGGTTGGTGTCGCCCTCCTTGGCCGCATTGCGGTTCGACGCGAACACGAGCTTCGTGCCGTCGGGCGAGAACATGGGGAACCCGTCGAAGGTCGGACCGAACGTGACCTGTTCCTGGCCGGTGCCGTCGACGTCGATGAGGAACAGATCGAAGTTGTTGCCGCGCGGGTTCGCGGCGTTCGAGGCGTAGATGATGCGCTTGCCGTCGGGCGTCCAGTACGGCGCCCAGTTGGCGCCGACGCCCGTCTTCGTGACCTGGGTCAGATTGCGGCCGTCACGATCCATCACGTAGACCTCGAGCGACGTCGGCCGCCAGATCGCCTGCTTCAAGAGACGGAAGAAGTCGTCGAGCTCCGGGCCGGGCTGCGGATGACGGCCGCGGAACACGATCTTCGACCCATCGGGCGAGAAGAACGGCCCGCCGTCGGGACCGGGCAGGTTCGTCAGGCGCCGCACGTCCGATCCGTCGCCGTTCATGGAGTAGATCTCCATGTCGCCGTCGCGCACGCTCGTGAACACGACGCGGCCGTCCTTCGCGATCGTCGCTTCGGCGTCGTACCCCGGCGCGCTCGTCAGCCGCTGCAGGTTCGTCCCGTCCTCGTTCACGCGGAAGATATCGTACGACTCGTAGATCGGCCAGACGTAGCCCTGCGCCATGCTCGGTACCGGCGGGCAGGCTGCCCCGGCGAGGTGCGTGGAGGCGTAGATGATCGACCGATTGTCCGGATAGTAGAAGCTGCACGTCGTGCGCCCCTGCCCCGTGCTGACGAGCTTCACGTTCGATCCGTCCACGTTCATCGTGTAGATCTGGTCGCAGCCGTGGTTGCGGTTCGACTGGAAGCTCAGCTTTCGCCCGTCGAACGAGAAGTACGCTTCCGCGTTCTCCCCGCCGGACGTCAACTGCTTCACGTTCGCGAGGTGGCGCTCCCCCGGATAGACGAGCGCCGCCGGCGCCTGCGCCGGCGGCCCGGCCTGGCGGGGCGCGGACGCCCAGCCGACGAGGCCGAGCAGGGTGAGTCCAAGCACGGGCAGCGCGTTCACGTTCGACATACGTAGGATGATACCGGGTCTTGCCCGATCTCCGACGCATCATCCACGTGGACATGGACGCGTTCTACGCGTCGGTCGAGCAGCGCGATCGCCCGGCGCTCAGGGGCCGGCCCGTCGCCGTCGGCGGCTCGCCCGCGTCGCGCGGGGTCGTGGCGGCGGCGAGCTACGAGGCGCGCCGGTTCGGCGTGCGATCGGCGATGCCGATGGCGCGCGCCGTCCGGCTCTGCCCGGCGCTCGACATCGTCCGCCCGGATTTCCAGAAGTACCGCGCCGTGTCCGACCAGGTCTTCGCGATCTTTCGATCCGTCACGCCGCTCGTCGAGCCGCTGTCGCTCGACGAGGCGTATCTCGACGTAACGGACAACGCCTGGCACGAGCCGCTCGGCGTCACGGTCGCGCGGCGCGTCAAGGCGCTCATCCGCGAGCGCACCGGCCTGACGGCCTCGGCCGGCGTCGCGCCCAACAAGTTCCTGGCGAAGATCGCGTCCGCCTGGCGCAAGCCCGACGGCCTGACCGTCATCGCGCCCGAGCGCGTCGAGACGTTCCTTCAGCAGCTTCCGGTCGACGCGCTGTGGGGCGTGGGGCCCGTTACGGCCGAGCGACTGCGCGAGCGGGGCATCGAGCGGCTCGTCGACGTCCGCCAGGTCGATCCCGCCGTGCTGCGCTCGGCCGTCGGCAGCCTCGCCGAGTGGCTGGTCGCACTCGCTCACGGGCGCGACGACCGGCGCGTACAGCCCAACCGCGAGGCGAAGTCGTCGTCGAGCGAGTGCACCTACGCCGCGGACCTCGTCGATCTCGATCGCATCCGGGAGGAGATCGCGGAGCTGGCGCGCGAGAACGCCGACTGGCTTCGCGCGCGCGATCTCGTCGCGCGCACGGTCACGATCAAAGTGCGGTATGGCGACTTCGCCACCGTCACGCGCAGCCACAGCGGCCGGCCCACGGCCGACGCCGCCGACATCGTCCGCCGGGCCGTCGGCCTGCTCGAGAAGACGGCCGCCGGAGAGCGCCCCGTGCGGCTGCTCGGCGCCGGCGTGCACGGCCTCGCCGCGCGCGAGACGATCGATGCCGGATGGCTGCCGTTCGACGAGCGCTGAGCGCGAGCGCCGGCGGCTACGCCGTGAGCCCGAGGTCGGCCGACGAGCGCGACGGCTCGATCCAGCCCTGGAGCTCGCGGCCGACGATCGCCGCGAGCGCGTCGAGCCACGCGTCGTGCGTGTTGAGGCACGGCACGCGCCGGTACTCGCCGCCACCCTCGAGCCGGTAGATCTTGCCGTTCGTCAGATCCATCTCCTCGAGCGTCTCGAGGCAGTCGGCCGTGAACCCCGGGCAGAGGACGGCGAGGCGTTCGAGCCGGCGGTGGGCCAGATCGCGGAGCGTCTGCTCGGTGTAGGGCTGCAGCCACTCCTCGCGACCGAACCGCGACTGGAACGACACCGTGACGCGATCCTGCGGCCAGCCCATGACCGCCGAGAGCGCGCTGGCGGTCGCGAGACACTGCTGCGGATACGGGTCGCCCAGCGTGGCATATCGCTTCGGCAAGCCGTGGAAGCTCATGAGCACGTGGTCGGCGGGCCAGTCGCCGAGCGCATCCCGAACGGTGGCCGCGAGCGCCTGGATGTACTCGCGCGCGAGGAAATACGGCGGGACGACGCGGACGGGCGGCACCACCCGCCGCCGCCCGGCTTCCTCGAAGAACTGCTGCACGCTCGAGCCGGTCGTCGCGCTCGCGTACTGCGGGTACATCGGGACCGCCACGAGCCGATCGCACCCGGCCGCGATCAGCTCGTCGATGGCTCGCGACACCGGCGGCTGTCCGTACCGCATCGCGTAGGTGACGCGCACGGCAGCCCCGGGCGAGGCGCGCTGGAGCCGCTCCTCGAGCCCGCGCACCTGCCCCTGCGTGATGACCGCCAGCGGCGACCCTTCCGGTGTCCAGATCCGCCGGTAGAGCTCGGCTGAGCGCTTGGGCCGCGTCGGCAGCACCATGCCGTACAGGATCGGCCACCACAGCGCGCGCGGCAGGTCGATCACCCGCCGATCGTTGAGAAACTCGTGCAGGTACCGGCGCAGCGCGGACGTTTCCGGCGCGTCCGGCGTGCCCAGTTGCAGCAGGACGATGCCGACCGAAGGGGCGGACATGGTTGGAGCGTAGCGCGCCGGGCAGGGCGCGCGTAGCGTTCGGACAAAGCCCGGACAATCGGACAATCCGATGACACTTCCCGCCGCCCGCATGAATAAGATCACCTGAGAGGTCTTTCGTGTTCGTCCTTCACCAGCCGCCCGGCCGAGCGACCTTGCCCGTCGACGCACCCGTCTGGCGCACGTGTCTGCGCGAGGTGGCGTTCGTCGACGACTGGCATCGCGCGGCACCCGGACAGCAGCTCGTCGGCCACGCGGAGGCGTACGCCCTGCTGCTCGAGATCGTGACCGGCCTGCGATCGCCGCTCGTCGGCGAGACGGAAGTGCAGGCGCAGTTCAAGGCCTTCCTGGCCTCGCTCGATCCGGCAGCGCACCTCGATCTGCACCGGCTCGGACAGCGGGTTCTGGCGGACGCGAAGTACATCCGCCAGCATCATCTCCAGGGATTCGGCGCCCACTCGTACGGAGTGCTGGCCGCTCGCCGCGTGCCCTCGGGCCGGCGCGTCGCGCTCGTCGGCGCGGGCGCGCTCGCCGGCCAGGTCACGGCGGCCCTTGCCGGCCGTCACACGATCGACCAATGGGCGCGGCGAGCCGTCGAGGGGCGGCCGGCGCTCCTGCTCATCGCCACGGCGGATGCGCGCGGCGTGGTCAGCTCCGCGCCGACGACGCTCGTCCTCGCCTCGCCGGTGGCGTCGGCCGTGGCCGCCACCGTCGCCCGCTGCTACGCCGATGTGCGCGAAGTCATCGACCTGCGCTCGGCCGATCAGCGATCGCCGATCGCCGACGACCTGCCGGTCGTCACGCTCGACACGCTGTTCGCCGACGCGCGCGGCTCGGCGTGCATGCCCGCCGAGCGGATCGAGGCGGCGCGGTCCGACATCACCCGCCTCGCACGTGCTTTCGAGCGCCGGGAACAGGTGCGTCCCCTCGGGTGGGACGATCTGTGCGCCTGAGGCTGCTCAGCCGATCGAGCGCGCTCGCGACACTCCAAACCGACTTCGTCGAGCGCGCGTTGCGATCGCGCTGGCCGTCGCTCGCGATCGACCGCGCGACGCGATCGTCGGAGGGCGACCGCGATCGCCGGCTCGATCTGTGGGCGACGGGCACCAAGGGCGTTTTCACCGCCGATCTGTCGGCCGCGCTCCTCGCCGGCGACGCCGAGGCCGTCGTCCACTCCTGGAAAGACCTGCCGATCGACGATCGCGCCGAGACGCTCGTGGCGGCGACGCTCGAACGCGCCGATCCGCGCGACGTGCTGCTCGTCCGGCGCGAGGCCGCCGAAGCGCGGCCCGAGACGCTGCGCGTGCTCTCGTCGTCGCCGCGGCGCGTCGCCGAGATCACCGCATCGGGCCACGGTCTGCTGCCGTGGACGATGTCGGCGTGGGAGAGCGTGCCGGTGCGCGGCAACATCGCGACGCGCCTTCGCAAGCTCGTGAACGGCGACGGCGACGCGCTGGTGATGGCGAAGGCGGCCCTCGACCGGCTGCTGTCGGCCGAGGCACCAGCCGGCACGGCCGCGGACGTCCGCCGCCTCGTCGATCGATGCCGCTGGATGGTGCTGCCGCTCCAGGACTTCCCGACGGCCGCCGCCCAAGGCGCCATCGCCGTGGAGGTCGCGGCGCATCGCGCCGACGTGCTCGACGTGATGCGCGCCGTGAACCACGAGCCGACGTGGCGGGCCGTCCTCCGCGAGCGCGAGACGCTGCGGGCGTTCGGCGGCGGCTGCCACGATGCGGTCGGCGTGACCGTGCTCGTGCGAGACTACGGAGAGGTGATGAGCGTACGGGCCAGCGTGCCGGACCGCCCGCCGGCGCACTCGTGGACGCTGACGCGCCCGCCGGCGCCGCTGCCGCCACCGACGACGATGGATCGGGTTTGGCCGCAGCCGTCGGAACGGGAGTTCACGCGACGCCGGCCGATCGACGCGGCCGGCAGTCTGCCGGAGGGCGGCGTGTGGGTCACGCGCGCCGAGGCGCTGCCGGCCCGCTGGATGCCGGCTGCCGACCAGCCGGTGTGGGCTGCCGGCCGCCGCACGTGGGAAAGGCTGGCCGCGCGCGGGATCTGGGTCAACGGCTGCGCCGAAGGGCTCGGCGACGCCGAACGCCCCGGCATCGATCAGATGGTCGGACATCCCGTACCGTGGCGACGCCTGACGCACGCCGAGGCCGGCGATCCGGAGGCGCTGGTCACCTACACCGCGGACGTCCAATTCCCGGCCGATCTCGAGGCCCGCACGCACTTCTACTGGACGAGCGGCAGCGCGTTTCTTCGGGCGCTCGCGCTCCATCCCTCGATTGCCGGCGGGTGGCACGCGAGCGGCCCGGGACGGACGGCGCGCGTGATTCACGACGCGCTGGCGTCGCCGGCAAGGGCAAGCATCTGGCTGGACTACACCCAATGGCTTCGTCACGTGACACCCTGAACGCCGCCGCGCCAGCGTGGTCGCGGCTTCGCCTCCGGCAAACGGCGCATCTCCGCGACCTGGTCGCCGAGACGTCCTTCTCCGTCGCGCAGCTCGTTCAGCCGGTGTTCGTGGACGAAGCGCTGACCGGGAGCGAGCCCATCCCCGGGCTCGGCGACAACGCCCGGCACGGCCGCGCATCGGCGCTCGACGCCATTGCCCGTGATCTCGACGCGGGCGTGACGCACTTCCTGCTCTTCGCCGTGCCGTCCGCGAAGCGCGAACACGCGCTCGAGTTCGGCCACGCGGCCCGCACCGTCGAGTCGATCGTCTCGAGATTCGGCGATCGCCTCCATCTCTGGGTGGACATCTGCCTCTGCTCGTCGACGACGCACGGGCACTGCGCGGTGCTCGAACCGGGGGGCGGGATCGATCTCGGCGCGACGCTCGACGCGCTCACCCGCGCATCGGTGAGCGTCGCCGACGCCGGCGCCCACGGCGTCAGCCCGAGCGACATGATGGACGGCCGCACGGCGGCGATTCGCGCCGGGCTCGACGCGGCCGGCCATGGCCGCGTGCCGATCATGAGCTACAGCACGAAATTCGCGAGCCAGTTCTACGGACCCTTCCGCGTGGCGGCCGACTCGGCGCCGCAGTTCGGCAATCGCCGGCACTATCAGATCGACGTGCGCTCCCGCCGCGACGCGATCGGCTCCAGCCTCCGGTGCGCCGAGGAGGGCGCCGACCTGCTCATGGTCAAGCCGGCGATGACGTCGCTCGATCTCATCGGCCCGATCGGCGACGCGACGGGCGCGCCGGTCGGCGCGTACCAGGTGAGCGGCGAGTATGCGAGCCTCCTCGCGCTCGCCGAACGCGGCTTCGCGGACTTCGACGCGGCGTTCGCCGAAACGCTCCACGTGCTCCGCCGCGCCGGCGCGGCGTTCATCATCACCTACGGCGCGCGGCGCGCGCGCGCGGCCGGCCTGGCATGAGCAGCCAGTCGCTGTTCGATCGCGCGCGGCTCACCGCGCCCGGCGGCGTGCACAGCCCGGTCCGCGCCTTTCGCAGCGTCGGCGGCACGCCGGTGTTCTTCGCGTCAGCCGCCGGCCCGCGCCTCACCGACGTTTCGGCCGTGAGCTACATCGATTTCTGCATGAGCTTCGGGCCGCTCATCCTCGGCCACCGCGATCCCGTCGTTCGCGATGCCGTCGCGCGCAGCCTCGAGGACGGCTGGTCGTTCGGCGCGTGCGAGCCGTATTCGCTCGCGCTCGCCGAGTGGATCCTCGCGCGCGTGCCCTGGGTCGAGCGGCTGCGCTTCGTCTCGTCCGGCACCGAGGCGGTGATGTCGGCGCTGCGCGTCGCTCGCGCGGCGACCGGCCGCTCGACGATCCTGAAGTTCGAGGGGTGCTATCACGGCCATGCCGACGGCCTGCTCGTGCGCGCGGGCAGCGGCCTCGCCGGCCGGACCGCGGCGACGAGCGCCGGCGTTCCGGACGGCACGCTCGCCCACACCGTCGTCGCGCCGCTCGACGACGACGCGGCGGTGGCGCTCGCGTTCGAGCAGCACGGCGAGGATCTCGCGGCCGTGATCGTCGAGCCGGTGCCGGCCAACTACGGCCTGCTGCCGCAGCGGCCGGAGTGGCTCACGATGCTCGCCGAGGCGTGCCGCGCGAACGGCACGCTGCTCATCCTGGACGAAGTGATCACCGGATTCCGCACCGGTCTGGCCGGCGCGGCGGGTGCGTTCGAGATCACGCCGGATCTCGTCTGCTACGGGAAGGTCATCGGCGGCGGGTTTCCCGTCGCCGCGTACGGCGGCCGCGCGGACCTGATGGCGCTCGTCGCGCCGGACGGTCCCGTGTATCAGGCCGGCACGCTCAGCGCGAATCCCGTCGGCATGCGGGCCGGCCTGGCGACGCTCGAGGAGATGACGCGGCGCGACGGCTGGACCGTGCTCGAGCACCGGGCGGACCAGTTCGTCCGCGAGCTCGGTGCGGCACTGGCCGAGGTCTCGTCCGATTTGCACGTCGTGCGCCACGCCTCGCTGTTCTGGATCCGCCGCGGTTCGGCGGAACCGGTGCGACGGCCCGACCGGATCGGCGCGGATCACGCCGAGTGGTTCGCGCGGTTCTTCCACGCCGCGCTCGCGCGCGGCGTCTACCTGCCGCCGTCGGCCTATGAAGTGAGCTTCCTGTCGATGGTGCACGACCAGGCCACGCTCGAGCAGGCGCGCGCCGTGCTCGCTCAGGCGGCCAGGGACGCCGAGCCATGACGGGCGGGCCGATCGGCAGCCGGGTGCACTACGTGATCGCCATCTGCTGGCTCGTCGCGACGGTGTCGCTGGCCTCGTGGTGGCTGGCCCTCGGGCTCTCGCTATCGCCGACGACCGCGATGCACCGCATGTTCCTCTGGGAGGGCGGCGCGTTCATCGCCCTGCTCGTCGCCGGCGGCACGACGATCGTGCTGGCGATCCGGCGTGAGCACCTCCGCCGCCAGTCGCTCGAGACGTTCTTCATGTCGTTCACCCACGACTTGAAGACCTCGCTCGCGCGGGTCCAGCTCGAGGCCGACGGTCTCCGTGAGGACTGGCCCGAGGCGCTGCCGAGCGAGGCGCTCGATCGGCTGCTGCACGACATCGTGCGGCTCCAGATTCAGCTCGAGAACTCGCTGTTCGTGGCGCAGCCGGACGGCCGGCTGCTCAGCGAGCGCATCGACGTGCGCACGGCGGTGGCGCGGCTCGCGCTCGACTGGCCCGATCTCTCGATCGCCGTCGAGGGCGACGCGCTCGTCCTCGTGGACGCGCGCGCGTTCGACGCCGTGCTGCGCAACCTCCTGCAGAACGCCGCCGTGCACGGCGGCGCGCGGCACGTCCGCATCCGCGTCGAGCCGCAGGATCGCGGCAGCGTGCGGCTGACGGTCGAGGACGACGGCCGCGGCGTGCCGGCGGAAGTGCTCGCCGGCCTCGGCCAGCCGTTCGCGCGCGTCGGCCGCACGGGCGGCACGGGCATCGGGCTGTTCGTCTGCGGCAGGCTCGTGGCGCGCATGCACGGCGCCCTGCAGTTCCTCTCGCCGTCGGCCGGCCAAGGGCTGACGGTGCGCATGGAGCTGCCAGGGGCGTCCTGATGCCGCGCGTGTTGCTCGTCGAAGACGACGAGTCGCTCGGCCGCACGCTGACCGAGCGGCTCCAGAAGGAACGGCTGGACGTCGTGTGGGCCACGACCGTGGCGAGCGCGACGACCGCGCTCAAGGAAGGCGGGTGGGACTTGGCGATTCTCGACGTCCGGCTGCCCGATGGATCCGGCTTCGGGCTGGCGCGCCAGATCAAGCGGACGTCGCTCACGCCCGTCATGTTCATGACGGCGCTCAACTCCGCGGAGAACCGGCTCGAGGGCTTCGAGACCGGCGCCGACGAGTACCTGCCGAAGCCGTTTCACCTGAAGGAGTTCATCCTCCGGGTTCGGCACGTGCTCGCGACGCAGCACGTCCCGGACGTCGTGCGCACGCACGGCCGCGAGATCGATCTGCGTGCGCTCACGGTGACGACGCCGGGCGGCGAGCGCGCGTTCCTGCAGGTGCGCGACGGCCAGGTGCTGAAGCTGCTGATCGCCGCGGCGCCGGCCGCCGTCGATCGATCCGCGATTCTCGACCGCGTGTGGGGACGCGATCAGTTCCCGACGCCGCGGGCGGTGGACAACACCATCGTCCGCCTGCGGCAGGCGCTGCAGGACGATGGCGGGCACTTCATTCGGTCGGTCCGCGGCGTGGGCTATCAATGGACGCCCGATCCGGAGGCGACATGAGCCATCCGTTCCTCGCCGCGCTGGAAGGCCGCGTGCAGGCCGTGCCGCCCATCTGGTGCATGCGGCAGGCCGGCCGCTACCAGCGCGCGTATCAGCAGTTCCGGCAGCAGCACTCCTTCGAGACGCTGTGCCGGGAGCCCGAGCTCGCGGCGCAGGTCGCGATGGCCTCGATCGACGACTTCGACTTCGACGCGGCCATTCTCTTCAGCGACCTGCTGTTCCCGCTCGACGCGCTCGGCCTCCCGGTGCGCTACGACGACGGCCGGCCGGTCGTCACCCGCCGGCTGACGGCCGACACGATCGGCGAGCTGCGCGACGTGGACGCGGCCGCCGCCGCGCTCGCGTTCCAGAGCGAGGCCGTGGCGGCGCTGCGGCGCCGGCTGCCGGGCGAGAAGGGGCTCATCGGGTTCGTCGGTGCGCCGTGGACGCTCTTCGTGTACGCGGTCGAGGGCACGCACGCCGGATCGCTCGTCATCGCGAAATCGTCGCGGGCGCTCTACCGGCGCTTCGCGCCGATCGTGGTGGAGCTGCTGGAGCGCGCGATCGGCGCCCAGCTCGCGGCGGGCGCCGACCTCGTGATGGTGTTCGACACGGCGGCCGGCGAGCTGTCGCCGCCGGCCTTCCGCCACCTGCTGCTTCCCGATCTGCGCCGGCTCGCGGATCGCTTTCCGGGCCGGCTCGGCTACTACGCGCGCGGCCTGCATCCAGCACACCTTGAGCACAGCATGGCGCGGCCGAGCACCGCGTGGGCAGGGCTCGGGGTCGACTGGCGTTGGAACGTGCCGGACGTGCTCGCCTCGGACGCCGACCGCGGCTTCATCCAGGGCAACTTCGATCCGGCCCTGTTGCAGCTCACCGGCAGCGACCTCCGGCAGGCGATCGACGAGTTCCTCGAGCCGTTCGCCCAGCTCGAGCCGGAGGCGCGCGCCGGGTGGATCTGCGGGCTCGGCCATGGCGTGCTGCCGGGCACGCCCGAAGAAAGCGTCAAGACCTTCGTTCAGACGGTCCGGAGGCGCCTGTCATGAACCGCACGGATCTGTTCGCCAAGTACGACCTGCCGGTCCCCCGGTACACGAGCTATCCGACCGTGCCGCAATGGCACGCCACGCCGACACCCGACGAGTGGGTCGACTCGCTCACCCGTGCGGCGTCCGCCGACAACGGATCGATCGCCATCTACGTCCACCTGCCGTTCTGCGAATCGCTCTGCAGCTACTGCGGCTGCAACACGGTCATCACGCGCGACCACGGGCGCGAGGGGCCGTACGTCGATCTGGTGCTGGCCGAGCTCGACCTGTATCTGTCGCGCGTGCCGTCCCTCGCGCAGACGCCGATGCGCGAGATCCATCTCGGCGGCGGCACGCCGACCTTTCTCTCGTCCGGCTCGCTCGTGCGGCTAATCGACGGCCTCATCGGACGGCTCTCGGCCGGCGCCGAGTTCATCGGCGCGGTCGAGGTGGACCCGCGAGTCACGACCATCGAGCAGCTCGAGACCATGCGCGCGCGCGGGTTCCGCCGGATCTCGCTCGGCGTGCAGGACATCGATCCGGAAGTGCAGCACCTCGTGAACCGGCATCAGCCGGTCGAGCTGACGGCCACGCTCTGCGCGGCCGCGCGCGATCTCGGCTACGAGTCGCTGAACGTCGATCTGATCTACGGGCTGCCAGGACAGACGCCCGAATCGATGACGCGGCTCGTGCCCGAGATCGTCCGGCTCGCGCCGGATCGGCTGGCCGTCTACAGCTTCGCGCGCGTGCCCTGGATCAAGCCGGCGCAGCGCCGCTTCCGCGACGACCAGATCCCGACCGGCGCGGAGAAGCGGCGGCTCTACGAGATCGTGCGCGACGGGCTGCTCGAGGCGGGCTACCTCGAGATTGGCCTCGATCACTTCGCGCGCCCGCACGACTCGCTGGCCGTGGCGGCCGCCCGCGGCACGCTGCACCGCAACTTCATGGGCTACACGGACGTCCACACGACGACGATGGTCGCGCTCGGCGTGAGCGGCATCTCCGAGACGGACGATTGCTATCACCAGAACGAGAAGGTGCTCACGCGGTACGAGGAGCGCGTGCGCGCCGGCGAGATCCCGACACATCGCGGCCACCGGCTCTCGCCCGAGGATCGGCGGCGGCGCGCCGGCATCGCCTCGCTCATGAACACGCTCTGCGCCGATCTTTCGCCGGCCGATCTCGAGGCGAGCGCCGGCCGGCTCGCCGAGCTGGCCGACGACGGCCTGCTCGACGTGCGCGGCCATCGCCTGATCGTGCGGCCGGAGGGGCGGCCGTTCCTGCGCAACATCGCCGCCGCGATCTTCGACGAGTACGCGCAGCTCGATCGACAGCGCACCGGGCCGCTGTACTCGACCTCGGCCTGACATGCGCGCCGCGCGCGTCGTCGGCGGCGGGCTGAGCGGGCTGGCCGCAGCCTCGCACCTGTCGGATGCCGGATTCGAGGTCGAGGTCGTCGAGGCGTCGGGCCGGCCCGGCGGGCTGATCGAAACGCTTCGCACGCCCGACGGCCTCGTCGAGTGCGCCGCCAACGCGTTCGTCTGGACCGAGACGACCGCGCGATGGTTCCAGCGGCTCGGCCTGACGCCGGCGTTCCCCGGGCCGCTCTCCCGCCGGCGCTTCGTGTTCCGAAGCGGCCGGCCGCGGCGATGGCCGCTCGGCATCGCCGAGTCGCTGTCCATGGCCGCACGCGGCGTCGCCGCGCTCGGCACGCGGCGCACGCGGCCGCACGAGCGCGAGAGCGTCGCGGCCTGGAGCGCGCGGGTCGTCGGCCGGGGCGCCACCGAGTGGCTCGTCGGCCCGGCCCTGCAAGGCATCTACGGCGCGCCGGCGGATCGTCTCTGCGCGCGCGTGATCATCGGCCGGGAGCGCCCGCCTCGCTATCAAGGCCAGCGGCTGGCCGCGCCCGAGGGAGGTATGGGCCAGTTCATCGACGCGCTCGTGAACGATCTCGAGCGGCGAGGCGTCACGATCCGGCTCGGCCATGACGTGAACCACCTCGCCGCAGACGTCCCGACGGTGATCGCGACGAGCGCGCCGCCGGCCGCGGCGCTCGTGGCGTCGCACGCGCCGGCGCTGGCGGATGCGATTCGGCGCGTGAGCATGACGTCGATCGTGACCACGACGGCGTTCTTCGCGCCGCATCCGGACGACGCGCACGGCTTCGGCGTGCTGTTTCCGCGCTCGACGGGCGTCGAGGCGCTGGGCGTGCTGTTCAACGCCGACGTGTTCGCCGGCCGGAGCGCGCTGCGATCGGAAACGTGGATCTATCGGACGACCGGCGCCGCGGCGACGCTGCCTTCCGGCGAGACGATCATGACGGTGCTGGCTGCCGATCGCGAGCGGCTGACCGGGCGCCGCGACGCCCCAGTCTCGTGGCGGATCGTCCGCCGGCCCGACGCGCTGCCGATCTACTCGTGCGATGTGCTCGACGTCGCTGCGCGCGTGCCGGACTGCCCGCCGTGGCTCGCGCTGGCGGGCAACTACCTCGGCAGGATCGGCGTGGCGGCGCTCCTCGAGGGATCGGAGGCGGCCGCCGCGCGGCTGATCGCCGCTAGCGCTTCTCGACCCTGACCTGCTTCATCACGATGTCCTGCCGCGGCGTCTCGCCCTCGACCGACACCGTCGCGATCGTGCGGACGACGTCCATGCCGCTGATCACGCGGGCGAAGGCGGTGAACTTCCCGTCGAGGCCGCGGCACTGGCCGGTACAGATGAAGAACGACGTGGTCGCGCTGGCCGGATCGTCGCCGTGCGCCATCGAGACGACGCCGGGCACGTGGGTCGTGTCGTTGAACTCCGGCTTGAGGGGATGCACGAGCCGGCGCTGCGCGCCGGTGAGCGGCGTCGCCCGGAAGTTGAGCGCGCCGGTCTGGATCACGAAGTTCGGCACGATGCGGTGGACCTTGATGCCGTCGAAGATCTTCGCCTGGGCGAGGCGGAGGAACTGCCGCACCGTCTCGGGCGCGACCTTCGGCAGCATCTCCAGCTCGATGTGGCCCATGGTGGTCTCGATCACCGCCTTGTAGCCGGCGAGATCGGCCGGCGTGTCGTTGACGAACGGCTCCGGCGGCGTATCGCGAATCGTGATGTTCGTGATCTCCACGCGCGCCTTCGGCAGGCCGGCCGCGCTGGCCTCGGCCGCCGAGATCGCCTGCACGACCTCCATGCCCTCCACGACGCGGCCGAACACGTCGTACTTGCCGTCGAAGTCGGGCTGATCCGTCACGCACACGAAGAACTGCGCGCCGCCGCTCGCCGGCATCGACAGATCGCGCACCGTCGAGACGGCGCCCGACGTGTGCTTCTGGTCGTTCTCCTCGCGGGCGAGCTGGTGAAACCCGCCCTGTCCGTAGTCGGCGGCCTTCGCCGGGTCCTTCGTGTTGGGATCGCCGCCCTGGATGACGGCGTTCTTCAACACGTAGTGGAACAGGGTCTTGGCGTACGCGCCGTCGCGCGCCTGCTTCATGAAGAAGCCGACGTGGTTCGGCGCCACGTCGGGGAGGAGCTGGATGACGAACTGCCCCAGCGTCGTCTCGACGACGGCCTGCTTCCCTCTCATCTCCTCCGCCGAGTACGGCGACTGGACCGGCGGTTGGGCCGAGGCCGCGGGAGCGGCCGCAGCGGACAGCAACAGGACGAGGATCCCGGCGCGCATGCCCGCATTGTAGCGGCAATGATTGCGGCATAATGACGATATGTCCGACATTGCTGCACGCGGCTACGCGCACCCCGAGATGCTCGCGTCCACCGAGTGGGTCGCCGAGCACTTGAACGATCCCAACGTCCGCTTGGTCGAGTCGAACGAAGACACGCTGCTCTACGCGTCCGGGCACGTTCCGGGCGCCGTCCACGTGGACTGGACGGCCGATCTGAACGATCCCGTCCGGCGCGACTACATCACCGAGAAGGGGTTCTCGGCGCTCGCGTCGCGCATCGGCATCACACCGAAGACGACGGTCGTCTTCTACGGCGACAAGAACAACTGGTGGGCGTGCTATGCGCTCTGGGTCTTCCAGTTGTTCGGCCACAAGAACGTCCGGATCATGGACGGCGGCCGGATCAAGTGGGAGCGCGAGGGCCGGCCGATGACGAAAGACGTGCCGGCGATCAAGCCGGCGCGCTACCCGGCGGTCGAGCGCAACGACAAGCCGGTCCGCGCGTTCCGGCCCGAGGTGCTGGTGCACGTGAAGGGCAAGGGGCAGATCGTGGACGTCCGGAGCCCCGAGGAGTACGCGGGCACGCGGATGCACATGCCCGACTACCCGAACGAGGGCGCGCTCCGTGGCGGCCACATCCCGGGCGCGAAGAGCGTCCCCTGGGCGCGCGCGGTCAACCCGGACGACGGCACGTTCAAGACGGCGAACGAGCTCGCCGACCTCTACCTGAAGACGAACAAGCTGAAGAAGGACAAGCCGACCATCGCGTACTGCCGCATCGGCGAGCGCAGCAGCCACACCTGGTTCGCGTTGAAGTACCTGCTCGGGTTCAAGAACGTCAAGAACTACGACGGCTCGTGGACGGAGTGGGGCAATTCGGTCGGGTTGCCCATCGAGAAGTGAGATGCCGGCGCTGCCTCAGACACTCCAGGCGGTGCTCGAGACCTTCGAGATGTTCAGCGATCCGGCGGATCGCACCGGCCTGCTGCTGAGCTACGCGGATCAGTTCAGGGAGGTGCCGGCCGCGGTCGCGAGCCGGCCGTTCCCAAAGCACCATCTCGTGCCGCACTGCGAGTCCGAAGCGTACGTGTGGGCGCTGAAGCAGCCGGACGGCACGCTCAAGCTGCACTTCGCGGTCGAGAACCCGTCCGGCATCTCGGCCAAAGCGCTCGCGACGATCCTCGACCGATCGCTATCGGGCCTGCCCCCGTCCGAGATCGCCGCCGTCACGCCCGACATCGTCGAGAAGATCTTCCGGCAGAACATCTCGATGGGCAAAGGGATGGGCCTGATGTCGATGGTGCAGGCGGTGCGCAGCCTGGCGAAGGCGGCCGAAGCGGGACGCTAGAGAAGACGCTGGGGCGACGGTTTCGGGGGCCGAGGGATAGCGATGCAGGCGAATCAGCGTCAGCCGGTAACCGCGCCGCGGATTCCGATGGCGGATCTGCCGGACGTGGACATCGCGTCGGTCCTGGCTGACATCCGCCAGCTTTCGTCGGCCGACTTCGGCGGGCGCGCGCCCGGGTCGGCCGGAGAGCAGCGCACGGTCGACTACCTCGTGCGCCGCTTCCAGGAGGCCGGCGCCGCGCCTGGCCATCCGGACGGCGGGTGGGTGCAACACGTTCCGCTCGTCAGCCTTCGCGCCCACACGTTCACCGATCTGGTCGTGGCGTTCGACGACCATCGCGAACGCTTCCAGCCGCACGAGGAGGTCGTCGCCTTCAGCCGCCGGGTGACCGACGACATCACGGTGAACGACTCGGAGATCGTCTTCGTCGGATACGGCGTGCAGGCGTCCGAGTACGGCTGGGACGACTTCAAGGGCGTGGACGTGCGCGGGAAGACGATCGTCGTGCTCGTCAACGATCCGCCCGTGCCGCTCGATCCATCGAAGCCGGATGAGCTGGATCCCGCCATGTTCACGGGCCGCGCGATGACCTACTACGGCCGGTGGACGTACAAGTGCGAGAAAGCCGCCGAGCTCGGCGCCGCGGCCGTGCTGATCGTGCACGAGACCGGGCCGGCCGGCTATCCCTTCACGGTCGTGCAGGGCATGGACGGCGAGCGGTTCGACCTCGTCACGCCGGATCGGAACATGCGCCGGGCCGCCATCGAGGGCTGGCTGTCGCGCGACGCGGCGGTCCGGCTCCTCGCGCGCGCAGGTCTCGACTTCGACGAGCTGAAATCGCGCGCACGCACGCGGGAGTTCGCGCCGGTCGCGCTCGGCGGGCGCGCGTCGATGTCGTTCCGCCAGACGCTGCGGACCGTCGACTCCCGCAACGTGATCGCGAAGATTCCCGGCGGCGATCCCGCCGTCGCCGACGAGCACGTCCTCTACGTCGCGCACTGGGATCATCTCGGAACGTCGGAGACGCCGCGCGGGACGGCCGTCCATCACGGCGCGAGGGACAACGCGAGCGGCGTCGCGATGCTGATCGAGTTCGCGCGGCGGTTCGCGCGGATCTCACCGAGGCCGCGGCGCACGATTCTGCTCCTCGTCGTCACGGCCGAGGAGTCGGGCCTGCTCGGATCGGGCTACTACGCGACGTTCCCGCTCTATCCGCTCGAGACGACGCTCGCCGCGATCAACGTGGACGAGCTGAACGTGTGGGGCCGCACGCGCGATGTGACGGTCATCGGCCTCGGCGCGTCCGACCTCGACGCGTATGCGGCGGAGGCGGCCGCCGAGCAGGGACGCGTGCTCTGCGCCGATCCGGAGCCCGAGAAAGGCTTCTACTACCGGTCGGATCACTTCAACTTCGCGAAAGCCGGCGTGCCGGCGTTCAATCCCGACTCGGGCGTCGAATTCGCCGGCAAGCCAGCCGACCACGGGCAGCGGGTGCGAGCGGAGTGGACCGAGAAGTATTACCACCAGCCGTCGGACCAGGTGCAGGATTGGTGGGATCTCGGCGGCGCCGCCGAAGACGGCAAGCTGCTGTTCGCGCTCGGCTACCGCGTGGCGAACGCCGAGGCGTATCCGGCGTGGTCGGCCGGCCGCGAGTTCCGCGCCGTCCGCGAGCAACGTCTCGCCGCGTTCCGCCGGTCGCGCGACGCGGCCGCCTCTCGGGGATGACGTGAAGGTCCGCCGCGCGCTGACGGCCGCCGTGCTCCTCTCGTTCGTGTACGCGGCCGTGCGGCTGTTCTGGTGGCTCGACGATCAGCAATCACCCGCCTCGTACTCGGCGACCTGGAGCGGCCTCTTCAAGGCCGGCATCTGGGTCCTGCCGAGCGCCATGGCGGCCGCGCTGCTCGCGCGCCGGGGCGCAGCCGATCGATGGCCGGCGCTCGGTCTCGACGCCGGCATCGCGCGCGGCCTCGCGTTCGGCCTGATCGCAACGCTGCCGATGGCGGCCGCCGTCGCCGCTTCCGGCTATCGGACGGCCACCGGCGACCTGATCGTCGGGACGGTACTGCTCGGGCCCTTCGCCGAGGAAGTGCTCTTTCGAGGCTTCCTGCTGACGCACCTGCGGCGGAGCGCCGGCCTCTCGCTGCCAGCCGCCGTCGCGCTCAGCGCGCTCGCGTTCGGGGCAGCGCACGGCCCGCAGCTCAACGCGCACGTGGGGTCCTACTACATCAGCTCGCCGTGGGAGCTGACGCTCGTGCGCGTCGGCATGCTCGCCGGACAGATCGCCACGCTGACCGCCGGCGGCATCGTCTTCGCCTGGGTCTATTGGCGGTTCGCCTCGCTCTGGCCGGCGATCGGCCTGCACGCGTTCCTGAACTTCTGGCTGACGATCTCGACCGATCAGGCGCGCACCGTGCCGGGGTGGTCGCTCAGCCTCGTGGCGATCGCCCAACTGCTCTCATTCGTCGTCGCGCTCTGGCTCGTGCGGCATCCCGGCACGTCGCGCTACTGGCGGCTCGCTCGTCTCTCCTGATGACGTTCCGGCCGCGGCGCGGAGCAGTGCCCCGACCGTCGGTACGTCAATAGCCCAGATACGGCGCGAGCCAGCGTTCAGCCTGCTCGACGCTCACGCCTTTCCTGCGCGCGTAGTCCTCCACCTGGTCGCGTCCGAGCCGGCCGACGTTGAAGTACTTGGCCTGCGGGTGGCTCAGATAGATGCCGCTGACGGAAGCGGGCGGGGTCATGGCGAACGATTCCGTGAGCTCGATGCCGACGTCCTCCGGGCGCAGCACGCGGAAGAGCGTGGTCTTCTCGCTGTGATCGGGGCAGGCCGGGTAGCCGAACGCGGGCCGGATGCCGCGGTACTTCTCCTGGATCAGATCCTCGGCCGACAACTGCTCGTCGCGCGCGTAGCCCCAGTCCCGGCGAGCCTGGGCGTGGAGGTACTCCGCGAAGGCCTCCGCCAGCCGATCCGCCAGCGCCTTGACCACGATGGCGTCGTAGTCGTCGTGGGCGCGCTCGTACTCGCGCGCCAGCACGTCGGCGCCGATGCCGCCCGTGACCGCGAAGGCGCCGATGTAGTCGGGCGCGAGCGACGCGCGCGGCGCCACGAAGTCGGCAAGGCAGCGGTTGGGCCGCCCGTCGGCGATCCGCTCCTGCTGCCGGAGCATGTGGAACCGCGCGAGCTCCGTGCGGCGCGCATCGTCGGTGAAGATCACGATGTCGTCGCCGTCGCTGTTGGCGGGCCAGAAGCCGTAGACGCCGCGGACCGCGATGCGCGGATCGCCCATCATCCGCGACAGCACGGCCTGCGCGTTCTCGTAGAGCTCGCGCGCGGCCGCGCCGAGCTCCGGATGGTCGAGGATCGCGGGAAACCGGCCCTTCATCTCCCACGCGGAGAAGAAGAACGTCCAGTCGATGAACGGCACGAGGTCGGCGATCGGCGGCTCCACGACGCGCCGGCCGACGAACCACGGGACGGGAAGCTCCTGCGTGTCCCAGTCGGTCACGAGGTGGTTCGCGCGCGCGTTCGCCAACGCGAGCAGCGGCTTCTCCCGGGAGGCGGCGTAGCGGTCCCGGAGCGCGGCCTGATCGCGCCGGACGGTGTCGACGAACGCGTCACGCTGCCGGTCGCTCAGCAGGCTCGACACGACGTCCACGGCGCGCGAGGCGTCGAGCACGTGCACGGTGATGCCCTGGTACTCCGGCGCGATCTTCACCGCCGTGTGCTGCCGGCTCGTCGTCGCGCCGCCGATGAGCAGTGGCGTCCGCAGCCGCCGCCGTTCCATCTCGTGCGCGACGGCGACCATCTCGTCGAGCGACGGCGTGATCAGCCCGCTCAGGCCGATGACGTCGGCCTGCTGGGCCTCGGCCTCCGACAGGATCCGATCCATCGGCACCATGACGCCGAGGTCGATCACCTGGTAGTTGTTGCACCCCAGCACGACGCCGACGATGTTCTTGCCGATGTCGTGGACGTCGCCCTTGACCGTGGCGAGCAGCACGCGCCCGTTCGGCTCGCGGGCGCCGTTCGACGTCGCGCTCGCCTGCGCCTCGGCCATGTAGGGCTCGAGGTAGGCGACCGCGCGCTTCATCGCGCGCGCGCTCTTGACCACCTGCGGCAGGAACATCTTGCCGGCGCCGAACAGATCGCCCACGGTCTTCATGCCGTCCATGAGCGGGCCGTCGATGACGTCGATCGGCTGGCCCAGCGCGACGCGCGCCTCCTCGACGTCGGCCTCGATGAAGTCGACGATGCCGTGCACGAGCGCGTGTACCAGCCGCTCGCGCACCGGCTGCTCGCGCCAAGCCTGGACGTCCTGCTCCTTCTTGGCGCCCTTCACCTGATCAGCGAACGTGACGAGCCGCTCGGTCGCGTCCGGCCGGCGGTTGAAGAGCACGTCTTCGACGCGCTCGAGCAGATCCGGCGGGATGTCCTCGTAGACGGCGAGCTGGCCCGCGTTGACGATGCCCATGTCGAGGCCGGCCCGGATCGCGTGGTACAGGAACGCGGCGTGCATCGCCTCCCGCACGACGTCGTTGCCGCGGAACGAGAACGACAGGTTGCTGATCCCGCCGCTCACGCGCACGCCCGGGCACGTCGCCTTGATGATTTGCGTGGCCTCGATGAAGTTGCGCGCGTACGCGTTGTGTTCCTCGATGCCGGTCGCGACGGCCAGGACGTTCGGATCGAAGATGATGTCGGCGGGCGCGAACCGGGCGCGCTCGGTGAGCAGCCGGTACGCGCGCTGGCAGATCTCGACCTTGCGATCGATCGTGTCGGCCTGGCCCTGCTCGTCGAACGCCATGACGACGGCCGCCGCGCCGTACCGGCGGATCTCGCGGGCCTTCTGCAGGAAGTCGGCTTCGCCCTCCTTCAGCGAGATCGAGTTGACGACGGGCCTGCCCTGCACGCATTTCAGCCCGGCCTGAATCACGCTCCAGCGCGAGCTGTCGATCATCAGCGGCACGCGGGCGATCTCCGGCTCGGTCGCGACGTACTGCAGGAACGTCGTCATCGCGGCGGCCGAGTCCAGCATGCCCTCGTCCATGTTCACGTCGATGAGGTTCGCCCCGCCGCGTACCTGCTCGAGCGCCACGCTCGCCGCCTCCGCCCACTGGCCGTCCTTCACCAGCCTGGCGAACTTGCGCGACCCCGTGACGTTGGTCCGTTCGCCGATCATCTGGAAGTTGCTGTCCGGCCGGATCTCGAGCGGCTCGAGACCCGACAGCCGCGTACCGTGCGCGGCCGGCGAGGGGCGAGGGCGAGGGGCCACGCCGTCGACGGCCTGCACGACGCGGGCGATGTGGTCCGGCGTCGTACCGCAGCAGCCGCCCAGGACGTTCGCGAAGCCGCTCGCGGCGAAGTCGCGCAGGAGGTGCCCGGTCTCGTCGGGCTGCTGGTCGTACTCGCCGAAGGCGTTCGGCAGGCCCGCGTTCGGGTACGCGCTGACCCAGCACTCCGCGATGCGCGACAGCTCGGCGAGGAACGGACGCATCTCGGCTGCGCCGAGCGCGCAGTTGATCCCGATCGCCCACGGATCGGCGTGCAGCATCGCGATGTAGAACGCGTCGAGCGTCTGGCCCGCGAGCGTCCGGCCGCTGCGATCGGTGATCGTCGCGGAGATCATCAACGGCAGCTCGACGCCCTGCTCGTCCTGGACCTCCTGGATCGCGACGATCGCGGCCTTCGTGTTGAGCGCATCGATGATCGTCTCGAGCAGCAGCAGGTCCACGCCGCCGTCGATCAAGCCGCGCACCTGGTCGACGTACGCCGCCTTCATCGCGTCGAAGGTGATGTTGCGGAACGCCGGGTTGTTGACGTCCGGCGAGATCGACAGCGTGCGATTGGTCGGCCCGATCGCCCCGGCCACGAAGCGTCGCTGCGCCGGCGTCCGGGCCGACCACTCGTCCACGGCCTCGCGCGCCAGCCGCGCGCCGGCCAGGTTCAGCTCGTAGACGGCCGACTCGAGCCCGTAGTCGGCCTGCGACACGGCGTTCGCGTTGAACGTGTTCGTCTCGACGATGTCCGCGCCGGCGGCAAGGTACTCGCGATGGACCTCGCCGATCACCGCCGGCTGCGTCAGCACCAGCACGTCGTTGTTGCCCTTGAGATCGATCGCATGGCCGGCGAAGACGCTGCCGCGGAAGTCGGCTTCGCTCAGCCGGCGGCGCTGGATCATCGTGCCCATCGCGCCGTCCAGGACGGCAATCCGTCTCTGGAGAATCCGATCGAGATACTCACGTGCGGTCATCGTCGCGGCCTTTCGTTGGAGAGGGAGACGTCAGCGGCGCCCTGCGTCGTGCGCGGTGCCCGGCGGCGCGGCGCGGAAACCGTTCGCGGCCGACGGCTGGACGTGCGTGCCGCGGCCGACGGCTTGATCGCCGAGGCCACCAGCACCGTGAACGGATCGGCCGTCCGCCGCGCGCCCACCCGCACGACCGGCTGGTGAAATCCCGACGCGGCGAGCAGCCGGCGCAGGCTCTCGTCCGTGAACCCGAGCCAGCGGTCGCCCAGCTTCGATCGGACCCACGTCTGGTCGTGCTCGCGGAGATCGAGAATCAGGACGCGGCCGCCGGGGCGCAGCACGCGCCACGCTTCGGCGAGCGCGGCCGCCGGGTCGTCCGCATGGTGGAGCGCCTGCGAGAGGATCGCGACGTCCACGCTCGCGTCTCCGAGCGGCAGCCGCTCGAGCTCGCCGCGCTTCCAGGTGATGTTGTCGACGCCGCGGCGGGCGGCCAGGGCGCGTGCGCGCGCGAGCACGTCGGCCGATCGGTCGATCGCGGTCACGCGCGTCGCCCAGCGTGCGGTTTCGACCGTCAGGTACCCCTCGCCGCAGCCGAGATCGGCGACGTCGGCCGCGGGCAGCAGCAGCGACAGCGCCCGCGCCCAGGCTGCCCAGCTCCGCCCGGGCACGAACTGGCGCCGTTCGCTGCCGCCGCCGTGCTGCAGGAAGTTCTCCTTCCGCAGCCGGCGCACTTCCTCGAGGCGGCTGTCGTCGCTCCTGGTCTCGTCGGTGGCGTGCTCGAACTCGCCGTGCAGCCAGCTCCACAGTGCGGCCCTGGGCCCGGCCTGCCCGGCGACGTCCGGCGCCAGCCGGTACCACGCGAACGTCCCGCGCCGCTCCTCGACGACGACGCCGAGCTTGCGGAGCAGCCCCAGATGCCTGGACACGCCGGACTGCGCCATGGCCAGCACAGCGGTCAGTTCCGTGACGTTCAGCGGCTCGCGCGCCAGCGCGCGCAGCAGCCGCAGCCGGGCGGGATCGGCGAGGACGCGCAGGAGGCCAGCCGTATCGATCACATCAACAAATCTACATATATCGATGACGTATCGCAACCGCCGTAGAATCTGGCGGTGCGCACCTATGCCGCCGCCGGCCGCCGGCGCGCGCCGCTGCTCCTGCTCGCCCACGGCGCGGGCGCGGGAGAGCTGCACCCGTGGATGGAGCGCGTCGGGCGCGGTCTGGCCGAACGCGGCGTGACGGTCGTGACCTTCGAGTTCCCCTACCTGCGGGCTGGACGCCGCGTCCCCGATCGCGGCCCGGTGCTCGAGGCCGCATTCCAGGAGGCCTGGCGCGCCGTCGCGAGCTCGGCCGACGGCCGGAGCGCCGCGGCGCTCTTCGCCGGCGGCAAGTCCATGGGAGGCCGCATCGCCACGCAGGTGGCCGCGACGGGCGGGTTCGCGCCGGCCCCGCGCGGTGTGCTCGCGTTCGGCTATCCCCTCCATCCACCGGGCCGGCCCGCGGAGCGTCGCGATCGACACCTCGCGCGCGTCGGCGTGCCGCTCCTGCTGCTGCACGGCACGCGCGATCCGTTCGGGTCGCCCGATGAGATGCGCGCGCTCGCCGCCGCGCTGCCGCTGGCCACGCTGCACCTGGTCGACGGCGGAGACCACTCGCTCGAAGCGCCGCGGCGCGTCGATCCGGCGGGCGCCGCATTCGCCGCCGTGCTCGATGCCGCGGCCGCGTGGATGCGCCAGGCGTGACCCGCTATGATGCCGGCATGACGCCCCCCGCTCCCGCCCGCTCCCGTCGTCGCGCCGACATCGATCGCCGCTACCAGTGGGACCTCGGACACATCTACCCGGACTGGACGAGCTGGGATCGGGCACGGGCCGAGCTCGAAGGCGCGATCGCGGAGTACGGGAGCCTGAAGGGCACGCTGGCCGAAGGGCCCCACCGGCTGCTCGCCGCCATGCACCTCAACGATCGGCTGGGGCAGCTCGCCTACAGGGTCTACTTCTTCGCGTCGCTGCGGTACGACGAAGACCAGCGCGACAACCAGATCAACGCCAGAAGGCAGCAGGTGCAGGCGCTGATGGCGCGTTGGCAGCAAGCCACGTCCTGGTTCAGTCCGGAACTGCTGGCGATTCCGCTGGCGACGGTCCAGGCGTGGATGGCACGCGACGAGCAGCTCGCCATCTATCGCTTCTACCTCGAGGAGATCTATCGCCTGCAGGAGCACGTGCTCGACGAGCAGGGTGAGCGCCTGTTGTCGCTCTCGGCGCAACTCTCGGGCGCGCCGCCGCAGGCGTATCAGGCGCTGTCGGTCGCAGACGCCAAGTTCCCCGAGATCACGCTCAGCACGGGCGAGACCATGACCTGCACGTACGGCCAGTACCGCGCCGTGATGGCGACGAACCGGCACCAGCCGGACCGCCGCGCGGCCTTCCTCGGCCACTACGGCACGTTCGCCGCGACGCTCAACACCTATGCCGCGCTCTACCACGCCGTGTGCGAGCGCGACTGGTTCCATGCGCGATCACGCGGCTACGAGACGACGCTCGACGCCGCGCTCCACGGCAACAACATCCCGCGCAGCGTGGTGGACAATCTCATCGCCACCACCCGCGCCAGCGCGGGCGTGGAGCCGCTGCGGCGCTACCACCGGCTCCGCCGGCGCGCCTTGCAGCTCGATCGCTACTACCCCTACGACTTCTCGATCCCCATCGTCGAATGGGATCGCCGCTACGCCTACGACGACGTGCTGGAGGCGATCGTCCGGTCGGTGTCGCCGCTCGGCGATGCCTACCAGGCCAGGATGCGCGAAGGCTTCGCGGGCCGCTGGATCGACGTCTACGAAACCGAAGGCAAGCAGAGCGGCGCCTACTCGGCCCCCGTGTACGGCGTGCACCCGTACATGCTCCTCAACTGGGCCGACACGCTCGACGATGTGTTCACGCTCGCGCACGAGATGGGCCACTCGATGCACACGCTGCTCTCGCACGCGCGCCAGCCGTTCGTGTACTCGGATTACACGATCTTCGTCGCCGAGGTGCCGTCGACGCTCAGCGAGATGCTGCTGCTCGATCATCTGCTCGACCGCGCGCACGATCGGCAGGAGCGCATCGTGCTGCTCACGCACGCCATCGACGAGATCTCGAGCACGTTCTACACCCAGGTGCTCTTCGCCGATTTCGAGCTCGCGGCGCACGAGCTGGTGGAACGCGACGAGCCGGTCACCGCCGACGTGCTGAGCGTCCTGTACAAGTCGCGGTTCGAGGCCTACTACGGCGACGCGGTCGACCTCGAGGATCTGACGCCCGCGACCTGGGCCAGGATTCCCCACTTCTACGGGTCGCCGTACTACGTCTACCAGTACGCGACCTGCTTCGCATCGGCCGCGCGGCTGGCGGCCGGGATCCGCCAGGGCGGGACAGCCGGCGCGGAAGCGCGGGATCGATTCCTGACGCTCCTCGCGGCCGGCGGCAGCAACCATCCGATGACGCTGCTCGAGGGCGCGGGCATCGACCTGAGCGAGCCGTCGACCGTGCAAGCCGTGTCCCTCGAGCTGAACACGTTGCTCGATCGCCTCGAGGAGCTCCTCTGACGGCTCGACGAGGACGGACGCGCGCCGGCAACGCGACCTTGTAACTTTGGATTGACGATTCGGACTGCTGGATCCCGCGGAAGGGGGATCCCCCACTTCCACGGCGCTCATCGTCGTAAGTGATTGATCCGTAAGGATCGGGTAGTCGATACCCCGCCGAGAGACCGCCTCCAGCGTACGGCACAGACCTTTCTTACAGAGATGTCCAAACCATGGGACTTCTCGACAAGCTGAAGCCGCAACCCCGTTGGAAGCACGCGGATCCGGCCGTCAGGCTGGACGCCGTCCGCGAACTGGACGATCAGGTGGAGCTCGCCGCCCTGGCGGAGTCCGACCCAGACGTCCGCGTGAGGCGGGCCGCGACGGCACGCGTATCGACGCCCGCGGCACTCGGCCGGATCGCGGCGAACGATGCGGATGCCGAGCTGCGTGACCGCGCGGCCGATCGGCTCGTCGCGCTGGCGACGCGCGTCCTCGCAACCGACGATGCGGCCGGCCTGGAACTGGCCTTGTCCGCGCTCGGCGAGCTGTCCGACCCGCGACGGTTGTCGACGATCGCCAAGAGCGATGCCGCCGAGCCGGTGACGCAGGCGGCGCTCACTCGACTGTCGGGCGAACGTGCCCTCGGCTCGGTCGCACGGCAGGCGCGGCATGCATCGACGGCCGCCGACGCGCTCGCTCGGCTCACCGATCCAAACGAGCTCGTCGAGGTCGCGCTCCACGCGGTGTCGGCCGAGATCGCGCTCGCCGCGTTCGACCGCATCGCTGCCGACGGCCCAGGCGTTGCGCAGCTCCGCGCCATCGAATCCGCTGCCCACAAGAACGTCGCCCGCAAGGCGCGCACCATGATTCAGGAACTCGAAGCGGCCGAAGCCGCCCGCCTCGCCGCCGTCGAAGATCGCCGCCGCCGCGCGTCCGCCCTCTGCGACGCGGTCGAGCAGGTCGGCAGCCTGACGGACGTCGCCGCCGCGCGAGCCGAGCTCGCGCGCGTGGTTGACGCGTGGAAGGCCCTGGCGATCGGTGAGCCCGAGCTCGTCGAACGATTCCAGCGCGGTCAGGCCGCCGCCGACGTCTGCCTGACGCGCCGCGAACGCGAAGCCGCCGAAGCGGCCGACCTGCGCCGGCTGCGAGCCGAGGCGATCGCCACGCGCGACGCGCTCTGCGCGCGCGTCGAGACGCTCGACGGCGACGACGCGCTCGAGCAGTTGATTCCAATCGAAGAAGAATGGCGATCGCTCCTGCCGCTCGTCGGCAACGGCCCGGAGGCCGACCGACTGGCGGAGCGCTTCGCCCAGGCGGTCGCCGCGTGCCGCAAGCGGCACGAGATGGGCGCCCTGCTCGCGGAACAGCGCGCCGCCCTGGAGGCGCTCGTCGCCGAAGCCGAAAGGCTCCCGGCCGACGACGCGGGCGCGCTGCCGCGGTGGGACACGCTCAGCCGCGAGGCACGCGGCGTCGCCGCCGTCTTGAACGATTCCGGCCGGCCCGCCGCCGATCTTCTCAACAGGCTCGCCGTCGTCGCCGAGCGGTTCGACGCGCTGGCCAAAGCCCGGCAAGCCGCGATCGATGCCGCCGCCGAACAGGCCCGCCAGGCGGTGCTCAACCAGTTCCGCCATCTGACCGAGCGCGCCAAGCGCGCCGCCGAAGCCGATTCGATCACCCTTCGCGAAGGCGAGCGCCTCATCCGCGACATCACGGCCGCGTTCGACACCGCGGCGCGCGCCGCGGCGTGGCACGAGATCGACGAGGCCGTCGCGCGGCTGCGGGCGCTGCAGGAGCAGATTGCGCCGCGCGTGCGCGAGCTGCGCGAGATGGACGAGTGGCGCCGCTTCGCGAACGGCCAGCGCCAGGAGCAGCTCATCGCGATGGCCGAGGCGATTGTCGGCTCGCTTCGCGGCGACGAGGAGGCCGGCAGGCCGTCCGATCTCGCCGCCACCGCCCGCGCCTTGCGCGAGCTGCACACCAAATGGCAGGAAGTTGCCGAAGCCCCTCGTCAAAACGCCCAGCGGCTGTGGGATCGCTTCCGCGCGGCGACCGACTTCATCCGCGCGCGCTGTGAAACCCACTTCGCCAAGCAGCGCGAAGAGCGGCGCGCGGCGCTCGATCGTAAGAAGGAGATCGTCGAGGCAGCCGAAACGCTCGCCACGTCACAGGATTGGACGAAGACGGCCGAAACGCTGCAGCAGTTGCAGGCGGAGTGGCAGACGCTCGGTCCCGTGCCGCGCGAGATCGGCCGCGAGCTTTCGCAGCGTTTCCGGACGGCGTGCAGCACGTTCTTCACGCGCCGCCGCGAAGACCTCACGGACCGCAAGAAGGCGTGGACGGAGAATCTGGCGGCGAAGGAAACCCTGTGCGCCCAGGCCGAAGCGCTGGCCGAATCCACCGACTGGGAGGCCGTCGGGGCCGAGATGAAGAGGCTGCAGGCCGCGTGGAAGACGATCGGCCCGGTGCGCCGCAGCCGCTCCGAGGCGATCTGGAACCGTTTCCGGTCGGCCGCCGACACGTTCTTCACGCGCTATCACAATCGCCACGAGATCACGCTCAACGCCAAGCTCGCCGAGCGGGAAGCGCTCGTCGTCGAGCTCGAATCGATCGCCAACAACGATCCGACCGCGCTGCCGGCCGATCTGTCGGACCGGGTGCAGCAACTGCGCACCACCTGGAATCGCAGCGTGCCGATTCCCGCTCCAGGCATGCGCGTCCTGAACGATCGCTGGCAGACGGCCATCGGGCGCGTCGTGATGCTCGCCCCGCAGGTCTTCGCCGGCACGGATCTCGATCCGACGGCCGTGCTTCGGAAGATGGAGAAGCTCGTCGCGCGCGTCGAGTCGTTCCTCGGCGACATCACGGATCAGCCGGCCGGCCTGTCGCCGACCGAGATGCTGGCCGCCAAGCTCCGCTCGGCGCTCGCGTCCAACGCCATCGGCGGCCGCGCCAGCGACGACGCGAAGTGGCGTGCCGCAGCCGACGCCGTCAAAGAGGCACAGGCCGCGTGGCAGCGTCTGCCGCCGGTCGCCGAACCGGAAGCGCGCGTGCTGAGCGCCCGGTTCCGCGAGGCGTGCCGCCAGATCACCGATCGGTCGCGCCGCCAGGCCTCGCCGAATCGGCGGCCTCAGGAGCGCGAAGTCGCGGCGGTGTGATGCGGGGAGTGAATCCTCGGTCCTGAGTCCTGGTCGGAACCTACTCGCGCGGCGTACCGAAGAGCCGAGCGAAGTTCCCGCCGAAGATGAGATCCTGATCGTCCCGGCTGACGCCGAGGTCGGTCAGCACCGCGCGTTGCGCGTCGTACACGGCGCGATGCCAGCCTCGCGGAAAGAACGACGAATCGGTGCCGAACAGCAGCCGTGACGCGCTGACCACGTCGAGCGCGCGGGCGAAGACGTCGCGCAGCGTCAGGTTCGGGTGGAATCGGATCCAACTGTTCGAGCTGGACGTGTCGAGCAGCACGTTCGGCGCCGCGGCGGCGGCCATGAGCGCCTCCCGCAGCATGCCGGCGCCGAAGTGCGGGACGATCACGGGCACCTCCGGATAGCGGACCGCGACCGCCGCCACGGCCAACGGATCGCCGAGCCGCAGGTCGAACCGACTCGGCAGCCCCAGCCTCCCGCGAATGCCCACCGTGAGCGTCCCGCAATGCACGAACACCGCGCGGCCGTACCGGCGCGCCGCCTCGAACACGACCGCCGTTCGCGCATCGTCGACCGCGACGTGGTGCATCGCGGGAAAGAGACAGGCCGTCGAGAGCCGCTGTTCGCCGAACGCGCGATCGAGCCGCTCGACGAGGTCCGTCATTCCTGGATGGACCATGAAGGCGCCGGCGATGCGGGTCGGGTGCCGGCGGACGGCGACGGCCACGGAGTCCTCGTCGCCAGGCGCGCTGGCGATGAGCATCGCGCGTTGAACGTCGTGCCGATCGAGCTCGGCGGCCCATCGATCCGCGAGGGCCGCGGCATCGCCCGGCGAATCCCAGTCGAGCTGACGCGGCAGCGCGACGTCGGCGTCGCCGACGCCAGCTTCGCGACCCAGCGCCTGAAAGAACCCGGCAGAGAAGAAGTGGCAGTGTGCGTCGGCAATCATGACGTTGCGTCCTCGGTTGCGATGGCGAAACGGAAACCCAGCCGCTGTTCGGCGAACACGAAGTACGGCAGCGCGAGGGCCGCCAGCAGCGCCGCGATGCCGAAGGCGGGTCGAAAGCCGTGGGCGTGGACGAACCAGCCCATCAGCGCGGAGCCCACGCCGATGCCGGTGTCGAAAGCCGCGAGCATGGCGCCGAACGCGGCGCCCCGCCGAGCCGGCGCGACGTGCCCGAGGACGAACGCCGTGTAGGCCGGATGCGTCAGGCCGAAGCCGGCGCCGAACACGAGGCCGGCGACGAGCATGCCGAGCTGATCGTGGGCCAGCGCGAGCAGCACCAGGCCCGCCGGCGGCGCGAGGAAGCACCAGAGCAGGACGCGGCGGTGGCCGAGTCGATCCAGCGTGCGGCCCACCGTTACGCGCGCGAAGAGCGTCGCGGTCGCCATGGCGGTCAGGAAAAGGCTGCGCGGTGCGACGCCGAGCTCATCCGCGAAGAGCGCCGAGAAGCTCGTGAGCGATCCCCAGCCGAACGTCACGAGCGCCATCGCAATCGACAGGAGCAGGACGCGCCACTCGACGTGCGTCCGAATCAGCGCGACCGGGCCGTGTCGCACCAGATGCCGCGGCGCGCGCTTCAACGCCGCGCGCGCGCTCGTCCTCGGCGCGATTCGATCGTCGGGCAGGAACCAGGCGATTCCAGCCATCAGGAGGTTGAGCGCCGCGAGCTCCGCACAGAGCACGGCCCAGCCATGGCTGTAGACCCAGAAGCCGAGCGCGGGTGCGGCGCCGATCGCCATGACCGAGGCCAACCCCCAGTAGCTCAGTCCTTCGGCGCGGCGGCTCTCGGGAATGGTCGCCGTCATGTAGGCGCCAGACGCCGACAAGAGCGCCGACCAGATCAGGCCATGGCCGAACGCGACGACGAGCAGCAGGGTGTTGCTGGCGACGAACGCATAGCTGCCGGTAACGCCCGCCAGCACGAGGCTCACGACGATCAGCACCGGCCGGTGGCCGAGTCGATCGGTAATCGGGCCCGTGAAGGCCGCCGATGCGGCCGACGAGAACGTCAGGACGCCCTGGAACAGACCGGCGACGGCGGTCGACCCGCCGAGTGCGAGCACGCGATACGGCGCGGCCGGCAGCAGTTGGAACACCGAGACGAAGACGGTGAAGCTGTAGCAGAACATCGTCACGAACCTGGGCGTGAACAGCCGCTCGGACATGAAGCGCTCAGTATAGGGCGCGCATTCGTGCTTGATAGAATCGAGGGATGCCGGAACTGCCCTCGCGGCTCTGGAAGGACCTGCCGCTCGCCAAGCGTCTCCTCGCCGCGGACGCCTTCTGGAGGGACGAGGACTCGCCGGAGATCGAGGTGCAGCAGCAGGAGGCGGTCGTCGCCCTGGCGCGTCGGTTGAAGTTCAGACCGAAGAGCATCCTGGCCGAGCCGGTGGAGCGGCGCGCGGCGCAATTGGCGCATCTGCCCGAGGTCACGGACGCCATTGCCACGCGCGCGCTCATCGCGTATCACTTCCGTAACCAGCAGGCCCTCATGTCGAGCTTCCTCGACGCCTTGGGCATCGCGCACGATCACGGTCTCATCACCCAAGAAGCGGTGCGACCTCCGGACCGCGAGCGGCTTGGGAGTGCCGTGGCGACGATGAAGGGCGCGTTCGACCCGGAGGACGTGCGGATTTATCTACGGACGCTGGCCGTGCTCGATCCGGAGACTTGGGCGAACGTCGACGTTTGGCTGAACGACTGACGGCTGTTGCCTGGCGTCCTAATTGCGTAAGGGCCGCATATGACCTGGCGAGTTCGCGCACTCTGGTGTCTGGCGGTCATCGCGCTGTCGACTCCTGCAGTCGAGCTGTTCGCACGGGCCACCCCGCCCGCCCAGCCTCCGGCCGTTGCGGCGTCGCCAGCGCCACAGGCGCCTGACGCCACGACGCCGCCTCCACCTTTGACGGTCACGCCGGCGCAGATCGAGCGGGTTCAGCGCGCACTCGCCCGCCGGCAATCCGGCCTGCGCCTGGACGAGCAGCAACTCCGGTTCTACCTGGAGATCATCGCCAGGCAGCCGAGCTTCGCCGAGTACACGCGCGGGTACGATTTCCTCAACGGTCCCACCCGGCGCGGCAATCCGATGACGCACCAGGAATTCCTGGACATGGTGACGCCGAAGGAGATGTACAGCTCCGACTTGATCCCGGCGATCGATCGGCTGCAGGCGGCGTTCACCAACTGGATCGGCCAGTCGCTGATTCGGCGGGCGCTCGAGGAGCTCAAGCAGGCCAAGGACGATCGTGAGGTTCAGGAGATCCGCGAGCGGATCACGCGCGAGCTGGACGCCCTCACGAGCGCCGGGAAAGGTAAGCCCCCAGCATCCCGTTCCACGGCGGAATGACGATCGAGACGGCGCCCGAGGCCCGCGCCTGGCACGCGAGCCGGATCAACGGCCGCTCCTCGTCGGTGCTCGGGTAGCCGAACACGCGCATCCGGCGGCGTTCGTCCCGATCGACGACCGGCGACAGCTTCTCGGCCCCGCCGAGCACGCCGACCCAGCACGTCCCGCACGACGCCGCCCGGCACTCGACCGGAATCGGGCCCTCGCCGGGCGTACATCGCAAATCCCTCGAGCGATAGTCGCGCGGATCGCTCTGCGCACCCGACGCCAGCTCCTGACCTTCGAGGACCGTGAACTTCGCGTCCGGATCGTTTTCGTCGAACGTGACGGTCCACCGCTTCTTGAGGCCGCGGGTGAACCCGAGCAGGCCCTGCCAGTCGTCGCGAGCGCGCCGCTTCAGCACCTGCAGCGCGGACATCGCGCGGGCTTTGTCGCTGAGCGCGACCTTCCCCGGCGCCGCGGCGAACGCCTCGGGCCCGGCCTGCCGCAGCGTCATCAGGCCGGCGAGCGCAAAGCCCAGCAGGAACTCGCGATCGAGCCGGGACCGGCGGGCTGCGACGTCGGCGACGTTGCGTGCCAGGGCCGTGAGGTCCTGAGGGAACGGCGCCGCGGCCGCCTCGATCGCGCCCTTCACCTGGGGCCAGTAACGGTGCGCGTAGAAGAACCGATGCGACGTGTCGATCTGGTCCGCCAGCCGCCACGACCCCATCAGCCCGAGCTTCCGCGCGGCGGCGTCGCGATCGGGCGCGCTGGCGACGAGCTCGTGCAGCTCGAGCGGGAAGAACGCGAACCAGATCCGCGTCGCGTTGCGATCGACCGGATGGCCTTCGGCCGCGAGCGTCTCCACGGCGCGGCTCCAGTCGTCGGGGCCATACGTCGCGAGGTGGGCGAACAGCGCTGACATCGCCGTCATTCTATGAGATTCGTTCACGGGCGCGTGACGACGAGCGGGCGATCCGCGTGACGGGAAGCCGTCGGCTCGATCGGTCCGGGCTCGATGCGATCACGTCACGTGCGGCGTCGGCCGTTCGACCGGCCGGCCGGCGTCATCCGAGCTCGATCTTCTCCTGGTGCGCCGGCGTGCGGATCGTCCAGCCCAGTTCCCTCTCGATCCTCGCCTTGAGCGCGTCCATGGCCGACGGCTCACCGTGCACGAGGCACGTGAGCGACGGCGGGCGCTCGAAACCGCGTAGCCAGCGGAGGATCTCGTTCGCGTCGGCATGCGCGGACATCGCGTCGAGACGCTCGATTCGCGCCGCGACCGGGATGTCCTGCCCGTGGATCTTCGTGTACTTGGCGCCGTCGACGAGCGCGCGGCCGCGCGTGCCGACGGCTTGGTAGCCGGCGAACAGGATCGTGTTGCGCGCGTCCGGCAGCTCGCGTGCGAGGTGGTGCAGCACGCGCCCGCCGGTGGCCATGCCGCTCGCCGAGATGATGATGGCCGGCGCGCGCGACTCCTGAATCGCGCGCGATTCGGCAATCGAGACGACGACCTTCAGCTCGGACGCGCAGAATGCGCACATGTCCCGAAAGGCCTTCGCGCGGTCGGTCTCGCCGAGCGGGCCGGCGATGTCGGGGTCGAGCTCTTCGACGCGCGCGCGGTACGTGGCCAAGACCGACGCGGCCATCGGGCTGTCGACGTACACGGGCACGGTCGGAATGCGCCGCTCCCGCTCCAGCCGCGTGACCCAGTACAGCAGCTCCTCGACCCGGCCCAGCGCGAACGCCGGAATCAGCAGGCGTCCGCCGCGCTCGAGCGTCGTCCTCACGATGCCGGCGAAGCGCTCGCCGTCGTCGTCGGCCTCGTGCAGGCGATCGCCGTACGTCGATTCGAGCAGCAGCAGGTCGGCGTGTGCGACCGGCGTGGGATCGGGAAGCACCGGCCGGTTGTACCGGCCGAGATCGCCGCCGAAGAGCAGCGTGCGGCCGGTGGACTCGACGACGACGCGCGCGTAGGAGGAGCCGAGCAGGTGGCCGGCATTGAGGAACTCCGCTTGCACGCCTGGCGCGACCGGTACCGGCCGCTCGTAACCGACCGGCTGGAGGAGCGCCATCGCACGGCTCGCGTCCTCCATCGTGAACAGCGGAAGCGCGGGATGGTGCTTCGTGTAGCCCTTCCGGTTCGCGCGCTCGGCGTCCTCTTCCTGGAGCCGCGCGGCATCGGCGAGCACGATGCGCGTCAACTCGGCCGTGGCCGGCGTGCAGAAGATCCGGCCGCGGAATCCCTGGTTGACCAGGCGCGGCAGGTAGCCGCAGTGATCGAGGTGCGCGTGCGTCAGCACCACCGACGTGATGCCGGTCGCGTTGACCGGCAGCGGCGCCCAGTTGCGCAGGCGCAGCTCCTTGAGGCCCTGGAAGAGACCGCAGTCGACGAGCACGCGCGCACCGTTCACCTCGAGCAGATGCTTCGACCCGGTGACCGTGCGCGCCGCGCCCAGAAAAGTCAGTGTCACGCGTAGCAGTATTGGCGACTCCCGCATGGCTGACAAGCGGCGCCTCGCGCTGCCTGCCGCTATACTGCCGGCATGTCGTCCGCGCTCGTGACAGCGCTCGGCACCGGGGACGCGCTCATGTCGGTTGAGCTCCGCCCGCCGCGGGCCGAGCTCGACGCCGCCGCGAGCCGCGATGCCTGGATCGACACCTACCACGCGGTCCGCGGCCTCGTGCGCGGCGGGACGTTCGTGTTCCTGACCGACAGCGCCGTCGGCACGCGCGAGGAGCACAACCTCCGCCATCTCGTGAACAACCTCGGCGGCGACGTGCCGCGCGACCGCGTCGTCCCGTTCCTCACGACCAAGCACACGCTCGACTTCTGTCTCTCGTACGCGGAGCAGGCCTGGCAGGAGGGCTTTCGATCGCTCGTCGTGCTCGGGGGCGATCGAAGCGTCGGGCCCAGGCGCTGCGTCGAGCACGCCTGGCAGCTTCGCGAGAAGATCCGCGCGCAGGTGCCGGGGCTCGCGCTGGGCGGCTGGGCCAACCCTCACGCGAACGCGGACGCGCAGGCCGGCTTCCTCGCGGATTCGCACTTCACCGGCGAGTTCTTCCTCACGCAGATCGTCTCGCACCACGACCGCGGAGCGATCGAACGCTTCCAGGACGCCGTCGTGCGCAAGCACGTCGACCTCCCGGGCGTGTTCGGCGTCTTCTACTATCGCAGCGCGAACGCCAAGACGTTGGAAGTGCTGCGACAGTTCCTGCCGGTGCCGGTCACGGCACTGACGGAGGAGTTCGCCGCCGGTGCGTCGCCGGACGAGGTCTGCGCCCGCACGATTGCGGCGCTGCACGCGGCAGGCATCCGCCGGTGGTACGTCTCGAACCTGCCCGTCGGACGCGCCAAGCAGACGCTCACCAGAATCCTGTCGCTCGTCGGTACGGCGGACACGACGGGTCCGAAGGTGCGACAGGTTCAAGGAACGAACTGACGCGGGCTCGACAGGTACGACGGGTACGACCGGTACGCTGGGTACGACGGGTCCAAGGAACGAGCTGACGCGGGTCTCGATTTCAGCGAGTACCGAATCGGTACGACGGGTGCGACCGGCACGCTGGGTACGACGGGTTCAAGGAACGAACTGACGCGGGTCCTCGATTTCAGCGAGTACCGAATCGGTACGACGGGTGCGACCGGTACGCTGGGTACGACGGGTTCAAGGAACGAACTGACGCGGGCCATCGGTCTAATAACGCTGGCGTTGTCCCGCCCCAAGAGCCTCATCTCTGCGTTCGGCCTACCGCGCTGACTGAACCCCGATCATCTGGCGGTTCGAGCACGGCGACTGACGAGCCGGCGAGTGGAGGTTTCTGGTTCCTCGGCTGTCGCACGCCGCTCGCTGGCGGAAGCGGCGGAAGCGGAGGGCCGGCGCCGTTGCGCCGCCAGAGCATTCGCACCCACGCGTGGGCCTTCCGCAGCAGTCCAGCGTTCATCTCGTCTCCGAAGACGCTTCCAGGGCGCGCCTTCTTCGGTACGGACCGCGTGTGAGGATCTCGAGCACTCCCTCGAAGCCAACCGCGATCCGCATGCGCACGGCCTGACGTTGGCCTGTAATGACTGTCCAGTGTTTGTTAACCCGATGATCCGCGTCAGTTCGTTCCTTGGACCTGTCGTACCCGTCGTCACCGGTCGTACCCGTCGTACCTGTCCAGCCCGATGACCCGCGTCAGTTCGTTCCTCGGACCTGTCGTACCCGTCGTACCGGTCGTACCCGTCGTCACCGGTCGTACTCGTCGTACCTGTCCAGCCCGATGACCCGCGTCAGTTCGTTCCTCGGACCGGTCGTACCCGTCGTACCTGTCCAGCCCGATGGCGAGCGTCAGTTCGTTCCTTGGACCTGTCGTACCCAGCGTACCGGTCGTACCCGTCGTACCCGTCGTCACCGCTATCGCAAATGCCGTCCGCCGTCGACCCGGATGGTCTCGCCGGTGATGAAGTCGGTCTCGATGAGCGCCAGCACCGCTTTGACAATCTCGTCGGCGCCGCCCCAGCGGCCGAGCGGTGTCGCGGCGACGACCGCCTCGAGCTCGGTCTCCGACGTGCCCGGAGGCGCGAGGATCGGACCGGGCGCGATCGCATTCACGAGGATCTGATCGGCCGCGACTTCGAGCGCCAGCGCTTCGGTGAGCGCCTGCACGCCGGCCTTGGCCACGTAGTACGCCAGGAAGCCGGGATACCGGGGCCGCCGGCTCGCCGCGACCCAGTCCGCAAAGTTCACGATCCGGCCGCCGCCGTGACGCCGCATGACCGGCACGGCGGCCATCGCGCAGTGAAACGATCCGTCGAGATCGACCGAGAGCTGCCGGCGCCACTCGGCGGCGTCCAGCTCGTCGAACGCCACCTGGTGGTACACCGAGGCCATGTTCACCAGCACATCGAGCCGCCCGAACTCGAGATCCACGGCGGCCACGGCGCTGCGGCACGCCGCCGGATCGGCGACGTCGGCCTGAATCAACAGCGCCCTGCGGCCGAGCGACTGCACGCGCTCCTCGACCTGCCGCGCCTCGGCGGCGGAACGCCGATAGACGACCGCCACGTCCGCGCCGCGCGCCGCGACGGCCGCCGCGATCTCGGCGCCAATCCGCTTGGCGCCGGTGAGCAGCACGACGCGCGATGTGAGCATCATCGTGGTCAGCCTCGCGTCCGCAGGCGGGCCCGCGCGGATGCCCGCGATGCCGCCGACTCGGCGCGGCGCCCGTCGAACGACCAGTCACCGGCCCCGGTCAGCACGAGGCCCGTCAGCGCCCCAATCAACAGGACCGAGAACTCGACGCCGTGCCCCTGTGTCGGCTCGAGCATCCAGTTGAGGAAGAATCCCCAGCGCCACTGCGCTCTCCATGCCTCTATCGCGACGAGCGTGACGATGCCGGCGGAGGCGGGACGGGTGAACCACCCGATCGCGATGAGCATGCCACCGGCGAGCCGTACGAGGCCGGCGAGCACCGCGAACGCGAATCCTGGCGACAGGCCCATCGTGGTGAAGAACGCCGCGGAGGCCGAGAGACCGCCTGGACCGACACCCGGCCCGGAGAAGAAGCCGAACAGCGTGTGGCAGCCGTGGGCGATGAGGACGGTCGCGAGCGTCAGTCGGACGATGAGCAGGCCGGGGGCCACCATCGACGCTGATTCTGACACCGAATTCGCGGACTAGAAGTAGAACGCCATCCCCGACGTCCACATCGTTCCGCGGTGCGACAGCTCGAGGCTGCGCAGGCCCGGGATGTCGATCGGCTCGGCGTCGGGCTCGGCCGTGCCGAACTTCACGAACCGGAGCCGGTAGTCCACGAACAGCGCGGCGTGCCGGGCAAGGAGCAGTTCCGCGCCCACGCCGAGATGCGACCCGGTCTTGCGCGTCATTGTCGTCTCGAGCACCGCGCCCGCAGGGTTCAGCGAATCGGCGTGTTCGGTGTAGAGCCCCATCCCGGCCAGCAGATAGGGCGAGATCGTGGATCGGATGGGAAAGAGCAGCAGGGACACCTGCAGCGGACTCTGCCGAACACGCGACGTTCGATCGGCCGTGTAGTCGGCCCGATAATCCAGCGCCGCCTCCAATGCCACATGGCGGGACGACCTGAGCCGCAAAGTGCCGCCGACCAGCCGCGTCGCCGGCCCCGACGAGCCGACCTCGCTGCGGACGAAGCTCAGGCGCGGTCCGATGCCGAACGCCTGCGCCAGGACGTCAACCGGCGCCGTGACCGCGCCGGCCAGCACCAGCGCCGCGAACCACTTGCTGTGCAATGACATGAAGGGCCCTCGTCAGGAGTGTCGGAGCGAGGCCCGCCCGGCTGTAGGCCGCCGGGCATTCTCGGAAGGATCCGGTGGTCCTACGCTACGATGTGGTCATGGCTCTCGGCACGTCGGTCCCGATTTCTTCGCGCGTCGGCGGTTTCTCCTATGCCATCCGGAACATCGTGGCGGAAGCGAAGAAGCTCGAGGCCGCGGGCCGTCAGGTGCGGTACCTCAACATCGGGGATCCGATTCAGTTCGGGTTCCGAACCCCGGCGCACCTCGTCGCGGCGATCGAACGCGCACTGCGAGACGGTCACAACGGTTACGTGCCGTCGGCCGGCATCGAGCCCGCCCGGCGCGCCGTCGCCGAGGAGTACACGCGACGCGGCATGCCGGTGTCGCCCGATCGCGTCGTGATCACCTCGGGCACGAGCGAAGGCATCGAGCTTGCGCTCAGCACGCTCGCCGACGCGCACGAGGAAGTGCTCGTGCCGACGCCGACCTATCCGCTGTACACCGCGGTGCTCGCGAAGATCGGCGCGAAGGCCGTCTATTACCGGACGGATCCGACGCAAGGTTGGCAGCCGGACGTCGACGACATCCGGCGATTGATCACGCGCGCGACGCGCGCGATCGTCGTCATCGATCCGAACAACCCGACCGGCGCCATTTATCCGGAAGCGACGCGCCGCGCGCTCATCGACCTCGCCGATCGGACCGGCGTGCCCCTGCTCGCCGACGAGGTGTACAGCGACGTCGCCTACGACGGGCCGTCGCCGCTGTACGGCTCGCTCGCGCCGGACGCGCCGATCCTCTCGTTCTCGTCGCTCTCGAAGGCGTACCTCGCGCCCGGCTGGCGCACCGGCTGGCTGGTGGTCGGACGGTCCGAGCGGCTCGACGAGGCGCTCGCCGCGATCCGCAAGATGGCCGACGGACGGCTCTGCAGCCCCGGCCCGATGCAGTACGCCATCGAGCCCGCGCTCAACGGCGACCGCTCGCATCAGGCGGGGTTCGCCGGGGCCCTGCGCGTGCGCGCGGAGCTGACCGCTCAGCGGATCAACGCGATTCCAGGCATGCGCTGCGTCACGCCGCGAGCCGCGTTCTACGCGATGCCGCAGGTGGACCTGCCGCCCGGACGCACCGACGAGGACTACGTGCTCGGATTCCTGAAGGCGTCGGGCAACCTCTGCGTCTACGGCGCCGGGTTCGGCACGCGCCCCGAGGACGGGTATTTCCGGATCGTCTGTCTCGCCGCGCCCGACGTGCTCACGACGATCTACGACGACATGGCGGCGTTCACTGCGTCATTCCTGTCGCAGTAGCGGGATGCGCGCGGATCCGCTGCGATACCTGACGGCAGATCTCGAGGCCCTGGCCTCGCAGGGGCTGCGCCGCACGTTCCGAATCCTCGAAGGGCGCCAGCAGGCGCAGGCCGAGTTCGACGGCCGCGACGTCATCAACCTGTCGTCGAACAACTACCTCGGGCTCACCACGCACCCGCGGCTCATCGAGCGCGCCAAGGACGCGATCGATCGCTATGGCGTCGGCTCGGGATCCGTGCGAACCATCGCCGGCACGATGACGCTGCACGTCGAGCTCGAACGGCGCCTCGCGGCCTTCAAGGGCACGGAAGCCGCCCTCGTCTTCCAGAGCGGCTTCACCGCCAACGCGGGCACCGTCCAGGCCATCCTCACGAAAGACGACGTCGTCGTCTCGGACGAGCTGAACCACGCGAGCATCATCGACGGCTGCCGGCTGAGCCGCGCATCGATCAAGGTCTTTCCACACAAGGACGTCGACGCGGCGCGGCGGATTCTGCGCGACGTGCCGCGGGCCCAGCGCACGCTCGTCATCACCGACGGCGTCTTCAGCATGGACGGCGACGTTGGCGCCCTGCCCGGCCTCTGCGACGCCGCCGAGCAATTCGGCGCGATCATGATGGTGGACGACGCGCACGCGAGCGGGGTGTTCGGCCGACAGGGCCGCGGCACCGTCGATCACTTCGGGTTGCACGGCCGCGTGGACGTCCAGGTCGGCACGCTCTCGAAAGCGATCGGCGCCCTCGGCGGCTACGTTGCGGGATCGCGCGCGCTCATCGAGTTCCTGGAGCATCGGGCGCGGCCGCTTCTCTTCTCGACCTCACATCCGCCTGCCGTCGCGGCTACCTGCCTGGCCGCGCTGGACGTGCTCGAAGAGGAGCCGCAGCTCATCGATCGGCTCTGGGAGAACACGCGGTTCTTCAAGGCGGGGCTGGCGGCGCTCGGATTCGACACCGGCACGAGCGACAGCCCGATCACGCCCGTCATCGTCGGCGACGGCGCCCTGGCGATGCGGCTGTCCGACGAGCTCTTCGCCGAAGGGGTCTTCGCCCAGGGCCTCGCGTTCCCGACCGTCCCGAGGGGCAAGGCCCGCGTCCGCACGATCGTGACCGCCACGCACTCGCACGAGCAGCTCGAACGGGCCCTGGAGATCTTCGGAGAGGTGGGCCGCCGGCTGCGCATCATCGAGGCCGGCCCGGCGCGCTCGGCCCCGAAAACGCCTGCGATATGATCGGTTCGATATGGACACGGTCACGCTGACGATCAACGGGCAACAGGTCACGGTCGCGAAGGGCACGACCGTGCTCGAGGCGGCCAACCAGCACGGAAGCCCCGTCCCGTACTACTGCTATCACCCGGGGATCGGCGTCGACGGGTCCTGCCGCGTCTGCATCGTCAAGATCGAGAAGATGGCGAAGCTGCAGACCGCCTGCTCGACCATCTGCGCGGATGGCATGGTCGTGACGACCAACTCCGCGGACGTCGAAGCGGCGCGCGCCAGCGTCTTCGAGTTCCTCCTCATCAACCACCCGCTCGACTGCCCGGTCTGCGACAAGGGCGGCGAGTGCCCGCTCCAGGATTTCTCGTACTCGTTCGGCCCCGAGCGGAGCCGGATGGAGTTCCCGCGCCGGGTGTTCGACGGCGAAGGCGTGAAGGCCGACGTCGACTTCGGGCCGACGCTGATGCTGAACCGCAACCGCTGCATCCTGTGCACGCGGTGCGTGCGGTTCATGAAGGAAGTGGACGGCGACGCGCAGATCGGGATCGTGCAGCGCGGCTACGGCAGCGAGATCGCCACGTTCGCCGAACAGGGCGTGGTCTCGCTCCTGTCGGGCAACCTCATGGACGTCTGCCCGGTCGGCGCGATCACGACGCGCGACTACCGGTTCAAGTCGCGGCCGTGGGACAACGCCCTGGCGGTCGACACGATCTGCACGCTCTGCGCGAAGGGGTGCAACACGACCGCCTGGATCAAGGCGAAGCCCGAGTGGGCGAAGGGCGCGAGGCTGATCCGGACGACCCCGCGGCTCAATCCGGAGATCAACAGCTACTGGATGTGCGACATCGGCCGCTTCGACTATCACTGGATCGAGAGCGACCGGCGGCTGCGTCAGCCGCACGTCCGGCGCGGCCGATCGCTCGACGCCGTGCCGTGGGCCGACGCGCTCGTCGCGGTGAAGGACGCGGTCGATGCCGGCGGCGGTCCGTCGGCGGCGCGCTTCTTCGTCTCGGGCCACGCCTCGCTCGAGGAGCTGTTCGTGCTCCGCGACATCACGGCCCATGCCGGCAGCGTCACGTTCGGATGGCGCTACCGCGAGAAGCCGCAGCCGAGCAACACGACGTTCCGGATTCCGGCGGTGGACGCCCCCAACCTGCGCGGTGCCCGCGATCTCGGGTTTCCGATCGCCGACGAACACGCTCCGGCTGACGTCTCGGCGCTCCGCGCCGCGGTCGACGCCGGCCAGGTCCGCCTGCTGTACGTGCTGGATCCCGGTCCCGACGGATCGATCGGCGAGGTGGACTGGATCCTGGCGGCGCGGCAGGCGGGGCGCATCGGCACGCTGGTCGTCCAAGGCGTGCTGCACACGCCGCTGGCCGACGCGGCCGACATCGTGCTGCCCGGCGCCGCCTTCGTCGAGAAGGACGCGACGTACACGAACATGACGGGACACGTGCAGCCGGCCTCGCGCGTCATCCTTCCGCCCGGTGACGCGATCGAAGACTGGCAGATCCTCGCGAAGCTCGGCGTCGTGTTCGGCATGAACGTGCAGTACGCGTCGTCGCAGGCCGTTCGCGAAGCCATCGCCGCGGCGCTCGAGGCCGTGCCGGGCTACCGCGCCCTGTCCTCGATGGCGTTCTCGCGACCCATCGCCGCACGCCAGTGGCTGCAGGCGTCGAACCCGATGGAGCGATGGAAGTGGGACTTCATGTTCCAGGACCTGCCGCCGGTCAAGTTCGGCGAGGATTTCGGTCCGCTGCCGCGTGCCGAAGTCATTCCGCTGAAGGAAGTGAAGTAGACCGGCCGCGGCGGCCGCGATGACAGCCCGGCGATCGCTCACGCTCGCGCTGCTCGCGGCCAGCACGCTCAGCCTCGGTCAGACCGGCCCCGGCGCACCAGCCATCACCGTTGCGCCGATCGTCGAAACCGATGTCGTCGTGCCCGGCGGCATCGCCAGAGTCGGCGTCTCGATTGCGATGCCGGCCGGCTTGCACCTGCAGTCCGACCGCCCGACGGACCCCTCGGTCATCCCCACGCGGCTCGCCATCGACACGCCGGCCGGCGTCACCTACGAGGACGTGGCGTTTCCGGCGACGACCGAGTTCCGCGTGCTCGGCTTCGATCAGCCGCTCGACGTGTTCGAAGGTGACGTCGTGATCGGCGCGCGTTTGCGGATCGCGAACACCCACCCACCCGGCGATCTGCCCATCCAAGGACGCGTGCGCTACCAGGCGTGCAACGACACCGCGTGCTTTCCGCCGAAGACGGTCGACCTGCTGTGGACCGTGCGCGTCGATTCCGCCACAGCACCGCGGCGTCTGCACCCGGACCTGTTCAGCCTGGTGGACTGGACCCGCGCGACGAAACCGCCGGCAGCGGCGCCCGCGCCGCCGCGGCCCGCACCCGTCCCCGCCGCCACCGGGCGGCCTGACGATGTGCTGGCGCAGTTCGATCGGTTCGACGTGCTCGGCACGACCGGTTATGCCTCGCCCGGCGCCTTCGTGCAGTTCATCCGGGATGCGGAGGCTGGCGTCGCCTCGAAGGGCCTGTTCGAGGGACGCGGTCCGGCCACGATCCTCATGCTCGTCTTCGTCGGCGGTCTTGCGCTGAACCTCACGCCGTGCGTCCTGCCGATGATCCCGATCAACCTGGCGATCATCGGCGCCGGCGCACGCGCGGGCCGGCGCGGGCGGGGCTTCCTGTTGGGCCTGACGTACGGAGCGGCCATGGCCGTCGTCTACGGCGTGCTCGGCGTCGTGGTGATTCTGACCGCCGGAACGTTCGGCACGATCAACGCGTCGGTCTGGTTCAACGTCGCGATCGCCGGGCTGTTCGTGTTCCTCGGGCTCGCGATGTTCGACGTCTTCTCGCTCGACTTCTCGCGGTTCTCGAGCCGGATTCGCTTCAGCGAGCAGAGCCGCGGCACGCTGTATCTCGCGTTCGGCATGGGAGCCGTCGCGGCCTTGCTCGCCGGTGCCTGTGTCGCGCCGGTGGTCGTCCAGGTCGTCGTGTTCGCGAGCGACATGTACGCGCGAGGCACGAGGCTGGCCCTCGCCTTGCCGTTCGTGCTCGGCCTCGGCATGGCGTTGCCCTGGCCCATCGCCGGTGCCGGCCTGGCCGCCTTGCCGAAGCCAGGAGCCTGGATGGTGCGCGTCAAACAGGCGATGGGCGTGTTCATCCTCGCGACCGCGGCCTACTACGCCTACACCGCATACGAGATCGTCTCGAGTCGCTGGGTCGATCCCGAGCGCGTCAAGGCGAGCGTCGCCGAGCAACTGAAGTCCGGATGGCACGCGTCGCTCGCCGAGGGCCTGACGATCGCGGAGCAGAAACGCACGCTCGTCCTCGTCGACTTCTGGGCGACGTGGTGCAAGAACTGCCTCGTCATGGATCGCACGACGCTTCGCGATCCCGACGTGCTCCAGGCACTGCGAGGCTACACGCTCGTCAAACATCAAGCCGAGGATCCCGACAGCACACCCACGAAGGAACTGCTCCGCCGGATCGAGGCGGTCGGTCTGCCCGTGTACGCGATCCTCAGACCGAAGGCCGCGGGAACGCCACCGCCGTCGCGGTAGATGCCGGAGAAACACGCCTGAGGCGTGCGACGAGCCTGCTATAGTAGCGGCGATGCAGCAGGAGCGAACGAGAGCATTCCTCGGTCTGCTGGTCGTCCTCGCAGTCATCGCCGGCTTCGGCGCCCTCTTCTCCGGCTTCCGTGTCACGCAGTCGATCGATCGCGAGCGGCACGCCGTCACGTCGCGCGAACGTGAGACCGCGGCGATCGACGTCGCGTTGTCCGATTTGAAAGCGGCGCAGCACGCGTACTTCGCGCCTCAACCGCAGGCGCGCGAGCTCTGGATGCGCCGCGGCGCGGATCTGCTCGCTCGGCTCGAGACCATGCTGGCCGGCGTGCGCGATGCGGCGGCTGAGGCCGGCGCTCGACGCCGGTACGAGGCGGCGCTGGCCGCGGTGGCCGGCCTCGCCGACACCGACAGCCGGGCGCGTGAGCAGCTTGCAAACGCCCAGGCCGATCTCGCGGCCGATCTCATCTTCACCGACAGCGTCGATGGAACGCAGCAGATTCGCGGCGAGCTGGGCGAAGGCCAGGCCGTGGAGACGCGCGAGGCCGAAGCACGCATTGCCGGACTGCATCAGCTCGGCCTCGGCGTCACCGGCGGCGCGCTCGGGCTGCTCGTCGTGTTGGTGCTGCTCGCCGGCCGCACGACGCGGCCCGCTCCCGCATCGCCGGCCTCGCTCACTGCTCAGATGATTCGCGAGCTGCCTCCGCCGGTGAAGACGGCACCTGCCCCCGCACCGCCGCAGCCGGCACCCATCAAGCCGGCGGCACCCGCACCGGCCTCCTCGGTGAATCTCGGAGAGGCCGCAGAGTTGTGTGTCGATCTGGCGCGCGTCATCGACAGCCGGGACGTCCCGGCCCTGCTGCAGCGCGCCGCCGATCTGCTGGAGGCCAAGGGCGTGATTCTCTGGGCCCCCGACGTGGACGAAACGACGCTCCGGCCATCGCTGACACACGGCTACTCCGCCAGGGTCGTCGCAAGGCTCGGCACCCTGCCGGTGTCAGCCGACAACGTCACGTCGCTGTGCTTCCGGACGATGCGGCCGCAGGTGATGCCGGGAGCGCCGGAGTCGTCCGGGGCGATCGCGGTGCCGCTCATCACGCCCAACGGATGCGCCGGCGTGCTCTCGGCCGAGGTACGCGACGCGAGGCCGTCCCAGGACCTCGTCGCCGTCGCGCGCATCATCGCGGCGCAGCTTGCCGTCCTCGCCGGCCCGACCGAGGTCAGCGACGCGCGAAGCGCCGCGCAGGCGTAGCCTGCAGGCATCGGCCGCTCGTCCTCCGCGAGTGACACGCCTGATCCCGGGCCGTGCCCATCAGGCGGCGGGTCCGATCGCCCGGTGGTACGTGTCTTGAACTTGGAGGGGGCGAGCCGTCGGGCGTCAACCGGACGTGGTTAACATCGACAGGCAGGCGCTGGCATCACCGCGATCCGGTCAGGCGACGCACCGGCGGCTCACAGGGACCGACGATCACGAGCACGAGTTGCAAGCCTGGAGTCGAGCCCACCCAACGCTACATCTCGATCGTTGTGACGTTCAGTCTCGGGAGTCGCCACTTTCGAGACCCAGCACTCAGAACAGGTCACGCCGCGCGTCTCACGTCGTCACCCTGACGACCACGACGGTCGTGTCGTCGTTCGGCGCGAACCCGGCGCGATGCTCGTCCACCGATTCGACCACCGCCCGCGCGATCTCCGCGGCGCTCAGGTGCCGTGACGCGGCGACAACGTCCTGCAGCCGCGCCGGAGTGTACTCCTCGCCTCGGCTGTTCATCGCTTCCACGACGCCGTCCGAGCAGAAGACGTAAACGTCCCCGGCGGTGAGCGGGAACTCCACCTCGTCGTACGTCACGCCGAAGAACGACCCCAGCGGCACGCCGGGCAGCTCGATCTGGTGGACTGAATCGCCGCTGGTGCGAATCGGGTACGGCAGGCCGGAGTTGGCGAGCGTCACCGTCTTCCGCTTCAGATCGAACGCGGCGTAGCACAGCGCGCAGTAGTACTCCTCCAGTTGGCGCTCGTGCAGGATCGTGTTGATCGACGACAGGATCTGCGCGGGCGACGAGCGCTCGGTCATCCGGCGCCGAAACGTCCGGCTGCGCACCAACTCGCCCGCGAAGACCGCATAGAGCGCCGCCGGCACTCCCTTGCCCGACACGTCGCCGACGGCGACGATGACCGTCGACGATTCCGGCAGGATGAAATCGTGGAAGTCGCCGCCGAGCTCGCGCGCGGGCGCGAACGACGCCGCGACGTCGATGCCCTTGACCCGCTTGGGCAGCGTCGTCGGCAGCAACGCGGCCTGCACGCGCGTCGCGAACCGCAGCTCCCGCTCGAGCCGCGATTCGTTCGCCGAGACCTCTTCGTAGAGCCGCGCGTTCTCGATCGACACGGCGGCCTGACTGGCCAGCAGCGTGAGGATCTCCACGTCCCGCTTCGAAAACGCGTCGAGCTCGGGGCTCTCCAGATCCAGCACGCCGATGCACCGATCCTTCAGCAGCATCGGCACGACCAGCTCCGACCGCACGTCCTCGACCACCTTGATGTAGCGCGGGTCCTGCGACACGTCCGGTGCGAGGACCGGCACCTTGTGGAGCGCCGCGTAGCCCACGAGCCCTTCGCCGAGCGGCACGGTCGGCAACTGGACTTTCTCCCCGTACTGGACGCCGACCTTCAGCTCCAGCTCCGACGTGGCCTCGTTGAGCAGCAGGATGCCGAACGTGCGGTAGTCCACGAGACGGGCGGCGAGCTGCGCGATCCGCGACAGGAGACGCTCGAGGTCGAGCACGGCCGCGACCTCACGGCCGATTTCGGCGAGCGTCTCGAACGCCTCGGCGTCGGCCCGCTGCCGCTCGAACAACCGCGCGTTGACGAGCGCCGTCGCCACGTGCGCCGCGAACTGCCGGAGGATCGTCACGTCGCGTTCGGTGTAGCGGTCGCGCTCGCGGCTCAGCACGTTCAGCGCACCGATCGCGTTCGCCTTGTGGAGGAGCGGCACGACGACGATCGACGACATGGCGGGCACGAGGGGAAAGTAGTCGGGCTCCGACGCGAGGTCTCCTGACACGACCGGCTGCTGCGTCGTGACGGCGCGGCCGACGAGCCCCTTCGACGAATCGCGCACCAGCGCTTTCGCCTCGTCCGGATAGCCGACGGTATAGGCCAGCGTCAGCTCGTCTCGCTTGTCCTTGCGGCGGTCGCGATAGAAGTACACCGCGAAGGCGTCGAAGGGAATGAGCCGGCCGACCAGGTGTGGTACGAGCGGCAGCAACTCGTCGAGGTCGATGACCGAGACGATCTTCCGGCCCAGATCGAACAACGTGAGCAGGACGTCGCGCTCGTCGGCTGACGGCGCCAAAGCGGACTCGAGACTGGAATGGTGGCTCATGCCAAACGAGGCGGGAACCTGAACGAATTATACTTGGCGCCGATGACATTACAGCTCCCGCTCGACTACGCGGCGATCGAGCGCATCCTGCCGCACCGGTATCCGTTCCTGCTCGTGGACCGGATCACCGACTTCGAGCCGGACCGGCGCATCGTCGGGATCAAGAACGTCTCGCTGAACGAGCGGTATCTCTGGCACGGACGCGAGGCGATGCCGGTGCTGCCGCCGACGATCCTCACCGAGGCCATCGCCCAGGTGGGCGCGATTCTGATCCTCGCGAAGCCCGAGAACGAAGGCAAGCTGCCGTTCTTCCTCGGCATCGAACGCGTCCGCTACCGGCGTCCCGTCCGCCCCGGCGACACCGTCGTCGTCGAAGCGATCGTCAAACGCTTGCGTAGCCGCATGGGCGTGTTGAGCGGTGCCGCGCGCGTCAACGGCGAGGTCGTCTGCGACGGGACCATGCGATTCGCGCTCGGACCGAAGACCGGCGGCGCGCCGGCGGAGGCCTAGCGCTACACGGCCGGCGGCTTCAAGAGCACCCGTTCGAGATTGCGATGGTACGACGTGAACCGGCCGTCGCCGTCGTCGCTCGACAGGTGCTGCCTGACCTGCTGCATCGTGGCGTCGAAGTCGTCCACGGCTGAGAGGATCAGCGCCTCGACGGTGAGCGGCACGACCGGCGATCCGAGCTCCTTCGCGCCGTGGTGCGACAGGATCAGATGCTCGATCTCGAGAGCCAGCTCCGGCGGGAACTCCGGCATCGATCGGATCTCCTCCCGCACCATGGCGGCGCCCATCACGATGTGGCCGACGAGGTTGCCCGCGAGCGAGTACTCGATCGTGCCCGCGTAGGTCAGCTCATCGAGCTTGCCGATGTCGTGGACGATCGCGCCCGCGATCACGAGGTCGCGCCGCGCGCCATAACTGTCGGCGAGCAGCGCGCCGACTTCGGCGATCTTCAGCACGTGCTCCAGCAGCCCGCCGCGATACGCGTGGTGCATCTGCCGCGCCGCCGGCCAGATGCGCAGCCGATCGCCGTGACGGGCGACGAGCCGTGACAGCAGGCCACGGATGTGCGGATCGCCGACGCTGTCGATGCGCGCGCAGAGCTCCTGCCACATCGCCTCGATCGGCCTCGGCGCGCATCGGATGCAGTCCTCTTCGCGAAAGCCGAGCTTCTCGTCCTCGGCCGTCACGCGACGAATGCGCTCGATCACCAGCTCGAGCCGCTGGTTGAAGAGGTTACCCTTCGCCTGCACGGCGACGAAATCCCCGGCCTCGAAGAGGTTCTCGGCGCTCTCCACGTCCTGGAAGAGCTTCGCGCCGATCTCGCCGGACGCGTCCTGCAGGTGCATGGCGAGGAACGGTCCGCCGCGGCCGGTGCGCCGTTCCTTGCGCACGCACAGGAAATAGCCGGCGCCGGACGCCGAGGCGTCGAGCTCTGCGATGCGAGGGAGACGTGCCATGCGGTCGAGGCAGTCTAGCGCGGGATGCTAAGATTTCCGAGTGCGCCCGCTGCTCGTCCCTGGGCTCTCACGCACGACACTTCGATCGATGCCGGCGAGCGTCCCGTGCCGTTGAGCCAAGCCGGCCGCGGACGCCTGGCCGATGCCGCCTTCGCCCGGTTGTTCGAGGGCCTTCGCGAAGGAATCTACATCGGTCTCGTCCAGCTCGACGGCTCGGCCACGCTCGCGGCGAATCCTCACCTGCGGCTGATTTTCGGCTGGATGGACGACGTGCCCGACGCCGACATCCGGCCGCTCGATCCAGATCGCTTCGTCGACGATCAAGCGCGCGGCGAGTTCCTGCACCATCTCGCCCGTGACGGCGCCGCGCAGGATTACCTGCTCAGGCTCCGGCGCGCCGACGGTTCGGCGATGTGGGTGGAGGTCACGGCGCGCGCCGAGCCCGTCGCCGCCTCCTCGACGCTGCGCGTCGAGGCCATCATGCGCGACGTCACGGATCGCAAGAAGCTGCAGGATCAGGGACGCGAGCTGTACCTGCAGCTTTCGCAGGCCGAGAAGCTGGCGGCGCTCGGGCAGACGATCTCGGGCGTGGCGCACGAGCTGAACAACCCGCTCGCCACGATTCTCGTCTGCGCCGAACGGCTCGCCGGCCGGCGGCTCGACGACGCGACGCGGCGGGACCTGGACGCGATTCACAGCTCGGCCGAACGCGCCGCCCGCATCGTCAGGAACCTCCAGACCTTCGCGCGCAAACGGCACACGACGCGCGCGACCGTCGATCTCAACCACGTCGTGCGCGATACCGTCGCGCTCCGCGCCTTCGAGCAGCGCGCAGCGAACGTCGCGATCCTCGACGCGCTGGCGGCCGGGCTGCCGCCCGTCTTCGCCGACCCGCACCAGATCCAGCAGATCGTGCTCAACCTGGTGATCAACGCCGAGCAGGCCATGATCGACGCGCACGGCCGCGGCACGCTCGTCCTACGCTCCTGGCACGAGCCGGATCGCGACGCGGTCGTGCTCGAGGTGAGCGACGACGGCCCCGGCGTGCCGGAGGAGACGCAGTCGAAGGTCTTCGATCCGTTCTTCACGACGAAGCCCGTCGGCAAAGGCACGGGGTTGGGGTTGACCGTGGCGTACGCGATCGCGCAGGAACACGGCGGCCGCATCAGCGTCGCCTCGGTGCCGGGACGCGGTGCGTCGTTCTTCCTGGAGCTGCCGGTGAGCGGCGCCAGCGTCAAGACCGCCGAGGCGCCGGTCAGCACTCCGCTGCCGGCCGTGCCGAAAGGCACGCGCGCGCTCGTCGTCGAGGACGAGGCGGCACTCGGCGAGGCAGTCGCGGCCGCCCTCGCCGACGAAGGGTTCAGACCGGATCGCGCGGCGGACGGCGAGGAAGCCCTGGTCCGGCTGCGCGAACGGCACTACGACGTCATCATCTGCGACTTGAAGATGCCGAAACTCGACGGCATGGCGTTCTTCCGCGAGGTGTCGGCCAAGATGCCGCACGTCGCCCGCCGGCTGATCTTCGTCACGGGCGACGTGGCCGGCACCGAAGCCGGCCGGTTTCTCGAAGAGACGGGCTGCCGATGGATCGCGAAGCCGTTCCGGCTTCGCGATCTCGTGCGCGCCGCGCGCGAGGCGCTCGGCTGAGGGCAATCAGGCGACCGCGCGCCGATCGTCTGGCATCTCTGCCAGGCGACGGTTCGTCGGGACCGCGGCGACGCGCTGGCGGAACTTCGGCTTCCGCGTCTTGGCCACCAGCCTGGGCGCGGCCGGCTGCTGCTGGGTGACGAGGATCCGCTGAAGCCGCTGAATCGCACGCGCGTGGAGCTGTGAGACGCGCGATTCGTTCACGCCGATCGCCGCCCCGATCTCCTTCATCGTCGCTTCGGCGAAGTAGTACATGCCGATGATGCGCCGCTCCCGTGGCGGCAACTGGGCCAGCGCGCGCCGGACGCGCGCCTTGGTCTGGTTCTGTTCGAAGAGCCGATCGGGCGACGGCGGCTCGCTCGGCACCAGCACCGCCGGAAGCATGGTGCTGTCCATCGCCTCCACGTTGGCGAGCGGCGACGTCGATTCGATGGTGTTGATGCGCACGATGGTGCGCTCGAGCTGCGCCTCGTCGGATCCGATCCGCCGCGCCAGGTCGGCCATCGTCGGTTCGGCGCCCAGCTCGCGACGAAGCTGTTCGCGCGCCGCTTCGATCTCGCGGCGGACGCGGCGCACCCCGCGGGGCCAGGCGTCGCGGCGGAGCGCATCGATCATCGCGCCGCGGACCCGCCGTTCGGCGAAGGTCTCGAACTTGATGCCGCGCGACTCCTCGAAGCGGTTCGCGGCATCGATGAGGCCCAGCACGCCGTCCTGCACGAGATCGCTCAGATCGATCGAATGCGGCATCGTCGATGCCATCCGTCGAGCGAGCGACTGAACGAACGGCAGGCAGGACTCCACTCGATCCTGCTGCGACTGCTCCAAGGGGACCCGTGACATCAATGCCTCCTGCAGGGCGGCAACGCCCAAGACGGCACACCTCTTCGCAACAGCGATGCCAGCCAGATCTCGGCTTCGATCGCGCGGCCGGCCACCGGATGTCACTGGCAGCAAAGCGTTGAATATGTAGGACTTACAAGCTAGACGTGCAGGAGCGTGTATCGCTGTGAACGGGCGGGATCAGGCAGTTTCTGGCGTCAACGGCTTGACGGGGATCGCAAAACCGTCACCGAACCGTCGGCGGTCCGACCATCCGTCAACGTTCGACAGACAGGCGGCCGCCGACGTGCGTGCGCAACTCCTGGACGGACGAAATCGCTTCGAGGGCGCCCAGCACGACCTGGCTGGCGCGCGCCCGGAGCGCCTCTTCGTGTAGACGAGCTTCGAGCAGCTCCGCATTCGCGAGGATGATGCCGAGCTGGTTGTTCAGCCTGTGGAACACGCCGGAGAGATCCTGGGAGGAGCGATCGGTCCGCGCGGGTTCCGGCGTCAGGCGATCACGCTCCACGGCTGACGCGGTCACTCCACTCACCTTCCGTCCGATCGGCCGCGGGTTCGGGTTCGCGCCACAGCGTGTCGGCGAAGATGCGGACGGACCCGCCGGCGGTTCTGACGTACTGAATCTTGCCGCCGGCGATCCAGTTGTAGATGGTGCGGCGACTCACGCCGACCAGTTCGCAGGCGCGAGGAATCGATACGGTCTTTCTCTCGAGCAGCATGTTCAGCCATCCCTGCGGGCGCTCGCCTTGCGGCAGGTCCCGCCACAAACGTCACGTCTGCATTGCAGTATCGGCGTGGCATGTGCGGACTTTAAGCCTTTCACCGCGCTCGGACCGGCGGCGGCGATCCATGTCAAAATACCGTCGCGTCATGTCGGAAGTGCCCGCGCATCATCTGTTGCTCGTCGATGACGAAGCGGCGTTTCGCGACGTCATCGCGGAGCGGCTCGGCGAGCATGGCTTCATCGTCGAGCAGGCGAATACGGGCGAGGAAGCGCTCGCGAAGCTCGCCGAGTTCGCATTTGGCATCCTCGTCACCGATCTGCGCCTGCCGGGAGTGAATGGCCGGCAGGTGCTGGAGGATGCGCTCGAGCGCTATCCCGACATCATCGCGATCGTCGTCACCGGCTTCGGCACCGTGCGTGAAGCTGTCGAGATCACGCGGCGCGGCGCCGAGGGCTTCATCACCAAGCCGTTTCAATTCGAGGAGCTGCTGCACGAGGTGAACACGGCGATCGAGAAACGGCGGCTGAAGGCCGAAAACGCCTACCTTCGCGCCCAGCTCCACGATCGGTTCAACATCGATGGCATCGTCGGCCGCACGCCCGTGATGCTGCAGCTCTTCGAGCTGCTCAAGACGGTCGCGACCACGGCGAGCACGGTGCTGATCACAGGCGAGACCGGCACGGGCAAGGAGCTCGCGGCGCGGGCGATTCATGACGCGAGCCCGCGGCGCCAGCAGCGCTTCATGGCGATCAACTGCAGCGCCATTCCGGAGACGCTGCTCGAGGCCGAGCTGTTCGGCCACGTGCGGGGCGCGTTCACCGGTGCGATCGCGAATCGTCAGGGCCGGATCGAGCAGGCGCACCGAGGGACGCTGTTCCTCGACGAGGTCGGCACGATGAGCGCTGCCCTTCAGGCGAAGCTGCTCCGCGTCCTCCAGTCACGCGAGTTCGAACGCGTCGGCGACTCGCAAACCGTGAAGGTGGACGTGCGCGTGATCGCCGCCACGAATTCCGACCTGAAGCGGATGGTCGAGGCTGGCGCGTTCCGAGAGGACCTGTACTACCGGTTGAACGTGATCCCCGTCCGGCTGCCTGCACTTCGCGAGCGTCGGGCCGACATCCCGTTGCTCGCCCAGCATTTCCTCGATCGCTTCGCGGCTGACACCGTGCCGCCGCGCGGGCGCGTGACGATCGCCCAGGATGCCCAGCAGGCGCTGATGCGCTACGCCTGGCCCGGAAACGTGCGGCAGCTCGAGAACGTGATGGAGCGAGCGTTCGCGCTCTCGCCGGGACGCGCGCAGATCACGCGAGCCGATCTGCCGGACGAACTGACGCAGGCGGCCGGCGCCCTGGCCAGTACCGACTTGGCGATTCCTGACGAAGGAATCGACATGGAACGTCTCGTGTCGGACTTCGAGCACAGCCTGATCCGCAAGGCCCTCGATCGGACGGCGGGCAACAAGCGCCAGGCGGCTGACCTCCTGAATCTGAAGCGCACGACGCTCATCGAAAAGCTCAAGCGCCTGGAGCGCCACTGATCATGGGCCGCCTTTCCTGCTGGATCATCGTGTCGGGAACGGAGAGCACCGCTTTCCGCGGGGCGACGCGCGAGGAGCTGCTGCCCACGCTCCGGCAGCTTCAACGGACTCAACCAGATGCCACGATTAGGTGGTTCGCCCGCGGCAAGCTGTGGGAGTCGCCTGAGGACGCCACTCGCGCAGAGCGACAACGGCCACGGCGGCCGAAGAGCTGGCGTCCCGGCGGCGTTCACGCAGACCCGCGCGAGCGTTTCAAGCTGTCTCGAGATCAGAAGCGAGCAAGGTTCAAACGGCGCCAGCGCCAGACGAGCACTTCAATGGCCGGCGGGTCGAGGCCGAACCGTGGCCACAGAAATGGCCCTAAGACAAAGAAATCTGGCTAACGACCGACACTAGTCCGTCGTCGTGTGCGCCGAAGAAGCTCGCGATGATGTCCCGAAGGGCAGGAATCGAGTCTGCTGAATTGATGGCGACGCGGAGCTGCGCGCCTCCATCGATGCCTTTCGTATACCAGCTCGCGAGCGCCCGCACTTTGTTCACCACCCAACGCGCTCGTCCGGTCGCGGGCGGCGCCAGGGCGCCGGCCCCGGGCGCCAGATGCCTGAAGCCCTCCGCCTCGGCGACGCGCTCCGAGACGAGCAGCTCGATGTAGTCGAGGAGAAACTGTCCTCGATCGCGCAGCGAGACCGTGGCCGGAGACCGGCCCGCAGCCAGGGCCGCGGTCTGCGAGAAGATCCAGGGATTCCGTAGCGCGCCCCGCCCGACGAGCACGCCTGCGACCCCGGAATCGTACAGGCGAGAAGTCACGTGCGCCGCTTCGACGCAGTCGCCCGATCCGAACACCGGGATCCCGACGCTCGCGGCAACGCTCCCGATCAACGACCAGTCGGATTCGCCGGTGTACGACTGCGCCGCCGTCCGCCCATGGACGGCCACCGCGCTGGCGCCAGCGTCTTCGACCATCTTCGCCAGCGTCGGCGCGTTGATCTCGCGTTCGTTCCATCCAGCCCGCATCTTCACCGTGACCGGGATGCTCACGGCGTCGGTCATCGCGCGGACGACCGCCGCGGCGTGATCCGGCTCGCGCATCAGACTGCAGCCGGCGTTGTGCTTCGCGATCTTCGGGACCGGACAGCCCATGTTCACGTCGACGATGTCGGCGCCCATGTGCTCGACGATGCGGGCTGCTTCGGCCATGACGGCTGGATCGCCGCCGAACACCTGCACCGCCACCGGCCGCTCTTCCTCGGTGTACTCCGCGTACTCGAGCGTGCGGCCGATCCCGCGCACAAGCCCCTCCGAGCTCACCATCTCGGTGACGACCAGCCCACAGCCGCCTCCGCGTTTGACGAGCCGGCGAAAGGCCGTGTCGGTCATGCCGGCCATGGGCGCCAGCGCGACCGGGTGTTCGAGGACGATGCCGGCGATCTTCACTGCTGCGCGGTCAACTCGGCGAGCCGACGCTGATACTGCGTCCGGAGCGTCTCGTCCTTCCATTCGATGACCGCCTGGTTGCGAAGCCTCGCCTTCACCTTCTGCATCTCGGCATCGAGACGGTTCCCGCGAACGGCCTGCTCCACGCGCGGCCGCACCGTATCGAACGGCGGCAGCACGGACGCGGCGCGCTCTTCCAGCTTGAAGATCTGGTAGCCGCCTCGCGGCATCTCCACGATATCGCTCAGCTCTCCCGGTCGAAGCTTGTCGAGCACGGTCCTCAACGTGGGATTGATGTCCTCGACGTTCAGCGGTCCGACCAACCCGCCGTTCTCCTTGGTGGGGGAGTCGGACGTCGCTTTCGCTACGCTCGCGAAATCCTCGCCCGCGGCCAGCCTCGCGCGGGCGGCGTCGATCTTCGCCCGCGCCGCCGCCAGATCCTCGGGCCGCGCCGTGAGGGCGCCGGCCCCGGCCTGGAGCGGCACCGCGACGGTGATCTCCCGCAGCGTCAACGTCGCGGGCGTCATCAGCTCCTCGCGATGTCCGCTGTAGTACTGCCGCAGCTCTTCCTCGGTGAGCGTGATCCGGCGGAGCACTTCCTGGCTCTGCACCGCCTGGATCATGTACGCGCGCTCGAAGTTGTTGCGCAACTGATCCATCGTCAGCGCTTCCTGCGCCATGGCGGCCTTGAGCTGCTCGTCGTTGAGGTTGTTCTCCTTCTTGATGGTCTCCAGCGCGTTCTTGAATTCCACGTCGGTGAACTTCGCGCCGAGCTCGCGGCCGTGCTGCGCGATCAGCATCTCGTCCACGGCATTGACGAGCACGTCCGGCGTGACCGCGGTGAGCTGCTGAACGATCGCGGCGTCCGTGAGGTTCGGGTTCCCGCGATTGCGCTCGCGGACCGCCTCGGTCTGGCGGTCGACGAGCTGCGTCTGCGTCAGGATCTCGCCATTCACCCGGACGATGATGCGCTCGAGGATCATGCCGGTCGTCTGCTGACGGGCCGCAAGGCCGGTGCCGGCGAACGACAGGATGGCAACGAGCGCGCTGGTCGTGAGCTTCTTCATGATGGCAGACTCTCCATGTTACCGGGCGACCAGCGAGCGGCTCAACTCCGCGAGGAGCCGCGTCACCCGGTCGAACAGCCCGCCTGGCTGCGAGGGGTCGGGCGGCGTTTCGGCCAGGATCTCGGCCCGGGTGAACCCGGACGCGACCTCGGTCGTGGCGCGGGCCGTCCACCACGACGTTGAGACGTCCGACGTGGGGGCCGTAGCCGGGCTCGGCCCTCGAATCGGGCGTCGCGTCGTGGGCGCCGGCACCGCAGGAGCGGGGGCGCGTTCGGGCTTCGCGAGATCCAGCCGGAGCACGGCCGGAGGCACGAGCGTGAGGTCGCCCCGCCGTTTGAGCAGCTCGGCCACGACGACCGCGTCCACGCGCGTGTCCTGCCGGAACTTGAGGACGACGATCTGCCGGTCGCGCTCGAGGCTCTCGAGGCCGATCTGATCCGCCATCAGGCGGATGCGCGCGTACTGGGCAAGGTTTTCGACGGCCGTCGGCGGCGTGCCGTAGCGATCGCGCAGCTCGTCGAGGATCGCGGCCACTTCGCCCTCGGTGGCGGCGCGCGCGAGCCGCCGGTACACCGTGAGCCGCTGATTCATGTCCGGCACGTACCGGTCGTCGATCCGCAGATCGATGCGCAAGTTGACGGCGGCGCGGCGTTCGTCCTCGAGGTCTTCGCCTTTCAGCTCCCGGATCGTCTCCTCGAGCAGCTTCACGTACATGTCGAAACCGACGGCTTCGATGTGCCCGCTCTGCTGTCCGCCCAGCAGATTGCCGGCGCCCCGAATCTCGAGATCGAGCGCGGCGATGCGGAACCCGCTGCCGAGATCGCTGAACTCGCGAATCGCCGCGAGCCGGCGCCGCGCGATCGGCGACAGCGTCTGCTCCGCCGGGATGAGCAGGTAGGCGTACGCACGACGGTCGGATCGGCCCACGCGTCCGCGCAACTGATACAACTGCGCCAGCCCGTACCGGTCGGCGCGGTTGATGACGATCGTGTTGGCGTTCGGGATGTCCAATCCGTTCTCCACGATCGTCGTGGCCACGAGCACGTCGTGCTTGTGCGCGACGAAGTCGACCATCACGCGCTCGAGGTCCTGCTCGCTCATCTGGCCGTGGCCGACGGCGATCCTCGCCTCCGGCACGAGCCGCGCGACCAGATTGGCCATCGAGTAGATCGACTCGACGCGATTGTGCACGAGGTAGACCTGTCCGCCGCGTTCCAGCTCCGTCCGGATCGCCCGGCCGATCACGTCGGCCTCGAACTTCACGACCTGCGTCTGGACGGCGAGCCGGTCGCGCGGCGGCGTCTCGATGATCGACATGTCGCGGATGCCGACGAGCGACATGTTCAGCGTGCGCGGGATGGGCGTGGCGGTCATCGTGAGCACGTCCACCTTCCTGCGGAGCTGCTTGATCCGTTCCTTGTGGACCACGCCGAACCGCTGTTCCTCGTCGATCACGAGCAGACCGAGGTCGCGGAACCTCACGTCCTTGGACAGCAGCCGGTGCGTGCCGACGATGATGTCGACGGACCCGGCGGCGAGCTGCGCGAGCACCTCCTGCTGCTCCTGCCGCGTGCGGAATCGACTGACCATCTCGACGCGCACGGGAAAGCCCGCGAAGCGCTCCTTCAGCGTCCTCGTGTGCTGAAACGCCAGCACCGTCGTCGGGGCGAGGAACGCGACCTGCGTGTTGTCCATCACCGCCTTGAACGCCGCGCGCATCGCGACCTCGGTCTTGCCGTAGCCGACGTCGCCGCAAAGCAGGCGATCCATGGGAACGGGCGCTTCCATGTCCTTCGTGATGTCGGCGATCGCGGCCTTCTGGTCGACCGTCAGCTCGTACTCGAACGCGTCGGCGAACTCCTGGTGCCAGTGCGCATCCGGGCTGAACGCGTGCCCCTGGACGGCCTTGCGCGCGGCATAGAGCTTCAGCAGCTCTTCGGCCATGTCGCGCATCGCCTTCTTGACGCGGGTCTTGGCCTTCTCCCACGTCGTGCCGCCGAGCCTGTCGAGCGCCGGCGCCGCGCCGCCCGTGTACTTCTGCACGAGATCGAGCCGCTCGAGCGGGACGAACAGCTTGTCGTCGCCCGCGTAGCGCAGCTCCATGAACTCCTGCGCGTCCTGGCCGGCGACGACGCCCAGCCGCTTCAAGCCGGCGAAGCGGCCGATGCCGTGGTCCACGTGTACGACGAGGTCGCCGATCTTCAGGTCGCGGAAGTCCGAGAGGAACGTGCGGGCCGTCGAGCGGCGACGCTCGTGCACCCGGCGCTCTTCCTCGAACAGATCCGTCTCGGCGAAGACGAGCAGCCGGCCGGCGGGGACGTGAAACCCCTTCGAGAGCTGGCCGGTCGCGACGAGCACGGCGGCGCTCGAGAGATCGTCGGCCGTGTCCATCGATCGCGCCCTGAGACCGTAATCGGCCAAGAGCTCGATCGTGCGTTCGGCACGCCCCGCGGTGGCCGCCACGAAGACGATCGCCTCGTCGCGCTCGCGCGCGCGGCGCAGCTCGTCGGCCCAGTCGCCGATTCGGCCGTGGTATTCGAGCGACGGCACGACGGAGACGTGCGCGCCGGGCTCTTCGACGTCATCGACGTTGAGCTGACTGATCCGGTGCGCCGCCGAGAGCCAGGGCGAGAGGTCGTCCCAGGCGACGGCGATCTCGTCGTACGGCGCGACGGCCCGGCCGCGCGCGATCATGTCGGCGGCCGTCGTACGCCACTGGCGCTCGAGCGTCGCGGCCCGATCCGCCACGTCGTCGAGCTCGAAGACCTCCACGATGGCGCCCGCGCGGCGGACGAAGTCGATCACCGTGGCGGATCGATCGGGATGGTCGGGATCGTCGGGCGCCGCGTCGTGCGGCAGCAGCTCCCGCTGCGGCGCGAGCGAGACCCGCTCGGCGGCGCCCAGCGAGCGCTGCGTGCCGCCGTCGAACCATCGCACCGATTCGACGATGTCGCCGATGAATTCGAGGCGGAGCGGGTGAGGCTCCTGCGCGGGATAGACGTCGACGACCCCGCCGCGGATGCAGAACTCGCCGGGCTCGTCGACCGGGTCCTCGGGAACGTAGCCGGCGAGAGCCAGGCGCTCGCTGAGATCGAGCGGCGCGATCTCGACGCCCGGCTCGACGACGAGCCCGGCCTCGGCCATGCGCCCGGGATCGCTCATGCGCGGCAGCAGCGCGCGCGCCGACGCGATCACGAGCCGCGCCTGCCGGGTCGCGAGCGCATGGAGCGCCCGCGCACGCGCCGATGTCACCTCGAAGTGCGGGCTCAGACCACGATAGGGATCGACCTCCTGGGAAGGGAAGGGCAGCACCTGCTGCGCCACCGCACGATCGGTCGCGCCCTGCAGCACCGTGAAGAAGAACCGCGCGTCGGCCGTCATCTGCTCGACGTCGGCGTCGTTCGGCACGACGAGGAACACGGAGGAGTCGAGCGCCAGCGCCGCCGCGTGCAGCGCGAGCGCCGCCGGCGTGATGCCGGACAGACGGGGATGCGGCCGGTCGAGGCGCGCTTTCGCGGCGGCCGACTTCAGAAGCGATCGAAAGGCGAGCGACGACGACGACCCGATCACAGGCCCTTCATCCCATGCTAGATCCGGACCGCCGGCGCCGCTCGGCCGCCTCGATCTGCCGGACCATCGACGAGGTCGACCAGCCCTCCTCGACGGCAATGCGCACGACGCGCCCGCCTCGGCCCTCGACGGTCTCGCGTCCGACGATCCGATCGAGCGCCCAGTCCGCACCTTTCACGAGCACGTCGGGCAGGATGGCTCGGATGATCGCATCCGGCGTCTCCTCGTCGAAGATGACGACCGCATCCACGCAAGCCAGCGCGGCGAGAATCTCGGCGCGCTCCGGCTCCGGCGTGATGGGCCGTGTGGGTCCTTTGATCGCGCGCACCGAGCGATCCGAGTTGGTCGCCACCACGAGCGCATCGCCCTCGCGGCGCGCCGCCTGCAGGTACCGGACGTGGCCGGGATGGAGCAGGTCGAAGACGCCGTTCGTCATCACGACGCGCCGGCCGTCGGCCTGAAGCGCGCGCGCGAAGCGCGTGGCATCGGCGATCTGCAGGATCGGCATGGCGGTCAGACGCGCGGCGTGACCTTCACGTCGCCGCCGAACTGCCACCGGTGGCGCGGCCGATAGATGCCGACGTCCTTCAGGCGAGACTTCACGCGGAACGTGTGGAGCAGGCGATGGTAGTCGTAGGGCGCGCCGTCGCGTTGGTGCACGGCCACGTCGAGCTTGTAGGTGCCCTCGACGAGGTCCAGCGCCTCGATCTCCAGCCGCACCTCTGCGGACGTTCCGAGGTGATCGGGCTCGTACTCCTCGATGTCGGTGTTCGTGCCGTAGACGCACACGCCTTCGGCGTTGTAGATGGCGACGCCGAACACGAAGTCGGTGACGGGCCGTCGCGCCGAGACCTGAAGCCTCAACGACATGGACTGTCCCGTGTGGAAGATGTGCGTCGCCTCGTCCTGATCGTTCCGGAGCGACACGTCCGTGATCTCCACCTCGCCGGACCCCCATCGTCCCTCGGTGGCGCGCGACATGTCGGCGCGAGCCTCGCCGGCGTCGACCGGACCCGCCGGCGAGCTGCGGGCCTGCCCAGCGGCCTCGGCCTGATGCCTGGCGTCGCTCCGCGCGAGGAACTGCTCCTCCTGCCGAGCGACGTCGGTCACGTATGCGCCGATCACCCGGGTCGGATCGCCCTGCGCGCGCTTCACGCCCGCGTCGAGCCAGACGGCATCGTCGCAGAAGCGCTCGACCATGGAGAGGGCGTGCGTCACGAGCAGGATCGTCTTGTTGCGGCGCTTGAACTCGGCAAATTTGTCGAGACACTTGTGCGTGAAGCCCTCGTCGCCGACCGCCAGCACCTCGTCGACGAGGAGCACGTCGGGATTGACGTGGATCGCAACGGAGAAGCCCAGACGCATGTACATCCCGGAGGAGTACGTCTTCACGGGAGCGTCGATGAACTCGGCCATCTCCGCGAACTCGACGATCTCGTCGAAGCGCTGCTGCACCTCCCGGCGCGAGAGGCCCAGCATGATCCCGTTGATGAACACGTTCTCCCGCCCGGAGATCTCCGGGTGGAAGCCCGCGCCGAGCTCGATCAGCGCGGAGATGCGGCCGCGCACCGTGACGGTGCCGCTCGTCGGCTTCGTGATGCCGGCCACGAGCTTCAGCGCGGTGCTCTTGCCGGAGCCGTTGCGGCCGATGACGCCGAGCGTCTGGCCGGGCGCGACGCTGAACGACACGTGCTGCAGCGCCGCGAACGTCTCGGTGGGCTTGAGATCGTTGAGCAGGCTCCGCTGCAGCAGCGCGCTCTTCAGCGTCGAGAAATGGCGGCCGCCGTACCGGCGGTAGATCTTCGTGACGTCGTCGAGCGCGATCGCAGGGGTCATACCGACTCGGCGAACGAATCCCGCAACCGATCGAACAGCCAGTAGCCCGCGCAGAAGAAGAGCCCCGACGCCGCGCCCATGATGAGCAGCGAGCGAAGATGCCCGAACGGGCCAGGAAAGAACAGGATCTCCTGGTACGAGACGACCAGATGGTAGAACGGATTGAACCGGAACAGCCACCGGTACGACTGCACGGTCGGCATGAAGTAGGCGTAGATGATCGGCGTGGCGAAGAACCAGAACGTCAGCAGGTTCGAGAGCAGGTCGCGGATGTCGCGGAAGTGCACAGTCAGCGCCGACAGCACGAGCGCCAGGGCCAGCGTGAACACGAGCTGAATCGCGACGACGACCGGAAACCAGGGAAGGCCGGCCGGATCGGGGTAGTGATGCGTGCCGATCATGAAACCGACCAGGATGATCAAGCCCAGGACGAAGTGCACCATGTTCGCGAGGACGCTCACGATCGGCAGGATCTCGGCCGGGAACAGCACCTTCTTGATCAGGTTGCCTCCGGCGATGAGCGAGCTCGCGGCCTCGAGCAGCGACGTCGTGAACCAGGTCCACGGCAGCAGGCCCGAGAAGAAGAACACGGCGTACGGCTGCGTGCGCTCGTCCTGGCCGGGCATGATCTTGGTGAAGACGAACGTGTAGATGGAGAGCAGCAGCAGCGGGTTGACGAACGACCAGAAGAACCCGAGCACCGATCCGCGGTAGCGCGCCTTGAGCTCCCGCGCGACGAGACTCTGGATCAGGGGCCGATACCGCACGAGGGCGGCGAGGTTACGCCACATCGATCTGCAGCAGCGCGACCGTGATGTTGTCCGGTCCGCCTGCGTCGTTGGCCGCGTCGACGAGCGTCCGGCACACGTCGGCGAGCGGGGCAGGCTGCTGCACGAGCGCGGCGAGCCGATCCGGAGCGATAACGCCGTGCAGACCATCGGAGCAGAGCAGCAGCCGGTCGTGCGGCTGCACCTCGAACTCCGCGACGTCGACCTGCAAGTCCTGGCCGCCGGACAGCGCGCGGGTCACGACGTTGCGCCAGGGATGGCGACGAGCGTCCGTCTCGGAGATCAGGCCGGCGCGCACCTGCTCGCTGACCCACGAATGGTCCTGGGTGACCTGACGCAGCGCGCCGTCGCGGCAGAGATAGACGCGGCTGTCGCCGACGTGCGCCACCGCCGGCTTGCCGGTCCCGAAGAGGACGGCGGCCGCCGTCGTCGCCATGCCGCGCAGCGCCTCGTTCTCGTCCACCGCGGCACCCAAGCGGCGGTTCGCGAGCAGGAACGCCGCCTTGAGACGATTGCCGTCGAGGCTGAGCGCAGGATCGTACGGAAACGGCCAGGTGCGGTTCACGTCCGCGTCGTGGGTATCGCGCACGAAAGCCTCAATCGTCTCGATGGCAATCCGGGACGCGACCTCGCCCGCCGCGTGTCCGCCCATGCCGTCGGCCACGAGGTAGAGGCCGAGATCGTCACGGATGGCGAAGGCGTCTTCGTTCTCGTCCCGACGCAACCCCGGGTGGGATGCGGCCGCCGAGGAGATGCGCACCATGACGGTTACGCGCGGGGCGGACGCAACTGTCGGGACACCTGCAGCCGGGCGATCGCGCGCAGCATCGCGATGCGCGCGCGTTCGACGTCGGCGTCGATGACCGAGGCCCGCGCCAACTGCTCCTCGGCGCGGCGCTTGGCGGCCTCCGCGCGCTCGATGTCGATGTCCTCGGCGCGCTCGGCCACCTGGGCCAGCACGGAGACGCGGTCGGGCAGGACCTCGACGAAGCCGCCAGCGACGAAGGCGTACTTCGTGTCCGCCCCTTTCCGGTACCACATCGGTCCGGTGCTCAGCGCCGCCAGCATCGGCGCGTGGCCGGGCAGGACGCCGAACTGGCCTTCTTCGCCTGGCAGCTGCACCTCGTCCACCTCTTCGTGCACGATCGACTGCGCCGGCGTGACGAACTCGAGCCGCAGATGGCCAGGCAGCGCCGCCATGGCTACTTCTGCTCCCGGGCCCGCTCAAGCACTTCCTCGATCGTGCCGGCCATGTAGAAGGCCTGTTCCGGGATCTCGTCGTGCTTGCCCTCGGTGATCTCCTTGAAGCCGCGGACCGTGTCGGCGATCGGCACGTACTTGCCCTTGTAGCCGGTGAACTGCTCGGCGACGAAGAAGGGCTGCGACAGGAACTTCTGGATCTTTCGCGCGCGCGAGACCGTGAGCTTGTCGTCCTCCGACAGCTCGTCGATCCCGAGGATCGCGATGATGTCCTGCAGGTCCTTGTAGCGCTGCAGGATCTGCTTGACCGTTCGCGCCACGGCGTAGTGCTCGTCGCCGATGATGCGCGGATCGAGAATCCGCGACGACGACGCGAGCGGATCGACCGCGGGGTAGATGCCGAGCTCGGCAATCGCGCGCGAGAGGTTCGTCGTCGCGTCGAGGTGGGCGAAGGTCGTGGCCGGTGCCGGGTCCGTGTAGTCGTCGGCCGGCACGTAGATCGCCTGCACCGACGTGATCGAGCCCTTGCGGGTGGACGTGATGCGTTCCTGTAGCTCGCCCATCTCGGTGAGCAGCGTCGGCTGATAGCCGACGGCGGACGGCATGCGGCCGAGCAGCGCCGAGACCTCCGAGCCCGCCTGCGTGAACCGGAAGATGTTGTCGACGAACAGCAGCACGTCCTTGTTCTCGGCGTCGCGGAAGTACTCGGCGACGGTGAGCGCCGAGAGCGCGACGCGCAGCCGTGCGCCCGGCGGTTCCGTCATCTGGCCGTAGACGAGCGCGGCCCGGGACTTGGACGAATCGGCCGGATCGATGACGCCCGTCTCCTGGAACTCCAGCCAGAGGTCGTTGCCCTCTCGCGTGCGCTCGCCGACACCGCCGAACACGGACACGCCGCCGTGCTTCATCGCGATGTTGTTGATGAGCTCCATGATGATGACGGTCTTGCCGACGCCGGCGCCGCCGAACAGCCCGATCTTGCCGCCCTGCAGGTACGGCTCGAGCAGATCGATGACCTTGATGCCGGTCTCGAACATCTTGAGCTCGGTGGACTGCTCCTCGAGGCTGGGCGCCGGCCGGTGAATCGGCCAGCGTTCCGTCGCGGCGACCGGCCGGTCGGGGAAGTCCACCGGCTCGCCGAGCACGTTCAGCACGCGTCCGAGCGTCGCGGGCCCCACCGGCACCGAGATCGGCCCGCCGAGATCCTGCACCGGCATCCCGCGCTGCAGGCCGTCGGTCGGCTTCATCGCGACGGCGCGCACGCGGTTCTCGCCGAGGTGCTGCTCGACTTCGGCAATCAGATCCACCGCCGTGCCGCCCGCGTCGCCGGTGATGCGCAGCGCGTTGTAGATCGCCGGCAGGTATCCGCCGTCGAACTCCACGTCGAGCACCGGCCCGATTACCTGGACGACCTTGCCCGTCTTGACCGCTTCGGCCACTGCCATCGTTCTCTCCACCTTCCGTTCGGCGCGGACCCTATTGGGCCTGCGCGCCGGATACGACCTCGATGATGTCCCTCGTGATCGCCGCCTGCCGGATCTTGTTCATGTAGAGCGTCAGGCTGTCGATCATCTCGGAGGAATTGCGCGTCGCCGCGTCCATGGCGGTCATCTGCGCCGCGAAGAACGCCGCCGACGATTCCACCAGCGCGCGGAGCACCTGCGCCTGCACCAACTGGTGCAGCAGCACGTCCAGGATGCGGTCGGGCGACGGCTCGTAGAGATAATCCGTCACGGCCGCGGCCGCCTCTTCCTCGGCCGACACGCTCGTGAGCGGCAACAGCGGCTCGACCACCACGCGCTGCTGCATGACGCTCTTGAACTCGTTGTAGACGAGAAACACGCTGTCGACGCGCTCCTCGAGGAAGTCCCTGATCGCGGGCGCCGCGATGGCCTCGGCGTCGGCCACGCCGATGACCTTCGGCAGGTTCACGTGCTCGAACCGGATGGGCAATCCGCGGCGGCCGAAGAAGTCGCGTCCCTTGCGGCCCACCAGGCCGAGCGACACCGGCTGACTGGGACGCTCCTTGATGAACGCGCCAACCGCTTTCGCGACGTTGGTGTTGAAGCTGCCGCAGAGGCCGCGGTCGGCGGTGATCGCGATGACGAGCGTGGCGCCGGCCTCGACGCCCGGCCGGCGGGCGAGCAGCGGATGCGCGTGCTCGTCCACGCGCGACGCGATGCTCGCCAGCACGTGGCGGGCCTGGCGGGCGTACGGCCGCGTCGCGAAGACCCGCTCCTGCGCGCGCCGCAGCTTGGAGGCGGCCACCATCTTCATCGCCTTCGTGATCTGTTGCGTGGACTTGACGGCGCGGATGCGCCGGCGCATGTCGATCAGCGACGGCACGGCGAGATCTCGTTGGGCATGGACGGCGACATGGCTGGCTCTAGGCGGCGGTGGCGGCCGCGAACGTGCGCACGTAGTCCTCGATCGCCGCCTTCAGCGTGCCCTTCACCTCGTCATCGAGGATCTTCTTCTCGCGGATGGCGGTGAGGACGGCCTCGTGGCGCGTCTCGAGGAACGGATACAACCCCTCTTCGAATTGACGCACACGGTCGACCGGCACGCTGTCGAGATAGCCGTTCGTCGCCGCGTAGACGATCGCGACCTGCTTCTCGACGGCCAGCGGCCGGTACTGGGGCTGCTTCAGGATCTCGACCAGCCGGCGGCCGCGGTTCAACTGGCGCTGCGTGGCCGGATCGAGGTCGCTGCCGAACTGGGCGAACGCGGCCAGCTCGCGGTACTGCGCCAGATCGAGGCGCAGCGACCCGGCCACCTGACGCATCGCGCGGATCTGCGCCGAGCCGCCGACGCGCGATACCGAGTTGCCGACGTTGATCGCCGGTCGGATGCCCTGGTTGAAGAGGTCCGCCTCGAGGAAGATCTGCCCGTCCGTGATCGAGATCACGTTCGTCGGGATGTAGGCCGAGAGGTCGCCGGCCTGCGTCTCGATGATCGGCAGCGCCGTGAGCGACCCGCCGCCGAGCTCCTTGCGCAGCTTGGCCGCGCGCTCGAGCAGCCGCGAGTGCAGGTAGAAGACGTCCCCGGGGTACGCCTCGCGGCCCGGCGGACGCCGGAGCAGCAGCGAGATCTCGCGGTACGCCTGCGCGTGCTTCGAGAGGTCGTCGTACACGCACAGCGCGTGACGGCCGGTGTCGCGGAAGTACTCGCCGATCGTGCACGCCGAGTACGGGCTGATGTACAGCAGCGGCGCCGGATCCGACGCGGCCGCCGACACCACGATCGTGTACTCCATCGCGCCCGCGTCTTCGAGCGTGCGAACCACCTGCGCGACCGTCGACTGCTTCTGGCCAATCGCGTTGTAGATGCAAATCACGTCCAGGCCGCGCTGGTTGATGATCGCGTCGACGGCGACCGCGGTCTTGCCCGTCTGCCGGTCGCCGATGATCAGCTCGCGCTGGCCGCGGCCAATCGGCACCATCGCGTCGATGGCCTTGAGGCCCGTCTGCAGCGGCTCCTTCACCGGCTGGCGATCGACGACGCCGGGGGCGAGACGCTCGATGGGGGAGAACTGCTTCGACGCGATCGGTCCCTTGCCGTCGATGGGCTGCCCGAGGGCGTTCACGACGCGGCCGATCATCTCGTCGCCGACCGGCACGGAGATGATCCGGCCGGTCCGCTTGACGGTGTCGCCTTCCTTGACCTCCGTCGAGTGGCCGAGCAACACCGCGCCGACGGCGTCCTCCTCGAGGTTGAGCGCGATGCCGAACAGGCCGTGCGGAAACTCGAGCATTTCGCCCGCCATCGCCCGCTCGATGCCGTGAACGCGCGCGATGCCGTCGCCGACCGACACGACGGTGCCGACCTCGGCGACGTCGACCGTCGCGGCGAAGTTGCCGATGTGGTCGCGAATGATCTTGGAAATCTCGTCGGCCTTGATCTGCATGTGGTCAGTCCTCGTTGCGGGTCATCGCTCGCGTCGGCCGGATCGGAGGCCGTGTGGTCAGCGGCTCCCGAGAAGTTGTTCGCGCACGCGGTCGATCTGCCGCGTCACGCTGCCGTCGAACACGATGCTGCCCGCCTTCGCGATCAGGCCGCCCACGATCGACGAGTCGACGCGCTCGGTCATCACGACGTCGCGACCGAGCGCCTTGCTCAACGCCTGCTGCAGCGCCGCCCGCGCTCCCTCGTCCAGGCCCGTCGGCGTCGTGACCTCGGCGTTGACGATCCGAGCCGCGTCGAGCACGCGAGCGGAGAAGAGCGCGTCGACGTCGGCGACGAGCACGAGGCGATCGCGGTCCGCGAGCCAGGTCAGGAGCCGGCGGACCTCGTCGGCGACACCGCCCATGCGATCGAGCAACGCGCGCACGATGGCGGCCTTCGCAGACGATGGCACGGCGGGATCGGCTGCGACGCGGCCGAGCTCGGCGTGCGAGGCGACGAGCGCCGCGAACCGGGCGAGGTCGCGCCGGATCTCCTCGGTGCGGCCGTTGCGGCTCGCCACGTCGAACAGGGCGTTGGCGTACTGTCGCGCTGAGGTCCGAGCGTTCATAAGGTCATGGTCGAGGGGCGCGAACGGTCGTCAGGCGCAGGCGATCCCTGCCGCGCGGATCGCCTGAGATGACCGTGCCTCATGGCGCACACACCGGGGGCCGAGGCAAACGTCAATTTATACCATTTGCCTTCGGATACCTTCAAGACGAGGAGGCGTTCACCGGCTGCCGGTCAGCGCGTCGTAGAGCCGCTGCAGCTCGTCCTCGCTCGTGAACTCGATCGCGATCTGGCCGCCGCGGCCGCGCCGCTCGATGCGCACGCGCGTGCCGAGCGCCAGCCGGAGCTGCTCTTCGGCCGCGCGGGTGTTGGGGTCGACCTTCTTGACCGGGGGCGGCGGAGCGGGCGGCGCCTGCTCTCGGCGGACGAGCGCCTCAGTCTCTCGAACCGACAGACCGCGCGACACGATCTCGCGCGCGATCCGCCGCTGCGCCGCCTCGTCGGCGAGCGCGAGGAGCGTACGGGCGTGCCCCATCGAGAGCGCGCCGGCAGCGAGATCGCTTCGGACTTCGACAGGTAACCTCAACAGACGCATGTAGTTAGCGACGGTAGCTCGATCCTTGCCGACTGCCGCTGCGATGTCCTCCTGCGACAGTTGCAGCTCGTCCGCCAGGCGGCGGTACGCCTGCGCCTCTTCGATCGGATTGAGGTTCTCCCGCTGGATGTTCTCGACCAACGCCACCTGCAGCACCTGGTCGTCGGCCACGTCGCGGACCACGACAGGGATGCGGAGGAGGCCAGCGCGCTGGGCGGCGCGCCATCGCCGTTCGCCGGCAATGATTTCGTAGCGATCGCCGGCGCGTCGGACGAGGACCGGCTGGATCACGCCGTGGACGCGGATCGACTCGGCGAGCTCGTCGAGTTGGTGCTCGTCGAACTGGGTGCGCGGCTGGCGCGGGTTGGGCGCGAGCAGGTCGATGTCCAGCTCCTGCGGCCGATCGGCGAGCCGGCCAGCGGGCTGGGCCTGGGCATCGGGGATCAGCGCGCTCAGTCCGCGTCCCAGTGCAGGGCGCTTCTCGGCCATCGCGGCACCTCCTCAGGAATGGGCGGCGGCGGGCGTTTCGGCGTCGCTGCCACGGTTTCTTGCCAGGAACTCACGGGCCAGGGCGATGTAGGCCTCCGCGCCACGGGAGCGCGCATCGTAGAGGATGATCGGGAGCCCATGACTCGGCGCCTCCCCCAGCCGGATATTGCGGGGAATGACCGTGCGGTAGACCAGATCGCCGAAGTACTCGCGGATGTTGGCGCTGACCTGCTGGCCGAGGTTGGTCCGATCGTCGTACATCGTGAGCAACACGCCCTCGACGGAGAGCCTCGGGTTGAGGGATGCCTTGACGCGGTCGATCGTCGACGTCAACTCGGCGATGCCTTCGAGCGCGAAGTACTCGCAATTCAGTGGAATCAGCACGGAGTCGGCGGCAACCAGTCCATTCAAGGTCAGAAGACCAAGCGACGGAGGCGAATCGATGAAGATGTACTCGTAGTCGGCCCGGAGGGGATCCAGCAATCGTTGCAGTCGCCGCTCCCGCCGTTCCATCGATACAAGCTCGATCTCCGCGCCTGTCAGGTTCCGATCCGCGGGCATGATCGACAGACGGTCGACCTGTGTGGGCGCGATGAACCGACGCGCATCGGCGTCCTGAGCCATGAGCGCGGCGTAGGTGCCGCCGGCAGACGTCGCCCCCTTGGCACCAACGCCGCTCGTCAAGTTCGCCTGAGGGTCCAGGTCGATGACGAGGATTCGCTGCTCAGCAATCGCGAGCGAGGCGGCCAGGTTGATCGTCGTCGTGGTCTTGGCCACGCCGCCTTTCTGATTCGCAATCGCAATGATCCTGCTCGGTCTACGCATTGATGTTCCACGTGGAACGTCGCCTGCCCACGTCCGGCAAAGATACTACGAGGTCGCCGTGGGCTAGGGAACTGACATCCCGGCTCGAACCGGGACTCCCACGCCAGATCGATGTGCACGCTTGTTGGGCTCTCCGCTCCAACGGATCTCCATCAAGAGGGAGCGATCCGCTTCCTTGCCATCACTGCCACGGTGGGACCGCCAAGCCAGAGCTGATTCGCCGACATCACCAGCCCCGCCGGCAATGGGAGCTCTTCGTGTCGTCCGAAGAGGACAACGCGGGAATCGACGTGCATCACGGCATGAATGGCACGAATCAGCCCAGGATCCACTCGGACGCCTCGCAACGTGATGACGTCTACAGGGGGCTGAGAGGCGACCTGCTCACAACCTTCCCCGAACCGACTGGCCACGACCTCAACGTCGCCAAGCTCCAGAGTCCTGACGACCTCTCTGAGGAATGCCGCCTTCTTGGCGCGAGCCTCGTACCACCTTGCGCTCAGCCACGGACACGCGATCTTCAGGGGGACAGCAGGTGACCCGCCGCCAGTGCCGATGTCGCAATGAGTTCTATCATATGACCTTACAAGGGTGGCAGCCGCCAGCGGCTCGACAACCAACCGATCGACCGCTTCGTCGCTCGGCGCCGACAAATCGAAGCCGGTCAGGTTGAGCCGCGCGTTCCAGCGATGCAGCAGAGCGAGATACGCCGCGCATTGCCCAATGACCGCGGCCGTGGCCGGGACGCCAACCGCGGCGAGGCGATTGCCCAGGCGCTCGGCGAGCTGGTCCGGATTCACGCGAGCTATTGTCGCGCGTTCGGGGTGCCCTTCCGGACGAGCGTCGCCGCCACGATCGCGATCGCCGCCGGCGTGACGCCCGGCACGCGCGACGCCTGCCCCAACGTCTCAGGACGGATCGTCGTCAGCCGCTCCACGACCTCTCGCGACAGGCCCGGGATGCCCTGGTACACGAACTCCCTCGGAATCGCCCGGTGCTCGTGGTTCCGCGTGCGTTCGTTCGCCGCGTCCTGCTGCTTGAGGTACCCGTCGTACTTCAGGTCCGCGTCGAGCGACGCGACGTCCACGTGCTCGCGACGTCCGTCGATCTCCATCGCGAACCCCGCATCGCGCACGTCGGCCAGCCGCACGGCGGGCCGCGCGATCGCCTGCGCTGCCGACATCGTCGTGCCGCCGAAGGCGACGCGCGTGCGGCGCGCACGATCGTGATTGCGCGCGAGCCGCGACCGCCGCGCCTCGAAGACGTCCCACCGCTCGTCGTCCACGAGCCCCGCGCTGCGGCCGATCGGCGTCAACCGGAGGTCGGCGTTGTCGATGCGCAGGCGAAGCCGGTGTTCGGCGCGCGAGGTGAACATCCGGTATGGCTCGAGACATCCACGCGTGACCAGATCGTCGATCAGCACGCCGATGTAGGCCTCGTCGCGGCCGAGCACGATCGGCGGATGCCGCCGAGCCGCGCGCGCCGCGTTGAGACCGGCCATCACGCCCTGCGCCGCCGCTTCTTCGTACCCCGACGTGCCGTTGATCTGCCCGGCGAGAAACAGTCCGGGCAGGCGCTTGACCTCGAGCGATCGATGGAGCTCGGTCGGCTGCACGAAGTCGTACTCGACCGCATAGGCATGGCGGAGGATGCGGGCGTCCTCGAGACCAGGCAACACGTGGACGATGGCGTCCTGCGCATCGCGCGGCAGGCTCATCGACAGCCCGTTCACGTAGATCTCGTCGGCGGCGCGCCCCTCCGGCTCGAGAAAGATCTGGTGCCGCTCCTTGTCCGGAAACCGCATGATCTTGTCTTCGAGCGACGGACAGTACCGCGGCCCGATGCCGGAAATCCGGCCGTTGTAGAGCGGCGATCGCGAGATGTGCCGGCGCACGAGATCGTGCACCGCCTCCGTCGTGTAGAGCAGGTGGCAGACGACCTGCTCGACCTCGACGCGCGGTGACATGAACGAGAACGGCACGATCGGATCGTCGCCGCGTTCGGCGTCGAACCGAGAGAAGTCGATGGACCGTCGATCCAGCCGCGGCGGCGTGCCGGTCTTCAGGCGTCCGAGCTCGAGATCGAGCGCGCGCAGCGACGCGGCGAGATCGCGCGTGGGCGGCTCGTTCGCCCTGCCCGCCGGCTGCTGCTCGTCGCCGACGTGCACGAGGCCGTTGAGGAAGGTGCCGGTCGTGACGACCACCGCGCGGCACGACACGGCGTCGCCTTCCTCGAACGCCAAGCCCGTTACCCGGCCGCGGGCCGACAGAATCCGCCCGGCGCGGCGGAAGAGCCACGTGATGCCGGCCTCGCGCGACAACGCGTCGCGCATCCACGCGCCGTACTTCGCCTTGTCCGCCTGCGCGCGCGGCGACCACACCGCGGGACCGCGACTGCGGTTCAGCACCTTGAACTGGATCCCGGTCGCATCGATGGCGCGCCCCATCAGCCCGCCGAGCGCGTCGACTTCGCGCACCAGATGCCCCTTCGCGGTCCCGCCGATGGCCGGATTGCACGGCATCAGCGCGACGGTCTCGGCCGACAGCGTGCAGAGGCCGACGGAGCACCCGAGGCGTGACGCCGCCCAGGCCGCCTCGCATCCGGCATGCCCGGCGCCAATCACCACGACGTCGAAGTCCCGCTGATGCATCGCGACTACTTGCCGATACAGAACCGGCTGAAGATGTGGCGCAACATCTCGTCCGGCGCACGTCGTCCGGTGACCGCCTCGAGCGCGTCACGCGCGGGGCTCAGCTCGGCGAGCACCATCTCCTCGGTGGCGCCGTGCGCCAGGGCATCCGTCGCCCGCCGCACCGCGGCGAGCGCTTCGTCGACGAGCGCCACGTGCCTCACGTTCGAGATCATCGGCGCATCGCGCCACTCGTCGCGGCTCGTCAACTCGCGCACGATACGCTGCCTCAGCTCGTCCAGCCCGACGCCGGTCACCGACGACACGCCGATGGTCGAACCGTTCCATTCGGGCGGTGCACTCCACGCCGGCTCGAGATCGGCCTTGCTCACGACGATGAGGCGCGGGCCGCGAATCGAGGCGAGCGCGCAATCGTCCTCGGGCAGGAGTGGCGACGCACCGTCGACGACGAACAACGTCAACGCAGCGACCTGCTGCGCGTCGCGCGCCCGCCGCACGCCTTCGGCTTCGATCGCATCCTGCGCGTCGCGCAGGCCGGCCGTGTCGACGATCGTCACGGCAAGGCCGCCAATCTCGACGCGCTCCGTCAGCAAGTCCCTCGTCGTGCCGGCGATGTCGGTGACGATCGCGCGCGGCGCGCCAGCCACCGCGTTGAACAAGCTCGACTTGCCGGCGTTCGGCCTCCCGCAGATCACGACGAGGCTGCCCTCGCGGACCACGCGGCCGGCGTGCCCTTCGCGGATCAGGCTCGCGAGCGCGTCCGTCACCCGCTGCAGCTCGGCCACGACCTGATCTCTCGTGATGAAATGAAATCCTTCTTCCGGAAAGTCGAGCGATGCTTCGAGACGCGCGGCGAGATCGAACAGCATCGCGTCGATCCTGGCGATCGCGCCGGTCAGCGTGCCTTCGAGCTGGTCCATCGCCGCGCGCGCCTGCAGCGGCGTCACGGCGTCCACGAGGTCGGCAACGGCTTCGGCCTGAATGAGATCGAGCCGGCCGTTCAGGTACGCCCGCAACGTGAACTCGCCGGGCTCCGCCAGCCGTGCGCCCTGACGCCGCGCCAGCTCCACCACGCGGCGCAGCAGCGGCTGGCTTCCATGCGCGCTGATCTCCACCACCTCGTCGCCGGTGAACGATCGCGGCGCCGCGAATCGCGTGACGACGACCTGATCGAGGGGCCGGCCGGCGAAGCCGTCCTCGTCCGCGTCCACGAGCCGCGCGAACGTGGCGCGGCGCGCGGGAAGCGGCGCGCGCCGCGCCATGAGCGCGAGCGCGATCACATGGGCGCACGGCCCCGAAAGGCGCACCAGTCCGATTCCGCCGGCGCCGGGCGGCGTCGCAATCGCGACGATGGTGTCGTCCGTGGAGAACACGTTTGCCGCTGCGGTGTCGCTCCGCGCCTCGCGGCCGCTCGCCGGCGCTATCGTTTGGCCGAGATCACGACCGTCTTGAGAAACGCGTCGCCGATGCTCTCCGACGACACGGCGGGATCTCCTGACACGGCGAGGTGCACGATCCGGCGCGCATATGGGTTCAGCGGCCCGATCTCCTGCGGCACGCCCGTCGTGCGCGCCTTCTGGGCGAGGAACAGCGCCATCTGCCGCAGCTCCTCGTCCTTGCCCTGGCGGAAACCGAGCGCATCGATCACGTAGTGCCGCTCGCCGCGGGCGTGCCGCCGGAACGCGGTGTTGACGACGACTTGCAGCGCGTCGAGCACTTCGCCGCGCCGCTTGATCAGAACGTCGGCGCCGTCGCCGGTGATGTCGAGGCGGACGTTGTCGGATGCATCTTCCACCGTCACGGTGAGATCGAGGCCCATCGCGTGCAGGATGCTCTGCACGAAGTCGATGACCTGGGTGTCGAGTTCGGCGCTCATGGCGATGCTCAGGATCGGGATCCGGCGCCGGCTGACCTGGGCTTGGGCGGGCGTACCGGTTGTCCAATGATACGGTTCGTCACGTACTGCTGTCCGATCGCCAGCAGGTTGCTCACGAACCAGTAAACGACGAGGCCTGCCGGCGCCCAGAGGAACGAGACGGTGAACACGACCGGCAGCATCATGAACATCTTCTGCTGGATCGGATCGGCCGTGCTCGGCGTCATCCGCATCTGCCAGAACTGCGTCAAGCCCATCAGCAGCGGCGTGACGTAGAGCGGATCGTGGCGCGCGAGATCGTGAATCCAGCCGAAGAACGGCGCGCCGCGCAGCTCGATCGCCGCCGACAGCATCGCATAGAACGCGAAGAGCACCGGCAGGGTCAACAGCATCGGCAGGCAGCCGCTCGCCGGATTGACGCCGCGCTGCCGGTACAGCGCCATGACCTCCTGGTTCATCTTCTGGCGCTCGGGATCGGTCATCTTGTACTTCGCGTAGCGATCCTGAATCGCCTTCATCTCGGGCTGCAGCGCCTGCATCTTCTTCATCGAAACCATGCTGCGATGCCGCAGCGGGAAGATGACCAGGTTGATCAGCACCGTGAGCGCGACGATCGACCAGCCGTAGTTGCCGATGTAGCCGTTGACCCACTTGAGCGCCAAGAGCAGCGGCACGACCAGGAAGTCGAACATCCCGAAGTCGATCGCCTTCACGAGCTGCCCGTCCACCGCGCGCAGGATGTCGAAGTCCTTCGGCCCCATGAAGAAGGGCACGGCGAGCGCTCCCGGAACCGTCACCTCGTACGCGATGAGCTCACGATTCCGGCTGGAGTCCCCGGGGACCGGCAGCGTCACCGGCGTGTACTGCACGGCCACGCGCTCGGTTCCGGGCACGACCGCGCAGAGAAAGTAGTGGTCTTCGACGCCGGCGAACCGGAGGTTCCCTTCGTAGCGCCCTTGCTGCTGCAGCGAGCTGGCGGACAGGAACTCGACGTCACCGCCGACGACCTGAACGCCGCGCACGGGCGCGCTGCGCGACCCGTCCGGCGAGTAACCGAGGCCGACGGCGGGTCCCCACGCGAGCGTCACCGGCTTCGACGTTCCGCCGACATCGATCGAAGCTTCGACCCTGACGATGTACGGCTTGCCGTCGGGCTGGAAGTGGAACGTCTTCCTCGCGTTCAGCCGTCCCGACGCATCGCGGTACTCGAAGCTCAGCGTGCCGGGTGACGCGCCAAGCGTGAGCGCGTCGCTGCTCGGCCTGAAAAGCGCCGTCGCGAGCGTGCTCGAAATCGCCGGATCGTCGGTCGAGAGCGTGAACGGCTTCGGATAGGTGGCGGGCAGATCCTTCGGAACGAACTCGAGCGGCTGGCCGCCTTCGAGGTATCGCTTCAACGTCCAGCTTCGCAGCGTCGCGCCCGCCGTCGAGAACACGGCGCGGACGAGGTCGGTCTCGACGATGATGTCTCGTGCCCGTGCGTCGGCCACGAGCGGTGTCGCGCTCTCGCCCGTCGTCGCCGGCGCATTGCTTGCCGGAGCCGTTTCCGCCGGTTGACCGGTGGTCGCCGACGCTGCCGATGGCGTGGAAGGCGCGGAGGCGGCCGAAGCTGGCGCTTGAGCCGGTCGCGCTGGCGGGTTCGGCGCGAACACCGACTGATAGACCGCGAGGACGATGAACGAGAGGACGAAGGCGAGAAAGACGCGCTTTTCCATGGAAGTGGCCCGCCTAGGAGCGTTCGACGCGCGGCGGCACGGGGTCGACGGCGGGTTTGGAGAACGGATGGCACCGCGCGACGCGCCACGCGGCCAGCCACAGGCCTCGCACGAGCCCGTGTTCCTGGAGGGCCTGCGTCGCGTACGCAGAACAACTCGGGTGGAAGCGGCAGGCGCCGCCGGTGAACGGGCTCAGCCCGAGCTGGTACGCCTGCACGAGGAGCACGCCAAGACGGACACGCCAGCTCATGTCACTCTCGCACTGCGAAGCCGCGCCAGCCCCTTCGCGAACTCCGATTCGACGTCCTGCCACGGCGCGGTGGCGAGCTCCCGGCGTGCAATCACGACGAGGTCGAGCGTTCGTCCAAGAGGCGTGGGGGACGACGGCCTGTGCCTGAACACCTCTCGCAACCGGCGCTTCGCGCGGTTCCGAACGACGGCGCCACCGATCCGGCGCGACGCGATGATGCCGAGTCGATCCCGTCCCAGGACGTTCGGCACGCCGAGCAGCACGAACCAGCGCGTCGCGATCCGCCGCCCATGCTCCTGGACCGCGGTGAACTCCGTACGCGTCCGAAGCCGGGATTCACGCCCGAATGTCTGCGACACGAGCCGGTGCCAGATGGCGATCCGGTGCCGGGTACCGGCGGGGCCCGTTATGACGAAACGGTAAGCCGTTTGCGCCCCTTCGCCCGGCGCCGCTTGAGGACGAGGCGGCCGTTCTTCGTCTGCATGCGCACGAGGAATCCATGGGTCTTGCGGCGGCGCTGCCGGTTCGGCTGATACGTTCGTTTCATTGGACTCTCAGTGGGTGGTTGGACCCTGGAGAAACCACGATGGTAGCGGAGCGGAAAAAACCCGTCAATCCGGAAGGTCGCCTTGGCGACGGCGACACTCTATGGTAGATTCCTCGACCTTCCCGGAAACCGCGTCAAGCCAACGTCACTTTTCCACAACTGTGGAAAAAACTGTGGAAATCCGCGGCTTTCGACGGGCTGGGGACGCAAATCATAGCCAATGCTAGAGTTCCGGCCGGCGCCATCGAATGTTGGCGACCAGTTTTTCGGGCGTTTTCGCCATCATTTTCGCCTCTCGGACCCGCTTCTCCTGCCCGACGTGCCTGCCGTCGGATGAGCGGGCGTAAAGTGTGAAAAGCATGACCGCCACAGTCTGGGACGCGGTCCTTCGACGGATCGAGACGAAGGTCAACCGGCACAGCTACCACACCTGGTTCCGTCAGACGACCCTCGCCGCCGATGAGGGCGGCCGCCTCGTCGTGGACGTCGCCGATCCCATGGCGGTCAGTTGGCTGATCAAGCACTACTCGGGCATCCTCGACGAGGCGCTCGTCGAGGTCGGCCGGCCCGGCGCGGTGGTCGAGTTCCGGGCCACGTCGGATATGGGCGAGGCGCCCAACCCGGAGCCGGCTCCTGAGCCGCCAGCCGAGCCGGACACGGCCCCGCCGCAGGTCGAAGAACTGGACAGCGTCGGCCTCAGCCCCCGCTACTCGTTCGAGACGTTCGTCGTGGGCGCCTCGAACCAGTTCGCGCATGCGGCTTGCCGCGCGGTCGCCGAAGCGCCCTCGCGCTCCTACAATCCGCTGTTCCTCTACGGCGGTGTGGGCCTCGGGAAAACCCATCTCATGCACGCGATCGGGCACTACGTGCTCACGCAGAGTCCCGGGCTTCGGCTGACCTACATCTCGGCCGAACGGTTCATGAACGAGGTCGTCAACGCGATCCGCTACGACCGCATCTTGGAGTTCCGCGAGCGCTACCGGGGCGTCGACGTCCTCCTCGTCGACGACATCCAGTTCATCGTCGGCAAGGAGCGGACGCAGACCGAGTTCTTCCACACGTTCAACGCGCTGCACGATGCGGAGAAGCAGATCGTGCTCAGCAGCGACAGCCCGCCGAAACAGATCAGCGAGCTCGAGGAACGGCTGCTGAGCCGCTTCGAATGGGGCCTCATCGCCGACATCCAGCCGCCCGATCTCGAGACGAAGATCGCGATTCTCACGCGAAAAGCCGAGGCGGAAGGCATCGCGCTGCCCGACGACGTCGCGCTGTACATCGCCGGCCGGATCAAGTCGAACATCCGCGAGCTCGAGGGATCGCTCATCCGGCTGCTGGCCTATGCCTCGTTGACCGGCCGCGACCTCTCCATGTCGCTGGCACAGGAAGTCTTGCGCGACGTCCTCAGGCAGGAAGAGCGCGCCGTCACGATCGAGTCGATTCAGAAGTTCGTCGCGGAGTACTACCGCCTGCGGCTCGCCGAACTGAAGTCGAAGAACAACTCGAAGTCGATCGCGCTGCCGCGGCAGGTCGCCATGTATCTCTGCAAGACGCTCACGAACGCGTCGCTTCCGGAGATCGGCAAGAGCTTCGGCGGCAAGCACCACTCGACGGTGATTCACTCCGTGCGCAAGGTCGACGAACTCCGCAAGTCGGATCACGCGTTCAACACGGTTATCAACACCCTCGTCGAGTCGCTTCGGTAGGGAAATCCACCAGCATCGCCTCGGATCCACAGTCCGGGCTGTGCGGATCCTGTGGATGGCTGTGGATGGGCGTGCGAGGGTTGCTTCTGCACAGGGCAGCGGCGGTGTACCCGCCGCGCGTGCACAGGACCGTGCACAAGATAAATGACTGATTCCCAGTCACTTAGTGAGGTCTTTTCAGTTCCTCACAGGGCTTTCTTGTTGTTATAATTCTTTGTCTCGTTTCTCTTCCGTCAGGACAGATCAGTACCCCGTCCTGCCGGTGTTCCCCCGCTCGATCGACGAGCGACTGAGAGGCCGCCCTGCCCATGGAGCTTACGGTTCGAAAGAGTGATCTGCTCAAGGAGCTCTCGCTTCTCCAAGGCATCGTCGAGCGGAAGAACACGATCCCCATCCTCGCGAACGTGCTCCTCGAGGCGGCCGAGGATCGCGTGTCGCTCCTCGCGACGGATCTGGACGTGGGCCTGCGGAGCCAGTGCGCCGCGACCGTTGGGAAGCCCGGCACGCTGACGCTGCCGGCGAAGAAGCTGTTCGAGATCGTCAGCGCGCTTCCGGAGACCGAGATTCGGATTCACGAGGACAAGAGCGGCAAGCACGTGACGGTGGCCGCCGAGCGGTTCGAGTCGCGGCTGCAGACGCTGGCGGCGAGCGAGTTCCCGACGCCGCCGAACGACGCCACCGGCACGGTCGCGTCGCTGCGGGGCGCCGCGGTGAAGCGGATGATCCAGTACACGCGATTCGCGATCACGAGCGAAGACACGCGCTATTTCCTCAACGGCGCGCAGCTCGTGCTGGAACCGGAGTCGATCAGCATGGTGGCGACCGACGGGCATCGGCTCGCCTTCGTGCGGATCGAGGAATCGCCGGGCGCCGGCGTCAAGCTCGAGGTGCTGCTTCCGCGCAAGACGCTCAACGAAGTGGCGCGGCTCGTCGACGGCGGCGAGACCGTCGAGTTCTCGCAGGGCGAGAACCACCTGTTCTTCAAGGCCGGCACCCGGCTGCTGATCTCACGCAAGATCGACGCGAACTTTCCGGCATACGAACGCGTGATTCCGAAGACCAACGACAAGCGCATCGAGTTCGATCGCGATCGGCTGGCCGCGGCGGTCCGTCGAGTCCGGCTGCTGTCGAACGAGCGATCGAAGGCGGTGAAGTTCGTCATCGGCAAGGACCAGGTGGAGATCACCTCGAGCAGCCCGGACCTCGGCGAAGCGCACGAGGTGCTGCCGGTCGACTACGATGGAGGATCGCTGCAGATCTGCTTCAACGCCGATTACGTGGACAACTTCCTGAGCGTGGTGGAGGCCGAGCAGGTCGAGCTGCAGTTCAAGGACGAGATGAGCCAGGCCGTGATGAAGCCCATCGGCGCCGAAGGCTACGACTACACGTACGTGATCATGCCGATGCGGGTCTGAACGACGAGATGCCAAACACCGATTTCGAGAATCACCGTCCGGTCGACGCCGGCGCCTGGCCCAGTGCGTCCGTCGGCGCCGGAGACTACGGCGCCGACAAAATCAAGGTCCTCGAGGGGCTGTCCGCGGTGCGGAAACGGCCCGCGATGTACATCGGGTCGACCGGGCCGGCCGGCCTGCACCACCTCGTCTACGAAATCGTCGACAACTCGATCGATGAAGCGCTGGCGGGCTACTGCCGCAACATCGACGTCACCATCCACATCGACGGGTCGGTCACGGTCGTCGACGATGGGCGCGGTATTCCGGTGGACATGCACGAGAGCGGCAAGTCGGCCGCCGAAGTCGTGCTCACGGTGCTGCACGCGGGCGGGAAGTTCGAGAACTCGGCCTACAAGGTCTCGGGCGGCCTCCACGGCGTCGGGCTCTCGGTCGTCAACGCGCTGTCCGAATGGCTCGAGGTCGAGATCTGGCGCAACGGCCAGGTTCACGAGCAGCGGTACGAGCGCGGGGCGCCGGTGGCCGAGCTCCGCGTGGCCGGGCGCACCGAGAAGCGCGGTACGAAGGTGATGTTCCGGCCGGACCCGACGGTCTTCGAGAGCACGGAGTTCAGCTTCGAGACGCTCTCGCAGCGGCTCCGCGAGCTGGCGTTCCTCAATGCCGGCGTCAGGATCTCGATCGCCGACGAGCGCGACGGCAAGCAGCACGAGTTCCTGTACGAGGGCGGCATCCGGGAGTTCGTCGAGTTCCTGAACAAGAACCGCACGGCGATCAACGAGAAGCCGATCTACATGACCGACGAGGTCGAGGTCCGCGAGGGCGTCGTCGTCGCCGTGGAGATCGCGGTGCAGTGGAACGACGGGTACGCAGAGACGACGTACAGCTTCGCGAACAACATCAACACGACGGAGGGCGGCACGCACCTGTCGGGCTTCCGCGCGGCGCTGACGAGGACGATCAACCAGTACGCGTCGCGGATGAACCTCACGGACAAGCTCGTCGAGAGCATCTCGGGCGACGACATCCGGGAGGGGATGACCGCGGTGATCTCGGTGAAGATCCCGCAGCCGCAGTTCGAAGGGCAGACGAAGACCAAGCTGGGCAACACCGAGGTCAAGGGCGTCGTCGAGACGATCGTGAACGACCGGCTGGGCGCGTTCCTCGAGGAGACGCCGGCGGTCGCGCGGAAGATCATCGCGAAGGCCGTGGACGCCGCGCTCGCGCGCGAAGCGGCGCGCAAGGCCCGCGATCTCGTCCGCCGGAAGGGCGCGCTCGACAACCTGGCGCTGCCGGGCAAGCTCGCCGATTGCCAGGAACGCGATCCCGCCAACAGCGAGATCTACATCGTCGAAGGCGAGTCGGCCGGCGGCTCGGCGAAGCAGGGGCGCAATCGCCGGTTCCAGGCCGTGCTGCCCATCAAGGGCAAGATCCTGAACGTCGAGAAGGCGCGGTTCGACAAGATGCTCAGCCACGAGGAGATCAGGACGCTCATCGCGGCGCTCGGCTGTGGCATCGGCCAGGACGAGTTCGATCCGTCCAAGGTGCGGTACCACCGCATCATCATCATGACGGACGCGGACGTGGACGGATCGCACATCCGGACGCTGCTCCTCACGTTCTTCTACCGGCAGATGCGGGAGCTGGTGGATCGCGGGCACATCTACATCGCGCAGCCGCCGCTCTTCCGCGCCAAGCGCGGCCGCCGCGAGACGTTCATCAAGGACGAGCGCGAGCTGGAGGCGTTCCTCATCCGCCACGCGGCCGAGTCGCGGACGATCGTGCTCGCCAACGGCCGCGAGATCTCGGGCGACGCGCTCGAACGCAAGCTCGAGACGCTGATCGCGTTCCGCAAGCTGCTGCAGGTGGTCGAACGCCGCGGGCCGGGGCGCAAGGCGATCCTCGCGCTGCTCGAAGGCGGCGCGGGCGACAAGACGTTCTGGGGCGACCGCGCGGCGGTCGAGGCGCTGGCCGCGCACCTCGAAGCGCCCGCGCTCACGCCGACCGTCGTGGTCGACGCCGAGCACGAGGCGTTCGCCGTGCAGCTCGAGGATCGGACCGCCGGCTACGGCCGGCAGCACCGCCTGGATCTCGACTACGTCACGAGCGGCGAGTTCCGGACGCTGGCGGCCGCGTATCCGGACGTCCGCGACGTGATCGCCACGTCCGTGACCATTCGGACCGCGCCGAAGTCGGCGGAGCCGGAGGAGGACGCGACCGCGGAGGCCGAGACCGCCGCGAACGGCGCGGCGCCGGCGGGCGGAGCCGCCACCGCCCTGCCCAAACCGGGCCGCGACACGGACCGCGGCGTGGAATCGCTCGACGATCTGGTCGAGTTCTTCGCCGAAGCCGGCCGCCGCGGGCTCGCCGTCAACCGGTACAAGGGGTTGGGCGAGATGAACCCGGAGACGCTGTGGGAGACCACGATGGATCCGGCGCGGCGGACGTTGCTCCAGGTGCGTGCCGAGGACCACACCGAGGCCGACCTGATGTTCACGACGCTCATGGGCGATCAGGTCGAACCGCGCCGCAAGTTCATCGAGGAGAACGCGCTCGACGTGAAGAACCTCGACATCTAACCGCAGGGCCGCACGAATTCGTCAGGCATGGATCAGAATCAACCTTCCGCCAGGCAGCCGGTCAACATCGAAGACGAGATGAAGCGCTCGTACATGGATTACGCGATGAGCGTGATCATCGGGCGAGCGCTGCCCGACGTGCGCGACGGGCTCAAGCCCGCGAATCGGCGCGTGCTGTACGCGATGCGCCAGATGGGGCTCGCGTCGAACCGCCCCTACCGCAAGTGCGCGAAGATCGTCGGCGAGGTCATCGGCAACTACCATCCGCACGGCGATGCGCCGGCGTACGACACGCTCGTCCGCCTCGCGCAGGACTTCAACATGCGGTATCCGCTCGTCGACGGCCAGGGCAACTTCGGCTCGATCGACGGCGATCCGCCCGCCGCGTACCGGTACACCGAAGCCCGCCTGCAGGCGCTGGCCGAGACGATGATGACCGATCTCGAGAAGGACACGGTCGATTTCCGGCCGACCTTCGACGAGACGTCGGAAGAGCCCGTCGTGCTGCCGACGCCGTTCCCGAACCTGCTGGTCAACGGCTCCACCGGGATCGCCGTCGGCATGGCGACGAGCATCCCGCCGCACAACATGCGCGAGGTGATCGACGGCGTCATCGCGGTGATCGAGAGGCGCACCGCGCCCCGCGAGGAGCGGATGCGCGCGCTGCTGCAGCTCGTGCCGGGCCCGGACTTCCCGTCGGGCGGGACGATCGTCGGACGGCAGGGCATCCATCGCGCGTACACCGAAGGCCGCGGCGGGTTCGTCGTCCGGGGCAAGGCCACGTTCGAGGAGCACAAGCGCAGCGAGCGCGTGTCGATCGTCATCACCGAGATTCCCTACCAGGTGAACAAGAAGCAACTGGTGGAGGAGATCGCCGACCTCGTGCGCGAGAAGCACCTCGAGGGCATCTCGGATCTGCGCGACGAGTCGAGCCGCGAAGGCATGCGCATCGTCATCGAGCTCAAGCGCGGCGAGCTGCCGGACGTGGTGCTGAACAACCTCTACAAGCACACGAAGCTCCAGATGAGCTACGGCATCACGCTGCTCGCGATCGTGGCGGGGCGGCCGCGCGTGCTCAGCCTGCTCGACGTCATCGAGCATTTCGTCGACTTCCGCCGTGAGGTCGTGCGCCGGCGGACGGAGTTCGAGCTGGCGAAGGCCGAAGCCCGCGCCCACATCCTGCAGGGCCTGAAGATCGCGCTCGATCACCTGGATGCCGTGATCGCCCTCATCCGTGCGGCGAGAACGCCCGCCGAGGCGCGCACGGGGCTGATGACCGACTTCGGCCTGACGCAGATGCAGGCCCAGGCGATCCTCGACATGCAGCTCCAGCGGCTCACCGGCCTCGAGCGGCAGAAGATCCTGGACGAGCTGGCCGAGCTGGCGACGATCATCGAGCGGCTGCGCGCGATCCTGTCCAGCGAGGAGCTGATCGTGGGGATCGTCGTGGACGAGATGCGCGAGATCCGCCAGAAGTTCGGCGACGCCCGGCGCACCGACATGATCGAGGACAGCGGCGAGTTCCGCGTCGAAGATCTCATCGCCGACGAGGACGTCGTCATCACCGCGACGAGCACGGGGTACATCAAGCGGACGGCGCTGAACGAGTACCGGAAGCAGCGGCGCGGCGGCAAGGGCCTGATCGGCATGCAGACGCGCGACGAAGACGTCGTGCAGCACCTGTTCGTGGCGAACACGCACGCCTACATCCTGATCTTCAGCGACCGCGGCCGCTGCTACTGGCTCAGGGTCTACGACGTCCCTGAAGTCGGCCGCAGCAGCAAGGGCAAGTCGATCGCCAACCTCGTCCACATGGCCGAGGGAGAGCGGCTGGCGGCGCTGCTGCGCGTGCAGGCCTTCCCGACCGAAGAAGGCGGCCGGTTCATCGTGATGGGCACCCGCAAGGGCACCGTCAAGAAGACCGACCTCGTGGCGTTCTCCAACCCGCGCACGGCCGGCATCATCGCGATGCAGGTCGACGACGAGGATCGCGTGATCGCCGTCGCGGAAACGGACGGGGCCAAGGATCTCGTCATCGGCACGAAGAACGGCATGGCGATCCGGTTCGCCGAATCCGACGTGCGGCCGATGGGACGGAGCGCGTTCGGCGTGCGCGGCATCCAGTTGCGCGACGGCGACGAAGCCGTCGCCATGGAGGTCGTCAACGACGAGGCCACGCTCCTGACGGTGTGCGAGAACGGCTACGGCAAGCGCACGCCGGTGTCCGAATACCGTCCGCAGTCGCGCGGCGGCATCGGCCTCAAGAACGTCCAGACGAGCGATCGGAACGGCAACGTCATCGGGCTCGGCTGCGTGACGGATCGCGACGAGCTGCTGCTCGTGACCTCGCAGGGCCAGGTCATCCGGATGAAAGCCGGCGACCTCCGGCCGATCGGGCGCGACACGCAGGGCGTGCGCCTCATGGATCTGGCCGAAGGCGACCGCCTCGTCTCGCTGGCGACGCTGCGGGAGCCCGAAGAGCAGGAGCTGGAAGGACAGCCTGCCGAAGCGGAGCCGGTCGAGCCGGCGTAGCGGTTCGCGCGGGCACGCCAACGTCCGCACCGCCGCGAACACCGGCGGCCGCGAAACCGAGATCGCCGCGCGTCATCGCGTTGTCGCGTCGTGAGACTACGCGGGCTCGAGGCCCGCGTACTTGGCCAGCAGCTTCTTCGTCCCCACGGCGTTGAACCGCACGGTCAACTTGTAGTCGTCGCCCTGGTCCTCGACGTCGAGCACCGTGCCGACGCCGAACTGCCGGTGGCGCACCCGCATTCCCGTGCGCACGGCCGTCTGCGATTGATCCTCGTGTTCGTAGCGGTACGCCGAGGTCTCCTGGTCGCGCACGCGGGGCGTCGATCCCGGACGCCGCCCGTACGGATTCCGCAGCTCGTAGCCGGCTGGCTGCCAGCGCGGCGCGGCGGGCTGCTCGACGCGCTCGATGAGCTCCGCCGGTACCTCCTCGAGGAACCGCGAGGGCTCCGTGGCCTGGTACTCGCCGAAGACGCGCCGGCGTGCGGCTGACGTGAGGATCAGCCGCTGCTGCGCGCGGGTGATGCAGACGTAGCACAGCCGTCGTTCTTCCTCGATGTCGTCGTCGCTCTCGACGGCGCGCGCGTGCGGAAACAGGCCCTCTTCCATGCCCGCCACGATCACGACGGGGAACTCGAGCCCCTTCGCCGCGTGCATGGACATCAGCCAGACCCTGGCTTCGGCAGCGCCTTCGGCCTCGTCCGCCTCGGAGAGCAGCGACAGCCGATCGACGAAGCCGGTGAGGGTCGCCTCGGCCTCGCGGGATTCGTACTCGCGCGCGGCGGAGACGAGCTCCATCAGGTTCTCGAGCCGCGCCTCGGCTTCCTCCGTTCGTTCGTCCCGGAGATGCTGAAGGTACCCGGTGCGATCCAGCATGATGCCGAGCGCGATCGAGACGCTCCGTCCCTGGGCGTCGCGCTGGAGGTTGACGAGCATGTCGCGGAACGTGCCGAGGGACGCGAGCGCGCGCGGCGCGCCGATTCGGCGATCCACGGCGGTGACGAGCCGCGCCCAGAGCGACCGCGGCGAGCGCACGGGCGGCGCGCCGGCCGCGAAGAGCGGCGCGCCGGCGTCGGTCTCCGTGGCGTCGATCGCCTCGAGCGACTCCAGCACCGTCTTGCCGATGCCTCGAGCCGGCACGTTGACCACCCGCCGCAGGCTCACGTCGTCATACGGGTTGATCATGAGCCGGAGGTACGCGAGCGCGTCCTTGATCTCCTTGCGCTCGTAGAACCGCACGCCGCCGATGATGCGGTAAGCGATGTGCTCGCGCATGAGCGCGTCTTCGATCGCCCGCGACTGCGCGTTCGTGCGATACAGCACGGCGACCGTGCGGTCGCGATCCTGGCGGTGCGCTTCGCGAATCGTCCGCGTGATGACGTCCGCCTCCTCGATCTCGTCGCCGGCGCGGACGTAGCGAATCGGGTCGCCGCCCGCCTGATCCGTCCAGAGCCGCTTCTCCCGGCGCTGCCGGTTGCGGCGGATGACGGCCGAGGCGGCGTCGAGGATGACCTGTGTCGATCGGTAGTTCTGCTCGAGCTTGACGACGTGCACGTCAGGGAAGTCGCGCTCGAAATCGAGGATGTTCCGCAGATCGGCCCCGCGCCACTTGTAGATGGACTGATCGGGGTCGCCGACGACGCAGAGGTTCCGGTGGACGTCGGCGAGCCGGCGCACGAGCAGGTACTGCGGCCGGTTCGTGTCCTGGTACTCGTCGACGAGGACGTAGCGGAACTTCCGGGCGTAGGCCGCGCCGACGGTCTCGAGCTGCATCAGTTGCACGGTCTTCAGCAGCAGATCGTCGAAATCGAGCGCGCCGGCGTCGGTCAACTGGCGCTCGTAGTACTCGAACACCTTGGCGACCTGCTGGTCGCGGAGGTTCCAGCCGCTGCCGCGCATGGCCTCCGGCGATTCCATGCGGTTCTTCGCCTGGCTGATCCGGCTGAGCGCGGCGCGCGGGGGCAGCAGCTTGTCGTCGATGTTCAGCGCGCGCAGGCCCTGCTTGACGATCGCGAGCTGATCGGACGAGTCGTAGATCACGAAGTCGCGAGAGAGGCCGATGGCCGGCGCCTCGCGGCGCAGGAGCCGGGCGCAGAGCGCGTGGAACGTCGAGACCCAGATCTGCCGGCAGTCGTCGCCCACGAGCCGCTCGACGCGCTGCCGCATCTCCTCGGCCGCCTTGTTGGTGAAAGTCACGGCCAGGACCTCGCCAGGCTTCGCGAACCCCTCGCGGATGAGGTGGGCGACGCGATACGCGATCACCCGCGTCTTGCCGGAGCCGGCGCCCGCGAGGATGAGCAGCGGGCCCCGCGTGTGGACGACGGCGTCACGTTGTGCTGGGTTGAGCGACTCGAGGAGATCTGAAGGCACGTGCCGCGCTGAACCGAGAGTATCACCCCGCGGCGCAGCGAGGGCGCCGCCCTGTTTCTCGGTGGGCTCGCCTGATAGGATCGAGGGGTCCATGGCCCGAACGCTCTTTCAGAAAGTCTGGGATCTCCATCGCGTCCGCACCCTGTCGAACGGGCAGACGCAGCTCTACATCGGCCTCCATCTGGTCCATGAAGTCACCAGCCCGCAGGCGTTCGCCGAGCTGCGCGATCGCGGCTGGCGGGTGCGGGCGCCGGAACGCACCTTCGCGACCCTCGACCACATCGTCCCCACGCAGGCGCAGGTGCGGCCCTTCCTGGACGTCATGGCCGAGAGCATGACGGAGGCGCTCGAACGCAACTGCCGCGAGTTCGGCATCCCGCTGTTCGACCTGGCCAGCGGCCGGCAGGGGATCGTGCACGTCATCGGGCCGGAGATGGGCCTGACGCAGCCGGGCATGACGATCGCCTGCGGCGACAGCCACACGTCCACCCACGGCGCGTTCGGCGCGATCGCCTTCGGGATCGGCACGTCGCAGGTGCGCGACGTGCTCGCGTCGCAGTGCCTGGCGATGACGCCGTTGAAAGTCCGGCGCATCGAGGTCACGGGCCGGCTCGCCTCGGGCGTGTACGCGAAGGACGTGATCCTGACGATCATCGGCCGGCTCGGCGTCAAAGGGGGCAACGGCCACGCCTATGAGTACGCCGGCGAGGTGGTCGATCGGATGACGATGGACGAGCGGATGACCATCTGCAACATGTCCATCGAGGGCGGCGCGCGCATCGGCTACGTCAACCCGGACGAGACCACGTTCCAGTACCTCGAAGGCCGGCCATACGCGCCGACGGGCGCGGACTTCGAGCGCGCGAAGACCTGGTGGCGCGGGCTGGCGTCCGATCCCGGCGCTCCGTGGGACGACATCGTCGTGCTCGACGGTTCGAAGATCACGCCCACGGTCACCTGGGGCATCAACCCCGGCCAGTCGGTTGGCGTGGACGACCGCCTGCCCGAGCCTGGCGCGGCGCCAGCCGGCGAGCGGGCGGGCTTGGCCGAAGCGCTCGAGTTCATGGACTTCCGCGCCGGCCAGCCGATCGCCGGCACCAAGATCGACGTCGCGTTCCTCGGGTCGTGCACGAACGGCCGCATCTCCGATCTGCGCGAAGCCGCGAAGGTCGTGGCCGGCCACAAGGTGTCGCCGCACGTGAGGGCGCTGGTCGTGCCGGGGTCGCAGAGCGTCGCGAAGGCGGCGGAGCGCGAGGGCCTCGACGAGGTCTTCAGACAGGCCGGCTTCGAATGGCGCGGCGCCGGGTGCTCGATGTGCCTCGCGATGAACCCCGATCGCCTGCAGGGCCGCGAAGTCTGCGCGTCGTCGTCGAACCGCAATTTCAAGGGGCGCCAGGGCAGCCCGATGGGGCGCACGCTGCTCATGAGCCCCGCGATGGTCGCGGCCGCCGCGGTCGCGGGCGAGGTCGTCGACGTGCGGTCGTGGATGGCGGAGCCAGCCGGAGCACACGCATGAGCCAGGCATCGAAGATCACGCGCGTCGTGGGGCCCGCCGTGGCCGTCCGCGGCGACGACATCGACACGGATCGGATCATCCCGGCCCGCTATCTCAAGACGATCACCTTCGACGGTCTGGGCGATCACGTGTTCGAAGACGATCGCCAGCAGCTCAGGGAGCGCGGCGCCGTGCACCCGTTCGACGTGCCCGCGCACCGCGGCGCAGCGATCCTGCTCGTGCAGGAGAATTTCGGCTGCGGGTCGTCGCGCGAGCACGCGCCCCAGGCGATTGCCCGGTGGGGAATCCACGCGATCGTCGGCGAGTCGTTCGCGGAGATCTTCTTCGGCAACGCGCTCATGATGGGGCTGCCGTGCGCCACGGCGTCGCGAGCCGACCTCGACCGGCTGATGGCCGCGTCCGAGGCCAACCCAGCGCTCGAATTCGATCTGGATCTGGAGCGCAGCCAGCTCACGGCGGGAGACATCGCCGTGCCCGTGACGATGCCGGAGGCCGTGCGCACGTCGCTGCTCACGGGCAACTGGGATGCGACCGGCCTGCTGCTCGATCGCTACGAGGAAGTCGAGCGGGTCGCCGCCAAGCTCCCCTACGTTTCCGGGTGGAACGTCGTCTGATCGACCTGATCGCGCCGCCGATCCGCCGCGCGTGACGTCGCGGGCGGCGTCGCCCGGCGAGCGATCTCGAGGAACCGCGTCGCCGCGTGCGACAACGATCCTTCACGCCGATAGATCAACCTGACCTGCCGCGGCGATCGAAGCTCCGGCACCGTCACTTCCACCAGCTCGCCGCGGGCCAGCTCGCCCTTCGCGCACCGGCGCGGCAGCAGGGCGACGCCAAGCCCCATCTCCACGGCGCGCTTGATGCCGTCGAGGCTCGGAAGCCACAGGCGGATGTTGAGCGGCGCCTGTCGCTGCTCGTACAGCCGCAGCACGCGCTCGCGCGCCGGCGACGGATCGTTGTGCGCGATCACGATCTGCCGCCCCATCTCTTCCATGCTCACCTGGCGCTGCGACGCGAACGGGTGATCCGGACGGACGAGCAGCACCAGCTCGTCGGTGGCGACGACGAGCGACAGCAGGTCGCGATCGGGCGGGTTGAACGTGAGCACGCCGAAATCGATCGATCGCAGGAGCACCTCCTGCGCCATCTGTCGCGAGAGCAGCCGGCGCACGTCCACGACGATGTCGGGGTATTCCTTCTGGAAGGCGGCGATCAAGGGCAGTACGGCGTGCACGCCGCCCTCGTTCGCGCCGACGAGGACGCGCCCCTTCTTCGCGTGCCGCAGGTCGGCGACGGCGGCATTCGCTTCGTCGGCGATCCGAAGGAGCCGCGTCCCGTACTCGAGCAGCACTTCGCCGGCGTCGGTCAGCGTGCCGTCACGCGACGAGCGGTCGATGAGCCGCTCGCCGGCCGCGGCCTCGAGCCGGCGGATGGCCTGGCTGACCGCCGGCTGCGTCCGGCGGAGCTTGCGTGCCGCGCGCGAAAAGCTGCGCTCCGACGCGACGGTGACGAACACCCGCAGGTCTTCGAAGGTCATGGACAGCCGCGTTTCGGCCCTCGGCATTGTTGGGCCGTTTTGATGGCAGGTCAATAAATATTGCGACTACTAATCTAAGCATCATAATCTTGACTTTGACCGCCGGGGGGCGGGACACTGGCAACCAATGGCGGACAGACTCGTCATCTTCGACACCACGCTCAGGGACGGCGAGCAGGCGCCGGGCTTCTCGATGCACCTCGACGAGAAGCTCCGCATGGCGCGCCAGCTCGAGCTGCTGGGCGTGGACATCATCGAGGCGGGCTTCCCGATCTCGTCGGAGGACGACGCCGCGGCAGTGCGTCGGGTGGCGGCCGAGGTCAAGACGCCAGTCGTGGCGGCGCTGGCGCGATGCGCACAGGGCGACGTCGACCGTGCGGGCGAATGCCTGCGTGGAGCCCGGCGCAGCCGCATTCACACGTTCATCGCGACGTCCGACCTGCACTTGGCGGTGAAACTGCGCATCAGCCGCGAGACGTGTCTCGACATGGCCGTCTCGGCAGTGAAGCGCGCGCGCCAGTACACCGACGACGTCGAGTTCTCGGCCGAGGATGCGCTCCGCAGCGATCTCGGTTTTCTCTGCCGCGTCGTCGAGGCGGTGATCGCCGCCGGCGCCACCACCGTCAACCTGCCCGACACCGTCGGCTACTCGGTGCCCGGCGAGATCGGCGAGTTCTTCCGATCGGTGATCGAGCGCGTGCCGAACGCCCATCGGGCCGTGTTCAGCGCGCACTGCCACGACGATCTCGGGCTGGCCGTCGCCAACACGCTCGCGGCGATCAACGCCGGCGTCCGGCAGGTCGAGTGCACGATCAACGGGATCGGCGAGCGCGCGGGCAACGCCTCGCTCGAGGAAATCGTCATGATTGGCCGGGTCCGGCCGGATCTCGTTCCGGTCGAGACCAGCATCGACACCACGCAGCTCTTCCCCACCAGTCAGCTCCTCACGGAAATCACGGGCGAACGCGTTCAGGCCAACAAGGCCGTCGTCGGGCGCAATGCGTTCGCGCACGAGGCCGGGATCCATCAGGACGGCATGCTCAAGGATCGGCGCACGTACGAGATCATGCGGCCGCAGGATGTCGGCGTGCCGGAGAGCACGCTCGTGCTCGGCAAGCACTCCGGACGCCACGCCGTGCAGAAGTGCTGCGAGCGGCTCGGCCTGCAGCTCTCGCGCCGCGATCTCGACGAGGTCTATCGCCGGATGGTCGCGCTGGCCGATCGGCAGAAGCACGTGACCGACGACGAGGTCCTGGCCATCGCGGTGGACGTGACGGGCGGATCGCCCGCCTCGGACCTCCGCCCACCACAGTCGGAGTACAAGATCCGCGCATGAACGCATCGATCGTTTTGCTCCCAGGAGATGGGATCGGTCCGGACGTCGTCGAATCGGCGGTCAGAGTTCTGACCAAGGTCGGCGAGACCTTCCACCATCAGTGGACGTTCACCAGGAAGACGATCGGCGGGGCGGCGCTCAAGGCCGGCCTGCCGCCCTTGCCCGACGACACGCTGGCGGCTGCCAAGGCGGCGGACGCGATACTGCTCGGCGCGGTGGGCGATCCGTCGTTCGACCATCGGCCTCCGGCGGAGCGCCCGGAAGCGGCGCTGTTGAGGATCCGCCGCGAGCTCGGCGTGTTCGCGAACCTGCGTCCCGCGCGCGTGTGGCCGGGCCTCGGCGACGCCGGGCCGCTCAAGCCGGACGTGCTCGCCGGCACGGACCTGATCGTGGTGCGCGAGCTGCTCGGCGGGCTCTACTACGGCCAGCCGCGCGGCATCGACGCCGACGGCAACGCGGCGGTCAACACGATGCGCTACACGCGCCCGGAGATCGAGCGCGTCGCGCGCGTGGCCTTCCAGCTCGCAGCGAAGCGGAAGAAGCGGCTCGTCTCGGTCGACAAGGCGAACGTCCTCGAAGTGTCGCGGCTCTGGCGCAACGTCGTCACCGACGTGGCGAAGGAGTTTCCTGACGTGACGCTGACGCACGAGCTGGTCGACGCCGCCGCGATGAAGCTCGCGCTCGCACCGTCGCGATTCGACGTGGTCGTGATGGAGAACCTGTTCGGCGACATCCTGTCGGACGAGGCCGGCGCCGTCTGCGGGTCGCTCGGTCTGCTGCCGTCGGCGAGCTTGGGCGACGGCCCGGGCCTCTTCGAGCCCGTGCACGGATCGGCGCCGGACATCGCCGGCAAGGACATCGCGAACCCGATCGGCACGATCGCATCGGCGGCGATGCTTCTCGCCGACGGCCTCGGCCTCCGGGCGGAAGGCGCGGAGGTCATTCGCGCGATCGAGCAGGCCTTGACCGCCGGCCTCCGCACGGCCGACGTGGCGCCGGCCGGCACGACGCCCGTCGGGACGCGCGCGTTCACGGACGCCGTCGTGAACGCGATCCGCGCCTGACGCCGCTGGCGGCGGCGGTCGCGGGCCGCCTACTCGACGGTGACGCTCTTCGCGAGATTCCGGGGCTGGTCGATGTCGCAGCCTCGGCGCACGGCCACGTGATATGCGAGCAACTGCAGCGGCACGGTGAACAGCACGGGCAGCAGCAGCGGATGGGCGTCAGGGACGGCGAGCACGACGTCGCGGCCAGGCTCGAGCAGCGCCTCGAACGTCCGCGCGCGAGACGCGCTCGTGACCGCGATGATGCGTCCGCCGCGCGCCTTGGCCTCCTGCACGTTGCCCAGCGTCTTCTCGAACACGCGATCGTCTGAGGCCACCACCACGACCGGCATGCCGTCGTCGATCAGCGCGATCGGCCCGTGCTTCATCTCCCCCGCCGGGTAGCCTTCGGCGTGAATATAGGAGATCTCTTTGAGCTTCAGCGCGCCTTCGAGCGCGATCGGGTAGTTGATGCCGCGCGCCAGGTAGAGGAAATCGCGCCGATCCGCCACGGTGTCGGCGAGCGCGGCCACCGCCTCGTCGAGCGCGAGCGTGCGCTCGATGAGCGCCGGCAGGCGTTCGAGCTCCTCGACGAGCGTCCGGCTCGGGTCAGCCGCGAGCGCACCGCGCGCCTGCGCCATGCCGAGCGCGAGCAGCGTCAGCGCGGCGAGCTGGGTCGTGAACGCCTTGGTCGAGGCGACGCCGATCTCGGGGCCGGCGTGCGTGTACACCGTCCCGTCCGCCTCGCGCGTGACCATGCTCCCGACGACGTTGCAGATGGCGACGCTCGCCGCGCCGAGGCGCTTCGCTTCCCGCAACGCGCCGATCGTATCGGCCGTCTCGCCCGACTGGGTGATCGCGATGACGAGCGTGCGGCCGTCCACGAGCGGCCGGCGATAGCGCGCCTCGGATCCGTAGTCGACCTCGACCGGTACGCCGGCAAGCTCTTCGATCAGGAACTTGCCCACGAGCCCCGCGTGCCATGACGTCCCGCATGCGACGATGAGCGCGCGATCCGTGTCGGTGAGGATGCGCGGGGCGATGCCGTCGAGCTGCACGGCGCCCGTGTCGACCGATGCGCGGCCGAGCACCGTCTCGCGCACCGCGCGCGGCTGCTCGTGAATCTCCTTGAGCATGAAATGGGGATATCCGGCCTTCTCTGCCCTGACCGGGTCCCACGTGATGCGCTGCGGCGTCCGCGACCGCGCGTGGCCGTCGAAGTCCGCGAAGCGCACTCCGGCCGGCGTGATCGTCGCCATCTCGTCGTCGTCGAGAAAGATGACGTCGCGCGTGTGGCTGAGTAGCGCCGGGATGTCGGAGGCGACGAAGCACTCCTGCTCGCCGAGCCCGACGACCACTGGCGGACCGCTGCGAACGGCCACGATGACGTCCGGTTCGTCGGCCGCGATCAGCACGAGCGCGAAAAGCCCTCGCAGGCGGCGAAGCGCGCGACGGACCGCGGCCTCGAGTCCGTCCGCGCCGTACTCGCTCTCGACGAGATGCGCGGCCACCTCGGTGTCGGTCTCGCTGACGAACGTGTGTCCCTGCCGCGTCAGTTCGTGCTTCAGCTCGAGGTAGTTCTCGATGATCCCGTTGTGGACGACAGCGATCCTGTGGCGGCAGTCGCGGTGAGGATGGGCGTTTTCCTCGGTCGGCCTGCCGTGGGTCGCCCAGCGCGTGTGCCCGATCCCGAAACGTCCATCGGCCGGGGCTTGCCGCAGTGCGTCTTCCAGCCGCGCGAGCTTGCCCGCGCTGCGGCGGATGTCGATGGCGCCGTCGCGGACGACCGCGATGCCGGCCGAATCGTAGCCACGGTACTCGAGCCGTCTGAGCCCGTCGATGAGCAGGGGCACGAGCGGCCTGGCGCCAACGTACCCGACGATGCCACACATGGTTCAACTCTGCTCAGGCTGACCAGGAGTCCGCCGGGCCTGAGGGGAGGCCCATCCGACCTTGACGACCTGGCGAGCGCGCCCCACGGCGAGCGCGCCGGCCGGCACGCTCTCCGTGATCGACGAGCCGGCCGCGACGTAGGCGCCCCGCCCGATGGTGACCGGCGCGACGAGCTGCGAGTCGCTGCCGATGAACACGCCATCCTCGATCACCGTGTCGTGCTTCCGTTCACCGTCGTAGTTGCAGGTGATGGTGCCGGCGCCGATGTTCACGTCCTGTCCGATCGTCGCGTCGCCCAGATACGTCAGGTGGCCGGCCTTCGAGCGGGCGCCGAACGTGGCGTTCTTCGTTTCGACGAAGCTGCCGATGTGCGCCGCTTCGCCGATCCGCGAGCCGGGGCGAAGGTGCGCGAAGGGACCGACGGTTGCGCCCCGGCCGATCGTCGAGTGGACGATGACGCTGTGGTCGAGCACGACGCCGCCGTCGGCCACCGCCGAATCGCTGATGCGCACGCCGGCATGGATGCGGCAGCCGGCGCCGATCGTCGTCCGTCCGGTCAGCAGGACGTTCGGCCCAATCACCGTGTCGGATCCGACCTCGACGTCGTCGTCGATGTGAGCGGAGGACGGATCTTCGAGGGTCACGCCCGCGAGCATGAGCGAACGCCGTTTGCGATCGCGGACGACGACGCCGAGATCGGCCAGCTCGAGTCGCGTGTTGACGCCGCGCAGCTCGCCCGCATCGTCGATCGTCAGCGTCTCGAGCGGGAGCCGGCGCTGGTGGTACATGGCGACGAGGTCGGTGAGGTAGTACTCGCCCTGCGCGTTGTCGGCCCCGATGCTGTGAAGCGCCGGAAAGAGCGGGTTGAGATCGAACGCGTAGATGCCGCTGTTGATTTCACGGATGGACCGTTGATCGCCCGAGGCATCGCGCTCCTCGACGATTCGGGTCAGCCGGCCTTGCGCGTCGCGCACGATTCGCCCGTAGCCGAAGGGATCCGGGAGGTTCGCGGTGAGAACCGTGGCCGCCGCCCCGCGAGACCGGTGGTGCTCGAGCAGCCGCTGCAGCGTGGACGCCTGCAGCAGCGGGACATCGCCGTAGAGCACGAGGAGCGTGCCGCGCCTTCCCTGGAGGACCGGCTCGGCCTGGAGCACGGCGTGTCCGGTGCCGAGTTGGGGCGACTGCATGACGAACGTCAGGCGCTCATGGCGGCCTGCGAGCGCCTCGCGCATTTCGTCCGCCCCCTGGCCGATGACGACGATCGTCTCGACCGGGGAGAGGGCGGCGGCGGTGCGGAGCACGTGCTCGATGATCGGGCGGCCGGCCAACGGGTGCAGAACCTTGGGGAGCGACGACTTCATCCGCGTGCCTTTACCGGCCGCGAGAACCACGATGTAGAGATCGGTCATGGGAAACGGCCGGCGTGAGCGGCCCTGGCGATTATCGCCGATGCGTGACTGCGGCTGCAGGCTCAGCGGGCCCGGCGGGGCTTTCGGCTCCCCGCGATGCCCGTGGGGACCTCGATGAGCTGCTGAAAGGCGTCGAGCGATCGCAGCGCTTCGAAGTCGGCGTCGTGCCGGGCCTGCGCCCGGACGTCGGGCCTCGCGTCGATCGCCTGGGCGAGCATGTGCAGGGCAGCGTTCGTGGCGCCGCGGCGGGCTTCGATGGCGGCCATCAGGTACAGCGCCAGGTCCTGATCGGGGTTCTCGCCGAGCACGCCCTTTGCCAGCCGTTCCGCCAGGTCGTCGTCCCCATTGTTGAGGGCGGCGGTCGCCGCCGTCAGCCGCTCCTCGATCGTCTGAGGGCTGGCGGGTCGCCGGCGCAGCTCGCGTTCGCAGAGCGAGAGATAGACCTCCGTGCGGTCCCGAAGGCCGCTGTCGCCAGCGAACGACTGCAGGATGAGCTTGAACTGCTCTGCCGCGTCTGCGAACGCGTGGCGCTGCATGGCCTGCACTCCGCGTTCGAAGGCGGACACCGCCTCCGCCGGCGGACCGTTCGGCTCCGGCCTGGCAGGCAGTGGCGCGGGCGCAGGCGCCGGCCGCACCGCGGCAGGCCGCGCAGCGTGCAGCCGCTGCCCGCTGGGCCGGGAGACAGCCGCACGTCCCTGCGAGCCACGTTTGGTCCGCGAGCGCTTTGCCATAGGAGCAGGGGAGGTTGACGCGAACTTAGCAAAAACGGCGAAGAACGGTCAAGACGACGGGCTGTTCTGTCGTTTGGCCAAGATGGTCCGTCGCCGGACCACGTTCGCAACCCTCGACGGACGCTCATCGAGCGTCAATGCCGCTATGCGGACCGCTTCGTCTAGATCGAACGGCCTTCCTGCGGTCAATCGACCAACGAAATCCACAATCTCGGCCGTACGGTCTGCGTCCGATGACTCAGCAGGGCGCGGACCGAGAACAATCACGAACTCACCCTGCGGTCGGATCTCTATTTCAGCCAGTCGATCCGTCGTTGTCAGCGTACAGGCCTCGTTCAACTTGGTCATTTCACGAAACACTGCTACTGTCCTAGCTGGTTTCAGTTCTGACAACGATCTCAGCGTTTCAGAAACACGATGCGGGGCCTCGAAGATCACCGCGGTTCTCTCTTCCTCCGCAAGATCCAGCGCCAGACTCTGTCTTTTGACCGATTCACGAGACGGGAAGCCGATGACCACGAACTGTGAGGCGGGGAAGCCGGCAGCGGAGAGGCTGGCGGTCACGGCGCTGGCGCCTGGAATCGGACGAACCGCGATCCCATGGCGATGGGCAGCGGCAACGAGGTGCGCTCCGGGATCGGAGATGCCCGGGGTGCCGGCATCGCTGACGAGCGCAACCGACTTGCCCCTGGTGAGCTGCGCCACCAGGCGCGGTGTCTCCCGCCGCTCGTTGTGCTCTCGCAGGCTGACCATCGGCTTGCGCACCTCGTAGTGCGCGAGGAGCTTCGCCGTGCGGCGTGTGTCCTCCGCTGCGATGAGATCGACTTCCTCGAGGATCCGGAGGGCCCGGAAGGTCAGGTCCTCCAGGTTGCCGATGGGCGTCCCGACCACGTAAAGGGTTCCCGTCATGGGGCGATCGGATTATCTATAATTCGGAGAAAGCCTCGGGAGCTTCGACCACACATGCCCCTGTACGAGTACCAGTGCCAGTCGTGCGCTCACCGCTTCGAGCGTATCCAGAAGTTCTCGGATCCGCCGGTCGCCGAGTGTCCGAACTGCGGCGGTCCCGTCGAGAAGCTGATTTCCTCTCCGGCCATCCAGTTCAAGGGATCCGGCTTCTACATCACCGACTACGCCAAGAGCGGATCGAAGCCGGATGCGGCGGGAGCCGCGAAGCCAGGGGCCGCGGCCGCTTCAGGCGATGGTGGATCGCCGAAAGGCGGCGATTCCGCGGCGGGCGGCGGGACCAAGGCCGACAGCGGGGCGAGCGCGAAGCCTGCCGCGGCCGCCGCCGGGGGCACGAAGGCCGACTGACGTCAGTGGCCGAGTGAGTTCAGGTACTGCCGAAGCGGCTCCGCCAGCTCCGGCCGTTTCAACCCGAAGTAGACGACCGCTTTCAGGAAGCCCAGCTTGTTGCCGGTGTCGTGCCGAACGCCGGTGATCTCGCACGCGTAGAGCGGCCGCTTCGAGAGCAGCCGTCTCATGCCATTCGTCAACTGAATCTCACCTGATTTCACGGAGCCCGACTCCTCGACGAGCGCGTCGAAGATGTCTGGCGTGAGGATGTACCGGCCGATGATCGCGAGGTCCGACGGCGCGTCCTCCGGCGCGGGTTTCTCGACGAGATCCCGGATGCGGTAGATGCCGGGACGGACCTCGTCGGCGGCGATCACGCCGTAGCCCGAGATCTGCGCCTTGGGGACGCGCTCCACGAGGATGACGGGCCCGTCGACCTCCTCGAACACCCGAATCATCTGCGCCAGCGCCGATGGCTGCGCATCGATCACGTCGTCTGCGAGGATCACGGCGAAGGGCTCGTCGCCGACGAGGGGCCGGGCGGTGAGCACCGCGTGTCCGAGGCCGAGCGGCTCGCCTTGGCGGACGTACGACAGGCTGCGGACGAGGTTGGAGATGGACCGGATCTCGGCCGCCAGCTCGCGCTTCTGCCGCGACTCCAGGAAGCTCTCGAGCTCGATCGACACGTCGAAGTGATCCTCGATCGCGTTCTTGCCGCGTCCGGTGACGATGATGATGTCGGTGACGCCGGCGCTCGTCGCCTCCTCGACGCCGTACTGGATGATCGGCTTGTCCACGAGCGGCAGCATTTCCTTCGGCTGGGCCTTCGTGGCGGGAAGGAACCGGGTGCCGAGTCCGGCAGCAGGAAACACCGCCTTGCGTACGCTCTTCTTCACGTGTGACCTCTCGGAAACTCTATCCCAGCGCGAGGCGTGTGGTCAGGGCGCGGGGAGGTGGCCCGAGGCTGGGGGTGGCGGCGTGTCGCGCCGGGAAGAGTGGGCGTCGCCGGCCTGCGCGCGGGCGCGAGCCGGCCCTTCGGCTACGAGCCGTTCGATTTCGTGGAGCTCGGCGGGCTTGGTGACGTGAGCGTCGAAACCGGCGTCCCTCGCGCGCACGCGATCGTGATCGCTGCCCCAGCCGGTGAGGGCGACGAGGAACATGGTGGCGCCGGTGCGCGACCGTCGCAGCGCGGCGGCGACCTCGAAGCCGTCCATGCCGGGCAGGCCGATGTCGAGGAGAACGACGTCGGGAGGCGACTGCTCGGCGAGCCGCAAGGCGTCCGCCCCGTTCCTGGCCGTCCACACGGTGTGCCCTCGCAGCTCGAGAAGCGACTGCAGCATCGACGCGGCGTCCTCGTTGTCGTCGACGACGAGCACACGGCGGTTGGCCGACACCGGCAGCGGAGGCGGCGCGCCTCGCTCGGGCGGCGGGGCGGTCGCGCGCGGCAGTTCCACGACGAACTCGCTGCCGTGCCCTTCGCCCTCGCTGCGCGCTTCGATCGACCCGCCGTGGAGGTCGATGATCGACTTCACGAGGGCGAGGCCGATGCCGAGGCCCTCCTTCGCGTGGTCGTTCTGCGCGAACATGTCGAAGATCCGCCCCAGATCCTGGCGGCGGATGCCCGCGCCCGTGTCGGCCACGGAGAGCAGCGCGCGCTCGCCGCGCTCGGACAGCGTGACCGTCACCGCGCCGCCGTCCGGGGTATAGCGAATCGCGTTGGACATCACGTTCGTGACGGCCTGGAGCAGGCGATCCGGGTCGGCGCTCACCCACGCGGGAGCGTCGGGGAGATGGGCCGTGATGCGGTGCGTGCCGGGCGCACCGGACAAGCGTGCGGCATCGATCGCCTCCTGCACGACGGTCCGCAGATCGACGACGTCGCGTCGCAGCGCGATCTTGTTGCGCTCGATGCGCGCCGCGTCGAGCAGGTCGTCCACGAGCCGCACGAGATGGGGCAACTGCCGTTCGACGACGCGCCGCGCGATCGCCGCGTCCGCCTGCGGCATCTGGAGCAGATCGAGCGCGTAGCGGATCGCCGCGAGCGGGTTGCGCAGCTCGTGCGACAGCGTCGCGAGGAACTGGCTCTTGTTGCGGTTCAGGTCGTCCAGCGCGGCGAGCGCCGTCGTGAGCTGCTCGCGCGCGCGCAGCGTCTCGATGAGGCGGCCGCACTGCGCAGCGAGCCACCGGATGAACCGGAACTGCTCCTCGGACCACTCGTAGGGATGCTCGGCGTACACGGCAATGGCGCCGTACGGCGCATCGTCGACGGCGATCGGCGCGGCGAGCACGGCGGCGAACGGCGGGCGATCGGCGGCGCGCCCGAGCAGCGGCAGATCGGGGCGGAGGCTGGCGTCGGCGAGCGCCGCGGGGCGCCCGTGCTCGATCGCCAGCGCCACGAAGCGATCCGGAATGCGATCGGCCGCCGCGGCCACGTCGGCCGGCGCGCTGGCAACCGCCGACAAGCCGTCCGCACCCATCTTGTAGATCAACACGGCGGCGGCCGCCGGCTCCCAGAGCGGCGCGGCGCGCGAGACCACGAGGCCGAGGGCGTCGCGCTGCGTGCTCGAGACGTTGACCAGGCCGAGCAGCACGTCGAGGATCTCCTCGCGCCTCGACAGGTCGGTGTTGAGGTGCTGGATCTCCTCCGCCTGGATCTGCACCTCCTCGTTGCGTTGCGTGAGCTGCTCGATCTGCGCGGCGATTTCCTCGCCCTGCCGGCCCAGCTCGTCCGCCTGATCTCTCAATCGGTCGTTCAGCTCGGCCAGCTCGTCGCGCTGCGCCCGGACATCCGTGAGCGCCGCGCGAAGCCGGCGCCTCGACCTGATGATCGTGTCCACCACTCCCGCGCCGACGCAGATGTTCACGAACGTGGCGGCGTGGACCAGCGGCGTCACCGTGCCGGCCGGCACGAGCCACGTCGCCTGGACGGCGTTCAGGACCGCGAATCCGGCGGCCATGGTCCACAACATGCGCCGATCCTGCGTCCAGACGCAGACGAGCATCGGCAGCACGTACGTCAGCGGCAGCACGATGTCGGAGAAGACGACGACGCGCAGCAGCCCCCACGCGAACATCAGGGCCAGGCCGAGCAGCATCGAGGCCCCAGGCCGGAGCGGTGGCAGCGGCGCAACCGACCGCGCTCGTTCGATCATCGCGGGACCGTCCGGTAGATGCAGCGTGCGACGAGGCGGGCGCCGGCGAGGCGCTCGGCGCGGCCGACGACGAGATAGCCGCCCGGCACGCACTCACGTTCGAGCCGGCCGAAGACGGCGTCCGCGCAATCCTGCTGCAGGTACATCGTCAGGTTCCGGCAGAGAATCAGGTGCCAGGGGCCGGGCTCGACGTCGCGGGTCAGATCGGCGACGCGCCAGCGGCAGCGATCCCGGAGCGCGGCGGCCACGCGCACGCGATGGCCCGCGACAGGTTCGGCGTATCGCGCCGCGAGATCGCGCGGGGCCGACTCGAACGTCCGCGCGTCGAAGACGCCGCCGAGAGCGTCGGCGACCGCGGTCGAGCGGCAGTCGGTCCCGACGAATTCGCATCGATTGAGTACGCCGGCGCCGGCGGCGAGCATCGCGACGCTGTACAGCTCGGCGCCGTTCGAACAGCCGGCGCTCCAGACGCGGATTGGGTCCGCGCCCGAGGTGAGCAGAGCGGGCAGGACGTGTCCGGCGAGCCGATCGAAGACGTCGGCGTCGCGGAAGAACTGCGTGACGCCGAGCAGCAAGGCGTCGGTCGCGACCCGCCGCAGCTCAGGGGCGGTGGCGAGCAGGTGCGCGGCGCGGTCGATCGAGCGCGCCCGGAGCGCGCTCAGGCAGGCTCCGACGCGCCGTTCGAGTGGTCCCGGCCGATACAGCTCGGCGTCGAGGCCCGCGAGACCGAGGACGTGATCCGCGAACGCGTCGCGCCGGTCGGCGCGTTGCGGGAGCCCGGACAATCGAGGGCCGGCGGTCGGCCATCGCGTCGCCGCCCGGGCCGCGGGCACGCCAGCGAATCGAACGTGGCGAAGGTTGGCGGCCGGAACGGCCTCACCAGCCGGTGATTCGGACACGCGGTTGCCTCCGTGGCTCAGCTTCGTCGACAGAGAACGCGACGGTCGTGCGCGGAACAGCGCTGGAGACGCCGGGCAGAGTATCGCAACGCCCTATCGGGAGACAACGGTCGTCGCGAGCCGCTCGGCCGAGGCGCTCGCGCCGGCGGCTCGAGCGCGAACGCGGAGCGCGCGCATCGCCGGGTGCGCCTGCAGGTAGACCTGCCCGGCCAGGGACGCAACGCGGTGGCGCCGCAGATGGCGGCGGAGAAGGGTGAGCGGTGCGGCACGCGGCACCTCGCCGGCGGAAAAGCGGGTGATGGCATCGGCGATCTCCGCGCGCGCGTCGTCGTCCAGCACGTCGTGGAGACAGCCAGCCGCGAGGCGGAGCACGTTCGTGTGGCGTTTCGTCGTCGGGATGGCGGAGAGCGCGTGCATGAAGCCGGCCGAGTACGAGGCTCGAAGCTCCGAGCGAGACGACGCGCGAGCGCGGGAGACGAGCCGGCCGAGCGCCGCGTACGACGCCGGCGCGTGCGCGAGCAACGTCAGCCGGTGCACCGCGTGGAACCGCGCGAGCGCGGCCGTCGTCCATCGGGTCGCGAAGAATGCGGCGAGGCGCCGGTAGGCCAGCACGCGTTCGACGAAGTGCTCGCGCAGTTCAGGGTCGCGGAGCCGGCACTCGTCCTCCACCGGCAGCAGCGGGAACCTCGCGATCAGGGCGACGGCGAAGAGCCCGGTGCCGTCTTCGGCGGGTGTCCCGCCGGCGTCGAAGACTTTCACGTGCGTCACGCCGCAGCTCGGCGAGTCCTTCTTCAAGACGAAGCCACAGAGATTCAGACCGGCCAGCGCGTCGAGCTTTCGCGCGGCGTACTCGCGCATGGCGGGCGAGTGGTCGTAGCCAGTGCGCGTCGTGATCATCCGCACCTCGTCGTCCGCGCGGACGAGGCGGATGGTCTCACGCGGCGTGGGCAGGCCCGACTCGACCTCGGGGCAGACGGAGATCCACTCGACGACGGTGCCGAGCGCGTCGGCGAGGAAGGCGTCGCGTTTGTGGCCTCCGTCGAACCGGACGCGTTGGCCGACCAGGCACGCCGAGATGCCGAGGCGCAGGCGCGGTGCGGGCATCACCTCCGATTATGCCCGGGCGCGTGCCCTGCGCAGGCAGCGCGCGCCGCGGTATAGCATGTGAGCCATGTTGGATCCCGTGTACGTGCGAGAGCGTGCGAACGAGGTCGAGGCGCGGCTGCGGTCTCGCGGCCCCGATCCGGCGCGCGAGCTGGCGGAGCTGGCCGCGCTCGAGGCCGAGCGCCGGCGGCTGATTCCGCTCGTCGAAAACCTCAAGCGCGAGCAGAACAGCGCGGGCGAGGCCGTCGCGCGCGCCAAGAAGGAGGGCCGCGACGCCTCGGAGATCCTCGCCGGGAACAAGGCGCGCGCGGCGGAGATCCGCGAGCACGAGGCGGCGCTGACCGACGTCGAGGCGCGGCGGGATGCGTTGCTGCTCGTGCTGCCGAACCTGCCTCACGAGTCCGTGCCGGTGGGCGCCTCGTCGGCCGACAACGTCGAGGTCAAGCGATGGGGCACGCCGCGGGCGTTCGGATTCGAGCCGAAGCCGCACTGGGACGTCGGCGTCGGCCTCGGGATCCTCGACTTCGAGCGCGCGACGCGGATGTCGGGCGCGCGCTTCTCCGTGCTGCTCGGCGCGGGCGCGCGGCTCGAGCGGGCGCTCATCAACTTCATGATCGAGCTGCACACGCGCGAGCACGGCTACCGGGAGGCCGAGCCGCCGTTCCTCGTCAACCGCGCGGCGCTGACCGGCACGGGGAACCTGCCGAAGTTCGAGCCGGATCTCTTCAAGATCGCCGGCGAGTGGGATCTCTTCCTGATCCCGACGGCCGAAGTGCCGCTGACGAACCTCCACCGCGAGGAGATCCTCGACGGCCGCGCGCTGCCGCTGAAGTACACGGCGTACACGCCGTGCTTCCGCAGCGAAGCCGGGTCGTACGGCGCCGACGTGCGCGGCCTGATCCGGCAGCACCAGTTCGACAAGGTCGAGCTCGTGAAGATCACGACGGCCGAGCAGTCGCACGACGAGCTCGAGGCGCTCACGCGCAACGCCGAAACCGTGCTCGAGCGCCTGGAGCTGCCGTACCGGCGCGTGCTGCTCTGCACGGGCGACATGGGGTTCGCGTCGGCGAAGACGTACGACCTCGAGGTGTGGCTGCCGAGCCAGGGCACGTACCGTGAGATCTCGTCGTGCAGCAACACCGAAGCGTTCCAGGCGCGCCGCGCCGGCATCCGCTACCGGCCGGACGGCGCCGGCAAGGCCCAGTTCGCGCACACGCTGAACGGATCGGGTCTCGCCGTCGGCCGCACGCTCGTCGCGATCCTCGAGAACTACCAGGACGCGGACGGCTCGGTCGTCGTCCCGCCAGCGCTCCGGCCGTACATGGGAGGGTTGGAGCGGATCGAGGCCGGGATGTAGCGACGACGGTCGATCGGACCGGTGCCCAGGACGCGCGCCGTCGCGGTTCCGCAATCGAAGTTGAGTGAAGTGGACGATCGTGAGGTTCGTTGGACCTGTCGTACCCCGTCGCCCGCTTGGACCCGGCTGCGCGGCGATGTTCCGCAATCGAAGGTGAGGAAAGTGGAGGAGCATCAGGTTCCTTGGACCTGTCGTACCCGTCGCCCGCTTGGATCCCGCTCCGCAGCTATGTTCCGCAATCGAAGTTGAGTAAAGTGGACGAGCGTCAGGTTCCTTGGACCCGTCGTACCGGTCGTACCCGTCGTACCTGTCGGAGGGATGTGTGAGCGGTTGAAACAGGCGGTCTTGAAAACCGCTGTACCCGAAAGGGTACCGGGGGTTCGAATCCCTCTCCCTCCGCCACGAGCTGGACATGAAGCCGCGGTTCATTTCCGCATTCGTTCTGTCGACCACCTGCGGGGCGTCCGTGATCACCACCGCGACCGCGGTCGAGGCCGGTCCGGTTGACGGGGGCCGGCAAGCTTTCGCCGAGCCGACCTTCACCATCTCGCTAGACCGACGGCCGTGAATGCCTCTTCGAAAGACCGGATCCGTCGCCACGCCAGACCGACTTGCCAACGAGAAACAGAGCGATCGACGCAACACACGCAAGCCACACCGTGTTGTCGATGACGGTGACGCCACGGTCGAGATATCCCGTCCATCCGTAGAAGCCCAGGAGGTTCGCGTTGGCAGCGGCAGCGACCACGACGAACTGAGGCCACCATCGTTCCGACTCGATCGCCAAGCTCAATGTCATCACCAACGGCACGAACAAGTGGTTTTCATGAACGCCGGCGGAACAGAAGAAATAGACGAGAAAGCCCAGCAGGCCGAAGCGCAGGAAACCCTCGTTGCTGCCGTCTCCAGACTTCCAGTACGCGCGCAGCACGTATCCGTAGCCAACGAGACTCACGAGCGACAGAACGCGCAGCGTGGGACGGGATGCCGAGACAATCTCCACGATCTCTGTCGCCCGCCCCGACCACGCCTGCAAGATCCACGTGAGGATCCACTGCGGGTTGGCGGCGAAGCTGCTGAGGGTGTTGTGGCGGCTGGCAGTGATGAACGACCGCCATACCGGCTCAACCCCGTAGACAGCGAGACCAGCAACGACGCCGCCAGCAGCGGCACCCAACAGGATCCAGTCACCTCGCGGCACCTTCGTGCGGATATTCCGCAGAGAGAAGACGAGCGCGAACGGAAGAAGAACGACTGGCTGGTACTTGAAATATGACGCGCAGATGAGCAGCGCGAGACACGCGCACCATCGTCCGCGCCTCGCCACGTACGCCGCGGCCAAGAGGAACGGCGCCATCAGCACATCCAGGTACATCAGCGCCACCGCGTTCAGCGACATGGAGACGACTGTCGCCACCACTAAGAGGACGCTCCGCGCGACGAGGAACACGACGCACGCGGTTGCGGCCAGACACAGCGTCAAGGTGATCTTGAGGCCGAGCGCGTACGGTATGGACAGCGTCTCACTGAGATAGCGGACGCCGAGTAACACGAGTGACGATCCCGGCGGGTAGTCGGCCCGTAGGGCTGCGAATCCGCTGACAGGGCCGGATGTCCTCAGGATTTGCGCCCACTTGAACCAGATGTCCACATCGCTCGTGCCGGGCGTGCCCATGAACAGGACAAGGGGCCCGACGACCGCAACGAGAGCGAGCGCACCTGCCTCGAGACGGTTACGCAACAGGTCTCCTCACCGCTAGACTACTTTCCGGTGAAGAAATCCCGATCCATGTAGTTGATTCTGCAGGATCCGGCCGGCCGTCTGGTGTCCAAACGTCGCGTGTCGGGCTGGCGAGATCGGATCGGCCGTACTACACTGCGC